>NZ_JBFBCB010000006.1:0-239930 GCF_040682975.1 Streptomyces sp. NPDC051051
TTCGCGATCTCCCACAGCCCATCCGGCACAATCCAACTCCACGTACCCCGACCCATACCGAAACCAACGACGCCTCACCACATAGGACACGGTCTTAGACGTCATCTCATTTGGGTCGGTGGGCTGTTGGCCGTGGTGGGGATTGTCGAGCGGCTGGTGCCGGACGAGTTGTGGGAGCTGTTCCAGCGGGTGGTGCCGGAGGCGCCGTCGCGGCGCCGGCGTCGCCGCGGAAACCGGGTGTACGCATGGTGTCGCCTGGTTCTCCGCGACGTTGGGCGGGCTGCTGCTGAGCACCATCACCGCGCATCCCGCCCGGCCGCTGGCCGCATGTCTGGCCGACGCGATCGGTGCCGTCAGGTCGCTGCACGAGGACGTCTGCGACCTGGTCCATCGGGCCAGCCCGACCAGCACGGTCGTCGCCGTCCGGACCGGCGCGGATGCCCTGGAATACCTCGTCCTCGGTGACTCCTCCCTCCTCCTCGCGGAGAGGGGCAACGGGACGACTGTCGTTACCGACCGGCGCCTGGACGACGTCGGCAGGCGGCTGCGCGGACCGGTCGACGCACTTCCCGCCGGCTCGCCCGAGCATGCCGCCGCCCTGGCCGAGTACCGCGACGCGCTGACCGGCCTGCGTGACCGGCCGGACGGCTTCTGGATCGCCGGGCCTGATCCTCGCGCGGCCGAACACGCCCTCACGGGGACAGCAGAGCTGGACTACCTGTCCTCCGTGACGCTGCTGAGCGACGGGGCGACGCGGCTCGTCGACCGCTTCGAACTCACCACGTGGCAAGAGACCGTGGCCGTCCTGGACTCGGCGGGGCCGTCCGAGTTGATCCGTCGCGTGCGGGAAGTCGAGGCCGGTGACCCCGACGGGCGGCGCTGGCCGCGGGGCAAAGCGCACGATGACGCCACCGCCCTGCACTGGGTGCTGCCGCAGCTGAGTCGAGCACGGTGGTTGACAGCATGAGTAGACGCTCATCTGCGTCTTCGAGTCGACAAGCACACTTGTTGCCACCAGGTCGGCTCACGGCATGTCGCCGACAGCGCGGGAAGCACGGTTGCTGTCACCAGGTTCGGTCCATCTGGTCACGGTGCACGACTGCGAGCGGTCACCCGGCGGCAGCCAGCCGACGCCGAAGCTCCTCGTCCGAGACGTCTTCCATGTGGGTCAGAAACACCCACATGTGGCCCGAAGGATCCTTGAGGATGACGGTGCGGTCGCCGTGGAACATGTCTGTCGGCGGCTGGAGGATCTCGGCGCCGGCAGCCTCTGCGCGCTTCGCCAAGCTGTCGACGTCCGGCACGAAGACATGCAGCGTGACGGACGTGCCTCCACCGAGCGAGGCGGGCGCGGCGAAGGAGCCGGCCTCGGCCTCGTCCACGCTGGCGTCGCCCAGCATCAGCACCGACCGTCCGATGGTGATCTCGGCGTGCAGAATCCCGCCGCCCGGAGCATCGATCCTGAACTCCTCACGAGCGCCGAACGCCCGCTGGTAGAAATCGATCGCGGCGGCGGCGTCATCAACCATGATGTGCGGGATCACGGCATAGCGGTAACGGTCGGGGATCTCGATGTGAGCTGTGCTCTCGGCCATGACGAACCTCCTTGAAAGGCACCGCCGGTCTGCTCCTGTGGCTCTGGAACCAACCTAGAAGCTCAACTTTGGTTGAGGTCAAACGCCGATGTGCCCTCTGCCGGTACCTGTCTGCGGGCACCCGCTCACAGCAGCATGCAACGGGGTTCGCGCCGCGATCCTGGTGGCAGCAAGCCTGCCTTTACGGCAACTGTCGTGGTTCGGCTCGGTGGCGCGGACGCGCTCTCCGCGACTCGCACATATACCCCCTGGACGGTTGACGGGTCGTCGGTCTACCACTGCCGTCAACTCCTCTAGACGGTTGGGGCGGGTCACTCCTCTGCCGTCTAGGGGGGGTATCCAGTCGGAGCGGTGCCGGCCAACCGGCGCCGCCAACCAGTGAGGTTCAGAAAATGCGTGTCATCCCCGTGGACGTCTCGACCGCGACGCTGCTCGTCACGAAGCTGCCCGAGGTGAAGGTGAAGGACCGTCGGACCGGTGAGGTCGCCGTGGACCCGGTGACCAACCAGCGGCTCATGGTGCTGGAGCTGGTGTTCATCGCGCAGGGCGGCTCGGACATGATCAGGGTGACCGTTCCGGAGGCGGGCATCGGTGAGGGCCTGGTGATGGGCGCTCCGGTCATCCTGTCCGGCCTCGTCGCCCGGCCGTGGGAGAGAGCGTTCGACGGCCGGTGCCAGCACGCGGGAGCTGATGACGCGCATGGGGCACAGCAGCTCCCGGGCCGCACTGATCTACCAGCACATGACAAGCGACCGGGACCGGGCCATCGCCGACCGGCTTGGGGCCATGATCCGAGAGGGTGGGGGAGGGGCCTCCGGTCTCGGGGACAGGTAATGGCCTTGCTGTCATGGCCGAAGTTGGCGATGCTGAATCGATGCCAGGGCAGCGCAAAAGAAGGCGTCAGCAGCAGAACGAGGTTCGGCGGGCTGCTGCTCGCTTCGCGCCTGACGCGGGCCGCTGGGAGGTGCTTTTCGAAACCCAGGATGAGGCGGGATGGCACGCTCATGTCCGCCGTCTCCGAGCGTCGGACACGCAGATCGACTGGACGGCGGTGCGAGTCGACAGGCTCTGTGGGCGCCAGACGCAACCGGCCACCTTTCGGCTGAGCCTCTTCGTACCGAACGCCCTGACCCATCCGGATCAGGACTTCTCCACGTAGTGGCACGCGTGTGGCACGGTCCCTGAAACGCCGAAGGGCCAGCCTGGGAGGAAAACCCTCCTGAGCTGGCCCTTCTTCCTGTGCCCCCGGCAGGATTCGAACCTGCGACACCCGCTTTAGGAGAGCGGTGCTCTATCCCCTGAGCTACGAAGGCGTGGACCCGTGCGTGTGAGTCCAGGCGTCAGCGTACCGGAATCGGTTGGGGGTGTGGGGGTCAGGTCAGGGGGACGGGGGTGAAGCGGGAGGCCGTGTGGAGGTCGGTCTCGAGGTGGGCGGCTGTGGTGGTCAGGGCGGGGAGGAGGGTGTCGAGGCAGTCCTGGGGCGTGCGGCGGGCGGTGTGGGTGGAGGTGGTGAGGGCGGCGACCGTGTGGCCGGTGCGGTCGTGGAGGGGGACGGCGAGGGTGCGGACGCCTTCCTCCAACTCCTCGTCGGCCAGGGCGTGGTCCTGATTCGCCAGGAGGACGCGGCCCACCGCCGTGTCGGTCGTGGCCGGGATCCGCGTACCGACGCGGATGTCGACGCGCATGACGTGGCGGGCGGTCACCCGGGCCGTGTACTGGATCTCGTCGCCCGTTTCGGTGAGGGCCGCGAGGCAGGTCGTTTCCTGGATGCGGTCGGTCAGGGTCCGCAGGTGGGGTTCCGCGAGGCGGGGGAGGGGGGTCCCCGCGAGCGGGGGGAAGCCGAGGGAGAGGACTCGGGGGGAGAGGGCGAAGGTGCGGTCGGCGGCGTCGTGGGTCACCAGGTTCAGGTGTTCGTAGGTGATCAGGGCTCTGCGGGCCGTCGCCCTGGCCAGGCCCGTGGCCTTGGCCACCTCTGTCAGGGTCAGGGCCGCCCGGCCCTCCCCGAACGCCGTGAGCACGGTCAGGCCGCGGGCCAGGGATTCGATGAACTCGCGGCCCAGTTCCTGCTTCGACGCGCTCGTCCAGGTGGCCAGGCCCGCGGGCGGCGGCCCCGGTTCGGTGGACGGGGCCCCGCGCAGGTCCTCCTCCATCGCCGTAACGGCCCTGCGGAGCCGGGGGAGGAGGGTGTCGCGCAGGCCGGCCGCCGTGTGCCGGCTGGTGTGGCTGACGACGTTGGCGACGCAGGCGAGGCGTCCCGTACGGGGGTCCCGTACGGGCGCGGAGACCGCCACCAGGCCGGGTTCGATCAACTGGTCGTCCAGGCACCAGCCGTCCGCGGCCGCCCGCTCGGTCCGGCGTACGAAGTCCTTGTCGTCCTCCTCCGGACGCGTGGGCGGGGCCGGGGCCGGAGGGACGGCGGGGAAGGTGTGGTCCCGGGGGTCCGTCGACCGGCGGGTGCGCCAGCGGGTCCAGTCCGCTTCGGTCCATTCGGTCGCGAACAGCGGGCCGGGGGCGGTGCGTTCGGCCGGGAGCAGGTCGCCGATGCGGAAACTGAGGGACATCGCGCGGCGACGGGTCGCCTGGTGGATGAAGCGGATGCCGTCGCGGTCGGCGACCGCGAGCGACACGGACTCGTCGAGTTCGTCGGCGAGGGCGTCGGCTCGCGATCCGAGGAGGGCGGGCAGGCGCAGTGCGGCCAAGTAGGCGTTGCCGAGTTCCATCACCCGCGGGGTCAGGACCGCGTCCCGGCCGTCCAGGCGGACGTACTCCATACGGGCCAGCGTCGCCACGATCCGGTCGACCGTGGAACGGGCCAGGCCGGTGGCGCGTTCCAGGGCGCTCGGGCTCATCGTGCCGCCCGCCGCGGTCAGCGCCTCCAGGACGGCGACCCCGCGGATCAACGGGGTGACCGCCTCCTCCGGTACCCGGCTGCTGTCCGGGGCGGTGGCGGTCGGGGCTGTCGTCCTGGCGGGCATCGTCTCTCCGGTACGGCGGTCACGGGTACGGCGGTGGCGGGTACGGCGGTCGCAGCAGATCGCGGCAGGGCGCAGCGGGTTGGGGCAGGTCGCCTACGGTAGCCGCGCCCCCGCCACCCCGGTGTCCGGGACACCGGCCTCCACCGGCACGCCCGGCGGTCGGCGAAGGCCGGTCACATGCCCTGCAGCAGGCGAGGGCCCGTCGCGCGCCCCGCGGCCGGCCGGCTACTTGCGGGTGATCCGCACCCGGTACGTCCCCTCCAGGTCCGCCGCCACCACGGAGATGCGCACCCCTCTCTCCGTGTCCTTGAACGTCTCGCCCGGCACGAGCGGCGCGTCGGACAGTTCGGCGTGGACGTTCGGGCTGCGGGTGCAGCCGCCGCTGTCGCGCTGGGAGTCGTGGACCGTGACCGGGCCCATGCCGGTGTCGACGTTCGCGTCGACCCTGTAGACGAGGACGCCGGGGCGGCACACCGCCTCGTCGTTGCCGCCGCGGGTGCGCAGTTCGACGGCGTACCCGGCGCGGCTGTTGAGCGGGACGAAGACCAGTTTGGGACCGCCCCGTTCGGAGAGGGGGGTGAGCGCGTACTCGCCGGTGCCGGGGGCGGACGCGCAGCCGACCTGGTCGGCGTCCAGCCAGCCCAGCTTCCATTTGTGCCAGCCCAGGAAGTCGTTGTTGGCGCCCCAGTCCTCGCTCATGATGTCCCAGTGGCCGACCGCGCCGCCGCCCTCCTGGGTGTAGAGGTCGGGCAGGCCGAAGACGTGGCCGTTCTCGTGCGGCAGGACGCGGTAGCCGGTGCGGTCGTAGGAGCCGGAGCCGTCGTCCTGGCGCGAGTAGACGAAGGACGCGTTCGCGACGGGGACGCCGTCGGCGACCGGGGCCTCGTGGTTGCCGGCGAACGTCACCGACAGGACGGTGTCCAGCGCGGAGGGGCCCGCGTTCGGGGTGACCAGCACGTTGAGGAGGTCGTACGCCCGGAAGTCGACGGTCGGGTCGGCGGCGGCCACGATGTCCTGGACCAGCTCGCGGTAGCCGGGATCGAAGGGCGCGCCGCGCTCTATGCCGTACGACCGGAACGGTTTGGGCATGCGCAGCCAGTCGGGTACGGGGGTCTCGGCACGGTAGTCGAGGCGGCCGTAGGACGCGGTGCGGAACCACTCCTGGGTCTGGGGGAAGAATTCGTGGAACCGGTCCTTCGCCTTGCCGCGGCCGGGCGCGTCCGAGAAGTCGATCATGAGGGTCAGGGCGCGGACGGTGCCCGTGGTGCGGGCGTAGCCACCGGTCGTGGGGACGCCCTCGGACATCTGGACGGCGGACCCGGCGGTGATCAGACAGGGGGCGAGGGCGGGGGTGCGGACCGGCGCGATCGGACCGGCGCCGGCCGGGCTGGGGCGCGGCGCGAGGTGACCGGTGCCTGCCGAGGTGCTGACCGCGAAGGTCAGCGCGGTCACACAGGCGAGGCCGGCCGTGCGCCGCCGGCGTATGCGTCGGCGGAGCGGCTTCCGAGGCGTGGCGCGACGGCCCGCCCCGGGTCGCTCAGGCTGCGGCTGCATGCGGGAACCCTTCACGCCAGGCAGCCGCCGATCACCGGCTGCATCCTTTCGATCACCCTCGTCGGGAGTGGTCGGCGGCGCGCGCTGGAGCGGCCGATCGTGGGTTACCGAGGGGTAGACGCGAGGTGGGAGAGCCTGTGACCCAGGTCACGTGAAAAGAATCGGCGTCCGGGAAATAACCGGGGACCGTCTCCCCGTTTAGCCATGTGTCCGACCGAAACGGGGAGCACTTCCCCGGATCGTGCGACAGCGGCACCAGCGCCGGCGCGGCACCAGCGCCGGCGGCAGCACCAGCAAGCATCGCCCGTCACGTCATCGACCTGAGGAGTACGCCGTGCAGACCGCCACCGCCCCCGCGCAGCGCAAGGTGACCCGGCCGCGCGCCGACGCCCTGCGCAATCGGGAGCGGATCGTCACCGCCGCCCGCGAGCTGTTCGTCGAACTCGGCCCCGAGGTGCCGCTCGACGACATCGCCCGCCGGGCCGGTGTCGGCAACGCCACGGTGTACCGCAACTTCCCCGACCGGCAGGCGCTCGTCCGCGAGGTCGTCTGCTCCGTCATGGACCGCACCGCCCAGGCGGCCGCCCAGGCGCTCGCCGAGACGGGCGACGCCTTCGGTGCGCTGGAGCGCTTCGTGCACGTGGCCGCCGACGAACGCGTCAGCGCGCTGTGCCCGATGATCGCCAGCACGTTCGACGAGAACCACCCGGACCTCCTGGCCGCCCGCATGAGGGTCGAGCAGCTCGTCGAGGAGGTCATGGAGCGTGCCCGGCAGGCCGGTCAGCTCCGCGACGACGTCGGCTTCGGTGACCTGATGGTCGCCGTGGCCCAGCTCAGTCGGCCTCCGGCGGGCACCGCCTGCCTCAACGCCGACCGCTTTCTCCACCGCCATCTCCAGGTGTTCCTGGACGGACTGCGGGCCCCGGCCCGGTCGGTCCTGCCGGGTACGGCCGTGACCATGGAGGACCTGCGCCAGGCCTGAGTCACCGCAAGCCACCGCGAGTTACCGCAAGCCACTGCAAGCCACCGGAAACCAACCAGAGCCACCGAGAACGACCACCGGCCCGGTCGCCGACCGACTGATCGGCGCCGTCGGTCGACCGATCCTTCCCGCAGCCGTCGCCGTCGACGAGCCGCTCTTCTGCTCCGCCCGTTTTCTTTGACCAAGTCATGACTTTTCCGTCACGAAGTTCCGAAGTGGGTACCTCCATGTCTGACACAGCCACCACGGCTCCGGGCCTCCGCCACGCGGACCCGGCCCGCTGGAGAGCGCTCGTGTTCATCGCGCTCGCCCAGCTGATGGTCGTCCTCGACGCGACCATCGTGAACATCGCCCTGCCCTCCGCCCAGCAGGACCTCGGCATCTCCGACGGCAACCGCCAGTGGGTCGTCACGGCCTACGCCCTCGCCTTCGGCGGGCTCCTCCTCTTCGGTGGCCGTATCGCCGACCTCTGGGGCCGCAAGCGCACCTTCGTCCTCGGCCTGGTGGGCTTCGCCGCGGCCTCGGCACTCGGTGGCGCGGCCACCAACGAGGCGATGCTGTTCGGCTCCCGCGCGCTCCAGGGCGCCTTCGGCGCGCTGCTCGCGCCCGCCGCGCTCTCCCTGCTCGCCGTGATGTTCACGGACGCCAGGGAGCGCGCCAAGGCGTTCGGCATCTACGGCGCCATCGCGGGCGGTGGCGGCGCGGTCGGCCTCATCCTCGGCGGTTTCCTCACCGAGTACCTGGACTGGCGCTGGACGTTCTTCGTGAACATCCCGTTCGCGGTCGTCGCCGCGGCCGGTGCCTACTTCGTCATCCGTGAGCCCGAGGGCGGCCGCAACCGCTCCCCGCTCGACATCCCGGGCGTCATCCTGTCGACCCTCGGCCTGGTGGCCCTGGTCTACGGCTTCACCCGCGCCGAGTCCGAGGGCTGGAGCGACGCCCTGACGATAGGCATGTTCGTCGCGTCCGCGGTGCTGCTGGCGACCTTCGTGGCCGTCGAGGCGCGGGTCGCGTCCCCGCTGCTGCCGCTGCGCGTGATCACCGACCGCAACCGCGGCGGCATCTACCTCTCGCTGGGTCTCGCGATCATCGCGATGTTCGGCCTGTTCCTCTTCCTGACCTACTACCTCCAGATCGTGAAGGGCTACACGCCGGTCAAGACCGGTTTCGCCTTCCTCCCGATGATCGTGGGCATGATCACGGGCTCGACCCAGATCGGCACCCGGCTGATGACCCGGGTCGCGCCCCGGCTGCTGATGGGCCCCGGCTTCCTGGTCGCCGCGCTCGGCATGCTGCTGCTGACCCAGCTGGAGATCGGCTCCTCGTACGCGGCCCTGCTGCTGCCGGCGATGCTGCTGCTCGGCCTCGGCATGGGTACGGCGTTCATGCCGGCCATGTCCCTGGCCACCCAGGGTGTCGAGCCGCGGGACGCCGGTGTCGCCTCCGCGATGGTCAACACCTCGCAGCAGGTGGGCGGCGCGATCGGTACGGCGCTGCTGAACACGATCGCCGCCTCGGCCACGACCTCGTACATCGCCGACCACATCGGCAACGCGGGCACCCGCTCCCAGCAGGAGCTGGTGCAGCTGGAGGGCCTGGTGAACGGCTACACCAGCGCGATCTGGTTCGCAGTCGGCATCCTGGTCGTCGCCGCCACGATCGCCCTGACCTTCGTCAACGCCGGCAAGCCGGACATGAGCGCGGTCACGGGCGCCGGCGAGGGCGCCGAGGAGGCCGTCCCGGTCCCGGTGGTCGCCCACTGATCTGACGTACTGACGTACCGCCCCGGCTGTGGCGGTCAGCGCAGCCAGGGCAGGTCGGCACCCGCTTCGTTCGGCTGGAGTCCCTCGGCGACGATCTGCATGATCTCGCCGAGGGACTTCTGCTGTTCCGGGGTCAGCCGGTCGAAGAGCGCGTTGCGTACGGCGGCCACGTGGCCCGGCGCCGCGCTCCTGAGGACGTCCAGGCCCTCGTCGGTCAGCACCGCGAACTGGCCGCGCTTGTCGGAGGGGCAGTCCTCGCGCCGTACCCAGCCGTTCTTCTCCAGGCGCGCGACGGCGTGCGAGAGGCGGGAGCGGGTGATCTTGGCGTCCCTCGCGAGTTCGGTCATCCGCAGCCGCCGGTGGGGGGACTCGGCGAGCTTGACGAGGAGGCCGTAGTAGACGTGCGGCATTCCGGCGTCGCGTTGCAGCTGCCGGTCCATGTGGTCCTCGAGGAGGGTGGTGGCGTGGAGGTACGAGCGCCAGATGCGCTGCTCCTCCGCGGTGAGCCACTGCGGCTCGGGAGCGGGTGCGGCTGCCTTCGTCATGCGCTCCACTGTACGGGCCTCATCCTTGAAAATTAAACAAGTGGGGTCTACAGTTACGTATGAACGGGAAATTTAGAGTTCAAGTAAATGTGGGCCCGTCCGAACACGTCGAGCCGCCGAGGGAGTCGCAGCCATGTCCGCCGCCATCCAGGAACGTGCCGTTCCGCAGGAGCGCATGCCAGCCCTGTACCTCAGCCACGGCGCCCCGCCCCTCGCGGACGACCCCGTCTGGCCCGGTCAGCTCGCCGCCTGGTCCGCCGACCTGCCCCGCCCCAAGGCGATCCTCATGGTCTCCGCCCACTGGGAGGAGGCCCCCCTCGCTCTCGGCGCCGTCGATCCGGTCCCCCTGGTCTACGACTTCTGGGGCTTCCCCGAGCACTACTACCGGGTGCGCTACGACGCCCCGGGCGCGCCGGCGCTCGCCGAGAGCGTGCGCAAGCTGCTGCGCGCCCCCGGCATCCCCGTGCAGGACATCCCCGACCGGGGCCTCGACCACGGCGCATACGTCCCGCTCGTCGAGATGTTCCCGGCCGCCGACATCCCGGTCCTCCAGATCTCCATGCCGACCCTCGACCCCGTGAAGCTCATGGAGATCGGCCGCAGGCTCGCGCCCCTGCGCGACGAGGGGGTCCTCATCGTCGGCTCCGGGTTCTTCACCCACAACCTGGCCGCGCTGCGGCACACCGGCGGGGGTGTGCCCACCTGGTCCTCCGAGTTCGACGACTGGGGGCGGCGCGCCCTGGAGACCCGTGACTGGGACGCCCTGCTGGACTTCCTGCACAAGGCCCCGGCGGGCCGGTACGCCCACCCGCGCACCGAGCACTTCGCCCCGCTGTTCGTCACCATGGGCGCCGCGGAGGTCTTCGGCGAACTGGACGCGCAGAAGTCGGTGATCGACGGGTTCTGGCTGGGGCTGGCGAAGCGGTCGATGCAGTTCGGCTGACCCGCCCGCCGCCCGCCCGCCCGCCGGCCGACCCGCCCGCCGGTCGGCTACAGGTGCTTCTCGTACCAGGCGACGTCCCAGTAGCGGCCGAACTTGCGGCCCACCTCGCGGTAGGTGCCCACGTGCCGGAAACCGAAGCGTTCGTGCAGCCGCACGGACGCTTCGTTGGGCTGGGCGACGCCCGCGTACGCCCGGTGCAGGTCCTCGCCGGACAGGGCCTCGAAGAGCGCCTCGTACAGCAGCGTGCCGACGCCGCGGCCGCCCGCGTCCGGGCGCAGGTAGACCGTCACCTCGACGGAGGTCGCGTAGGCGGGCTTCGCGCGGAAGGGGCTGGAGGTGGCGTACCCCAGAATTTCCTGTGAGTGCGGGTCCGTGGCAACCATCAGCCGGTACGGGCCGTCTTCAGGGTGGGAGAGCAGCCAAGGGCGGCGCTCCTCCGGAGTGAAAATCGCGGTATCGAATGTGATCGGCGTCTCACGTACATAGTGGTTGTAGAGGTCGGTGAGGGCTTCGAGATCCCTCTCCACCCCCGGCCTGACCTGCACCTCTGTACGTTCCGGCCGCATGTGTCCTCCTTCTGGGGCCGGACAGGGTACTGCATGATCAGAAAAATCGGGGGACGGGTGGGGAATTCTGTCCTGATTCCAGTCGTTGTATCCACCGGATGCAGGGCACCCGAGGAGAGTCCCGAGAAAGTCCCGGGAGGACCCGAGTCGGTGCCCCGGTGTCCACGGACCACCCGCTGACCCCACCATCGCAAGGGAGCACGCATGGCAACCCGTGCCGTCGCCCGTCGTCAGTCCGCCTCCGGCGAGACCGGCGCGGCAAGCAGCGCTCGCGTCCACGGCGGAGAGATCGCCGACCGCGATCTGGTCGGCATGTACCTCGACGAGATCGCGCGCACGCCTCTGCTCGACGCCGCCAAGGAAGTCGAGCTGTCGCAGATCATCGAGGCGGGTGTGTTCGCGCGGCAGGTCCTCGACGGATACGAGGAGTCCCAGGCGGACGCCTCCCGTGAGGAGCTCGAGGCGCTCGTCGCCGAGGGAGAGCGCGCCAAGGACGTCTTCATCCGTTCCAACCTCCGACTGGTCGTCGCGGTCGCCCGCCGTTACCCGCGCAGCGGCCTGCCCCTGCTGGACCTGGTCCAGGAAGGCAACGCCGGCCTGGTCCGCGCGGTCGAGAAGTTCGACTACCGCAAGGGCTTCAAGTTCTCCACATACGCCACGTGGTGGATCCGCCAGGCCATCACGCGGTCCATAGCGGACCAGTCGCGCACGATCCGGCTGCCCGTCCACCTGGTGGAGGAGCTGGGCCGTATCCGCCGCGTGCAGCGGGAGTTCAACCGCGAGCACGGCCGCGACCCGGAGCCCCTGGAGATCGCCACCGAGCTGGGTTCCACGCCGGAGCGCGTCACCGACGTGCTCGACTGGGCGCGCGACCCCGTCTCGTTGAACATGGCGGTCGACGACCAGGGCGAGACCCAGTTCGGCGACCTGCTCGAGGACACCTCGGCGGTCTCGCCGGAGCAGTCCGTCCTCACGCTGCTGCGCAGCGAGGAACTGGACGGCCTCATCGGCCGCCTCGACCCGCGCACGGCCTCCATCATCAAGATGCGGTACGGCATCGAGGACGGCCGCGAGCGCACGCTGACCGAGGTCGGCAAGGAGCACGGTCTGACGCGCGAGCGGATCCGTCAGATCGAGAAGCACGCGCTGCTGGAACTGAAGAAGCTGGCCCGGGACACCGGGTTCGAGGCGGCGGCGTAGACGGGCGCCGCGCCTGCGGGGGTTCGCGTCCGGGGCGGGGTTCGTCCCGGGCCGGAGTCCCCGGCGGGTGCGGAACGCGCCACCGACGGGTGCACGACTCGCCACGGGCGTACGCGGGTGGCGGAAGTACGCGCAAACATGGCGCAGAAGGTCGCTTTCAACCGGTGACCCCGGGGGAAAAAGACTTCTGGGCGCGGGAGTTCGGGCGCAGAAGTGCGAACCGACCCACCGGACCCCGCAGCCCTACGGCGTTTGCGCAACCCCTCGTTCTCCGTGTCCGGTGACCTCTCATGAACGACATGGGTGACATGAGAGACACCCACCGAGCCACGTCCAGCCACGTCCCGACGCACACCCCCCCGGCGCCGGGACTCTCCCGAGTCGGGCTTCGGCGCCTCCCCCCCGGCGCCGGAGCCCGACTCCTTTTGGCAGGGTCCCGGGGCCGGGGGCGGGCGGAAGCCCAGGCGTCCGGGCCGGGCGTCGGATTGCGGCCGCACAGGGGAAGGGGGAGCCGCCGCGGGAGCGACGCGGCCACTCGGGGCGCGGCCGTGCGGCGTACCGGCATGCTGAAGGGCGGGGCACCCCGTACCTGAACTCCGGGGTGACCCGCCTGGATGGCAGATTGTGCCACATGGGCATAGCCTGCCGATGTGACAAGCTCCACCCCCGTACCGCCTCCCTCCTCCGCCACCCCGTCGGCCCCGGCTTCGCTCACCGAGCGGCGCAAAGCGGCGACCAGGATGGAGATCGCCCGAGCGGCCGCCCGCCTCTTCGCCGGGCGCGGCCTCAGGGCCACCCGCGCCGAGGACATCGCCCAGGCGGCCGGTGTCGCGCCGCGCACGTTCTACCGGTACTTCGCCACTAAGGAAGAGGCGGTCGCCCCGCTGTACGCGGCCGGAGCCCAGCGCTGGGTGGAAGCGGTGCGCGAGGCCCCGCCCCGGCTGTCCCCGCCCGAGGCCCTGGAACACGCGGTACGGCAGACCCTCACGCCCGGCGTCGGCGTGTCGGCGGAGTCCTGGGAGTGGGTCCGCACCCTCATCCGCCTCGCCTCGACCAGCCCCGCCCTGGGCAAGGTCTGGGCCGAGGTCTGCCATGCCTCGGAAGGTGCTCTGGAGGAGGTGCTCCGAGGGCGGGGAGCCGGGGGCGGGGCCGGGCCCGACAACGTTGCCGAGCGTGCGGAGACCGCCGCGCCCGTCACGTCCGCCGGGTCGGCCGAGCCCAGTGGACGGGCCGAACCCACCCCTCGCCGGCGCTTCGTCGCGGCGGTCGCGTGTGCCGCGGTCCGTGTCGCCGTGGAGAGCTGGTCTGCGACCGACAGCCCCCCGAGCGGTCCGCAGGGCCCGGCGGAACTGGCCCTGCGGAACCTGGAAGCGGTGCGGGGGATGGAGTGGGGGAGCGGCGCCGGCGCCTCCGGCTAACCGTTCCCACCGGGTTCCGCAGCCGCGCCGGGTTCCGCGGCCCCACGGGCGCCCCCTGCCGCCACGGCCGCCTCCGCTCCTCGCCCCGCCGCCGCTTCCGCTTCCGTTCCTGTCCCCGTTGCCGCCTGTGCTCCGGCACCCGCCCCCGCTCGCGCCAGCCGTCCCCCCAACTCGTGCACGCACTGCACCAGTTCACTCGGGGAATGGACCGTGAACTCGTGGCCCAGCACGGCCAGGCGGACCGCCAGCCATTCCACGGGGTCGCCGGTGACGGACCGCAGGCGGCAACCTCCGGGGGTCGGCTCCGGGCGTTCGAACCAGGCCGGGAGCTGTGCGGCGACGGCCTCCGCCGGGGCCTGGAAGGTGACCTCGAACGCGTACGTCTCCTGGTGGCGTTGGATCGACCGGCGCAGGTACTCCGCCGCGTCCCCCTGCGGTACCTCGCGCGGGGCGAACCGGGTGCCGGTGGCGAAGGGCTCGCCCACCCGGTCGACGCGGAAGGTGCGCCAGTCGTCGCGTTCGAGGTCGTAGGCGACGAGGTACCAGCGGCGGCCCGTCGAGACCAGGCGGTGCGGCTCGGTCAGGCGGCGCGACCCGGTGCCGTCCTTCGCGCGGTAGGCGAACCGCAGCCGCTCGTGTCCGGCCACCGCAGAGGCGATGACGGTCAGCGTCTCGGGCGCGATGCTGGCACCGTCCCCGCTGGTCAGTGGGGTGGTCGCGGCCTGGAGGGTGGAGACCCGGTGGCGCAGCCGGGCCGGCAGCACCTGTTCCAGTTTCGCCAGGGCCCGTACGGACGCCTCGTCCACGCCCTCCAGCGCGTGCCCGGCACCCGCCCGCAGGCCGACCGCGATCGCCACCGCCTCCTCGTCGTCGAGGACGAGCGGGGGCATCGCCTTGCCCGCGACCAGCCGGTATCCGCCGTCGGAGCCCTTGGTCGCCTGGACGGGGTAGCCCAGTTCCCGCAGCCGGTCGATGTCCCGTCGGACCGTGCGGCGGGACACCCGGAGCCGGTCGGCGAGTTCGCCGCCGGGCCACTCGCGGGGCGTCTGGAGCAGGGAGAGGAGTTGCAGCAGCCGAGCCGGGGTGTCCGTCGTCATGCGTCGAGGATGCCGCACCAGTAGGACATGTCCTGACCTACTGGCCTCCTAGTGTCCCCGCATGACCTCCAACGAGACCAAGCTCTCCGCCGGTTCCGGCCCGGCCGAGCACCCCGCAGGGGCCGACATCCGGGCGGCCGGGGACGTGGCCGACCGCCGCCGGTGGTTCGCTCTGGCGATCGTGATGACCGCGGCCTTCATGGACCTCGTCGACGTCACGATCGTCAACATCGCCATCCCGTCGATGCGGCGCGACGCGGGCGCCTCCGACAGCCAGATCCAGTGGATCACCGCCGGTTACGCGCTCGCCTTCGCCGCCGGCCTCATCACCGGCGGCCGCCTGGGCGACATCCACGGCCGCAAGCGGGTGTTCCTCCTCGGCATCGGCGGCTTCACCCTCGCCTCCGCCCTGTGCGGCTTCGCCGCGAACCCCGAGATGCTCGTCGCCTCCCGGCTCCTCCAGGGCGGCATGGCGGCGCTGATGGTCCCGCAGGTGCTGTCGATCGTGCACGCCACCTTCCCGGCGCACGAGCGCGGCAAGGTCTTCGGGCTCTTCGGTGCGATCGTCGGCCTGGGCGCGGTCTCCGGACCGCTGCTGGGCGCGCTGCTGACGGAGTGGAACCTGTTCGGGCTGGAGTGGCGGCCGATCTTCCTCATCAACCTGCCGGTCGGCATCGCGGCCCTGGTCCTGGGCGGCCGCTTCATCACCGAGTCGCGGGCGCCGAAGGCGCTCAAGCTCGACCTGGTCGGCGTCGCGCTGGTGACGCTCGGTCTGCTGATGCTGCTCTACCCGCTGACCCGCGGCCGTGAGCTGGGCTGGCCGCTGTGGGGGTACCTGTCGATGGCCGGCGCGTTCGTCGTCTTCGGCGCGCTGGTGGCGTACGAGCGGCGCAAGGGCGCGCGGGACGGCTCGCCGCTGATCGAGCTGTCCCTCTTCCGGGTCAAGAGCTTCGCCGCCGGCATCGCCGTGCAGACCGTCTTCGGCATCAGCCTCGGCATCTTCTTCCTGGTCTGGACGCTGTACCTCCAGATCGGCCTCGGCTGGAGCGAACTGCGCGCCGGTCTGACGGGCGTCCCGTTCTCCCTCGCGGTCTCGACGGCCGCCGGTCTCTCCGTGCAGAAGCTGGTCCCCCGCTTCGGCCGCAAGGTGCTCCAGGCGGGCGCGCTGACCATGGGCGCGGGCGTGCTGCTCTACCTGTGGGAGTCCGGGCGCTACGGCCTCGGCATCGCCCCGTGGCAGATGATCCTCCCGCTCACGGTGATGGGCGCCGGCATGGGGCTGATCGTCGCCCCGCTGACCGACGCGGTGCTGTCCGAAGTGCCGCGCGAGCACGCCGGGTCGGCGTCCGGGCTGATCAACACCGTGCAGCAGATGGGCAACGCACTCGGCCTCGGCCTGGTGTCCGTGGTCTTCTTCGGCCGGATCGGCGACCGGCTGACCCCCGCCGACATCGGCCCGGAGTTCGTGGCCGCCTTCCGGTACGCGCTGGGCTGGGTGGCCGCCGTGATGGGCGTGATCTTCCTGCTGATGTTCGCCCTGCCGAGGCGGCCCGCCCAGCACGTGGAGGGCGCGGGGGAGACGGAGCTGCCGGTGACGGGGAAGGAGCCGGAACTCGTGTACTGAGGGACGGCGCCGAACCGGCCGGGACGGCGCTGAGACCGGCCGGGAGGAGATCGACCGGCCGCGAAGGGCCTGTCACCCGCGAGGGTGCCGGGCCCTTCACTCGTGTCCGGGTGCGGGCGGGCGCACGCGGGTGCCCCCCGCGGGCGTGATCGGGCGGCGACCGGAAGTCCGTTCATGCCCGAATGACATCCGAACCTGTTTACTTTCCCGAAATCCGGGCGTAGCCTCCAGGCGAAACCACAAATTCGGGCATGGACCCGGGAGCGGTCGGAGGCGAACGGACATGTACGCACCGGAGCGGCAGCAGGAGATCCTGCGGCTCGCCCGTGACGGCGGCCGGGTGGACGTCCTGTCGCTGGCCGAGGAGTTCCAGGTCACGGCGGAGACCATCCGCCGCGATCTGAAGGCCCTCGACCGCGCCGGGCTCGTCCGCCGCGTGCACGGCGGTGCCATACCGGTCGGACGCCTCGACTTCGAGCCGGACCTCGCCGAACGCGAGTCCACCTCCGCCGACGAGAAGGACCGCATCGCCAAGGCCGCCCTGACCGAACTCCCGGCCGAGGGCACGATGGTCCTCGACGCCGGTACGACGGTCGCCCGCCTGGCCGCCGCCCTCCCTCTGGAGGCCTCCCTCACGGTGGTCACGCACTCCCTGCCGATCGCGGCCCGCCTCGCCGACCACCCCGGCATGCAGCTCCATCTGATCGGGGGGCGCGTACGGCACCGTACGCGCGCCGCCGTGGACGCCTGGGCACTGCGCGCGTACGGCGAGATCCGCGCCGACGTCCTGTTCGTCGCCGCGAACGGGTTCTCCGCCGAGCACGGGCTCACCACCCCCGACCTCGCCGAGGCGGCGGTGAAGCGGGCGGCGATGGCCGCGGCCCGCCGGGTCGTGCTGCTCGCCGACTCCTCCAAGCACGGGCAGGAGCACTTCGCCCGCTTCGGCGGCCTGGGCGACGTGGACCTGCTGATCACCGACAGCGGGCTCAGCCCCGACGACGCGGCCGCCATCGAGCGCGGCGGCACGGAAGTAGTACGCGCATGATCCTCACCGTCACCCCGAACCCGTCCCTCGACCGCACCTACGAGGTCCCCTCCCTCGACCGCGGCGAGGTGATCCGCGCCACCGGTGAGCGGATGGATCCCGGCGGCAAGGGCGTGAACGTCTCCCGTGCCGTCGCCGCCGCCGGACGGCGCACGGTCGCCGTCCTGCCCCTGGGCGGTGCGCCGGGCGCGCTCGTCGCCGACCTGCTCGACGCGCAGGGCATCGAGGTCGCGCCGGTCCCGGTCGCCGGGGCCACCCGCTCGAACATCGCGCTCGCGGAGTCCGACGGCGTGCTGACGAAGATCAACGCTCCGGGGCCGGAACTCTCCCCGGCGGAGCAGGAACTCCTCCTGGAGACCGTGCGCGGACAGTCCCGCGACGCCGACTGGATCGCCTGCTGCGGCAGCCTGCCCCGCGGGCTCGCGCCCTCCTGGTACGCCGAGGTGGTCGCGCGAGCGCACGCCGGGGGTGCGCGGATCGCGCTGGACACCTCGGGGCGCGCGCTGCTGGAGGCGCTGCGCGAGCGGCCCGACGTGGTGAAGCCGAACGCCGAGGAGCTCGCCGAGGCCGTCGGACGCCCCCTGGCGACCGTGGGCGACGCGGTGAAGGCGGCGGAGGAACTGCGCGAGATGGGCGCACGCGCCGTGCTCGCGAGCCTGGGCGCCGACGGGCAACTGCTCGTGGAGGACACGGGCACCTGGTTCGCCACCGCGCGCGTCGACGCCGTCCGCAGCAATGTGGGAGCGGGTGACTCCTCCCTCGCCGGATTCCTCATCGCCGGCGGCAGCGGCCCGCAGGCGCTCGCCTCCGCCGTCGCGCACGGCGCGGCCGCCGTCCAGCTGCCCGGCAGCGTGATGCCGACCCCGGCCGACCTGGACCCGGCGGCGGTGACGGTCACCTCGGACGTACCGGTGGACCGCGAACTGAAGGAGCCCGTGTCATGACCCCCGACCCGGCATCCGGCACGGGCCTCTGCCCGGTACCCGTCGTGGCTCTTCGAGCGAGGCCTGCCACGGCCGTCCGCTCCGCGCCCGCCACGGCCCTCCACCCGGGGCCGTGCCAGGCGGTCACACCACCGGTCCCGTCCGCACCGGCGCCCACACCGGCCCGGACAGCGGTCGCGGCGAGGCGGGGTTCCCCCTTACCCGCCGCCCGGCACGGGCGGCGGGGCGTCCTGAGCCGCTCCGCCGACCCGGGCGCGCAGGGCCCCGACCGGCCTGCCGTCCTGCGGAGGCGGGGCTTCCCCGGCCCCGTCCCCCTACGCCTCACCTCCCCCCACCGCACCCCCGTCCCCCTTTGCGCCCAGCACACCCCCCGGGCGATACGCGAGCGAAGGAGCCCGCGATGAGCGAGATGATCACCGCGGAACTGGTCGACCTCGACCTGTCCGCCGACACCAAGGAAGCAGCGGCGCGGTCCCTCGCCGAGCGCATGGTGGCCCAGGGCCGGGTGACCGACCTGGAGGGCTTCCTCACCGACGTGGCCGCCCGTGAGGCCCAGATGCCCACCGGCCTCGACGGCGGCATCGGCATCCCGCACTGCCGCAGCGCCCACGTCACCGAGCCGACGCTCGCCTTCGGACGCAGCGCCGCCGGCATCGACTTCGGCGCCCCGGACGGCCCGGCCGACCTGATCTTCCTGATCGCCGCTCCCGCGGGAGCCGACGACGCCCACCTGACGATCCTGTCGTCGCTGGCCCGTCAGCTGATGAACGCCGACTTCACCTCCGCGCTGCGGTCGGTGGGGGACACGGCGGCCGCGGCGGCACTCATCCGCGGGGAGGAGCCGGCCCGGGCAGCCGCGGAGGGCGCGAGCGCCCCCGAGGACACCGCTGTGGCGTCGGCGGCGGCCTCCGCCGACGCCACAGCGGCTGACACGGCACCCACCGGCGCCCCGGCCGCCCCCGCCCCGTCCGCACCGGTCCCCGCCGCGTCCGTGCCCGCCGCGTCCACCCCGGACGCCGTTCCCTTCCGCATCGTCGCGGTCACCTCCTGCCCGACCGGTATCGCCCACACCTACATGGCGGCCGAGTCCCTGGAGAACGCCGGACGTGCGGCGGGCGTCGAGCTGGTCGTCGAGACGCAGGGCTCGGCCGGTTTCACCCGCCTCGACCCGGCCGTCATCGCCGCCGCGGACGGCGTGATCTTCGCCCACGACGTCCCCGTGCGCGACAAGGACCGCTTCGCGGGCAAGCCCACCGTGGACGTCGGTGTGAAGGCGGGCATCAACCGGCCCGCCGAGCTGATCACCGAGGTGCGCGGCAAGGCGGAGCGCGGCGAGGTCACCTCCGGGTCCGCCCCCGGCACGCCGGTCGAACGCGCCGGTGACTCCACCGAGGGCTACGGCACCAAGCTCCGCAAGTGGCTGATGTCCGGCGTGAGCTACATGGTCCCGTTCGTCGCCGCTGGCGGTCTCCTGATCGCCCTCGGCTTCGCGATCGGCGGCTACGAGATCAACAAGGCGCCGTCGGTCATGGACCACTTCGTCTGGACCCAGGCGGACAGCTGGGGCGCCCTGCTCTTCCAGATCGGCGGTGTCGCCTTCGGCTTCCTCGTTCCGGTCCTGGCCGGCTACATCGCCTACGGCATGGCGGACCGGCCCGGTCTGGTACCGGGCTTCGTCGGCGGCGCGATCTCGCTGACCGTCAACGCGGGCTTCCTCGGCGGTCTGGCGGCCGGCCTGATCGCCGGTGGCGTGGTGATGGCGATCCAGAAGGTCCGGATCCCGGCGGCGCTGCGCGGCATCATGCCCGTGGTGGTGATCCCGCTGATCTCCTCGGCGGTCGTCGGATTCCTGATGTTCGTGGTCATCGGCAAGCCCATCGCCGAGGCGCAGAAGGGCATGACCGACTGGCTGAACGGCCTCACCGGCACCAACGCCGTCCTCCTCGGCGCCCTGCTCGGCCTGATGATGTGCTTCGACCTCGGCGGTCCGGTCAACAAGGTCGCCTACGCCTTCGCCACCGCCGGTATCGCCGTCGCCGACCCGAGCGACTCCGCGATGAAGGTCATGGCCGCGGTCATGGCGGCCGGCATGGTCCCGCCGCTGGCGATGGCCCTGGCCACGACCGTCCGGGGCAAGCTGTTCACCCGGACGGAACGAGAGAACGGCAAGGCCGCCTGGGTCCTGGGCGCCTCCTTCATCTCCGAGGGCGCGATCCCGTTCGCCGCGGCCGACCCGCTGCGCGTGATCCCCTCCGCGATGGTGGGCGGCGCGATCACCGGTGCCCTGTCGATGGCGTTCGGCGCGACCCTGCGCGCCCCGCACGGCGGCGTCTTCGTGGTCCCGCTGATCGGCAACCCGTTCCTCTACCTGGTCGCCATCGCGGCCGGTGTGTGCGTCACGGCGGCCCTGGTCGTCGTCCTCAAGGGCCTGCGCAAGCCGGTCACCGGGGCCGCCGCCTCCGGCGCGGAGAACGGCGCGGCCGCCACGGCGGCGGGGCGGAAGCAGCCGGTGGCGGCGTAACCCCCGCCCCGCATGGGGCTTTCGGGCGACCTGCACCCACCTGCGAGATACGTCACGGTCCGGGACGAAAGTCCCGGACCGTGCTGTGCGCGGTGTCTACTGGTCGGTATGCCTGAGTTCCTCTCGATCCCCCACCCGACGGGCGCGGCGGCCGTCGCCCTCGCCATGGCGGGAGTCGCCTGGCTGGTCGCGGTGACCGTCCTGCTGCGCCGCGGTCGTCCGGGCGAGGGCGCCTGGGGCTTCCGCACCGGCGCACGGCGCACGCGGCGCCCGGCCCTGGGTGCGACGCGCCCCGGTTCCGACGCGATACGCCCGGACACGGGCCCACGCCGTCCGGGCCCCGCCCGTCCGCCGCGCTCGTCGGACCGGCGGGCCCTCCCCGCCGTCCCGCCCCAGGGGCAGGCCGGACCGCACCGGGAGGCCGTCGATCTGACCCCGGCGGAGCGGGCCGCCTTCGAGGGTCTGGTCCGCCGAATCAGCGGCGACCGCTGAGCGGAAGCCCGGCGCCCCGGTCGGGGTGCCGCGGACGGGGTGCCGCGGGCCGGTGGGGCCGGCCCGGCTCAGGAGACCTGTGCCGCCCGCCGCTCCATCGCCTCGCGGGCCGCGTCCTCGGTGGGATACACCTCGCACATGTGCCGCCCGTCGGGTGTGGCCGTGTGCTCGACCTCCCAGAGGGAGACCTCCCGGCCGTCGCGGAGCAGGAACGCGTGCTCGTAGAGCGCGAAACCGAGGCCGATGCGCCCCGCGCGGCAGGGCCGGCCGAACGCCTGGGTGATCTGGTGCGCGAAGGCCGACCGCAGCAGCGCGGCCGTGTCGGCGCCCGGCCGGTCCGCGTTCTCCGCGCGGCGCAGCAGCCGACGCGCGTGATCGGCCGAGTCGTCCGGCACGTACACGTGCCGGGGGGCGGGGACCGGTGCCAGCTGGACCAGCACCGGCAGTTCGAAGTCCGGCGCGTCCGCAGGGAGCGGCAGCCGGATCGTGGCGGCCCGCAGCTCCTCCTCGTCGACGTACACCTCGTGCTGCGGTTCGCTGCCGGGGGTGGGGTTGTGGACCAGCTCCCACAGGGTGAGCGCGGAGCCGTCCGACAACAGCCAGGTGTGCCGGTAGGTCTCCCGGTGCAGACCCGCGCTGTGGTGCGCGGAGTGCAGCGAGCTGTCGTGCGCCAGGGCGCAGTCCAGGCGTCTGACGCACTCGTCGGGCAGTTCGAACGAGTTCAGGGCGCGACCGAGGAGCCGCGCGAGGTGCTCCTCCGGAGTCTCGGGCGACTCGGCTGCTTCGTGCGCTGCCGTCTCGTACGGAACGCTCAAGGTTTCTCCCGGCGTTGCTGCATGTCACCTTGTGGGTGCATACCGTAGCCCCTCGGTCGGACATCATGTCCGGGAACCGAGAAAACGTACGCCGGGAAAACGCGGAAGCCGCGCGAGAAGTTCCCGCGCGGCCCGATTTTCCGTCAGGAACCGCCGGTCGGGGGCCCCTTCCGCCGTAACGGGGGACTCCCGGACCGTCAGGCCGTGCTCCCCGTGCTTCCCGCGATCCACTCGCTCCACGCCAGGTTCCACCCGTTGAGGCCGTTGTCCGGGGCGACGGTCTTGTCGGGGGAGTTCTTGACGATCACCACGTCGCCGACGAGGGAGTTGTCGTAGAGCCACTTGGCGGGGGTGTCGCCCTGCGCGCCCCGTACGTCCGCGAGCCCGACGCAGCCGTGGCTGGTGCCTTCCCGGCCGAAGGGCGGATTGCCCTTGTCGTACCAGTAGTTGCCGTGGATGAAGGTCCCGGACTGCGTCAGACGCATCGCGTGCGGCACGTCCGGGATGTCGTACTCCCCGCCCAGGCCGACCGTCCGGCTGTTCATCCGCGTCTGCGTGAACTTCTCCGTGATGACCATCTGGCCGTTGTACGTCGTGTGCTCGGCGCTGCCCGAGGAGATCGGGACCGTCTTCAGCGTCGTCCCGTCCCGCACCACCGACATGGTCTGGGTGCCGACGTCGACCGTGGAGACCTGCGAGCGCCCGATGGTGAAGGTGACCGTCTTCTTCTGCACGCCGTGGACGCCGTCGGCGCCCTGCACGCCGTCCAGGTCGATCTTCATCGTGACCTTGGAGCCGGCCTTCCAGTACTCCTCCGGCCGGAAGTCGAGCCGCTGCGACCCGAACCAGTGCCCGACCACCTTCTGGCCGCTGCTCGACGAGACGGTGATGTGCGACTGCACGGCCTTCTTGTCGTCGATGGCCTTGTCGAAGGTGAAGGACACCGGCATCCCGACCCCCACCGTCGTGCCGTTGTCCGGCGTGTACGTCCCGACGAAGCTGTTGGCCGGGGACACCGTGGTGAAGACCGAGTCGGCCGCCACCGTCCGGCCGTTCGCGCCCTTCGCGGTCGCCGCTATCTCGTACTTCGTGCCGCGCTCCAGCTGCTCCTTCGGCTTCCAGCTGCTGCCGTCCGCCGCCAGTGAGCCCGCCACGACCTGCTGCGTCCCGGCCAACGTCATCCTCACGGTGGTCAGCCGGCCGTCGCTCACCTTCACGCCGGTGCTGTTGATCGACGCCCCCGTCGAACCGTCCTGGGCCGAGATGGTGATCTTCGCGGTGGCCGTCCCGGAAGAGTTCTCGCCTCCCCTGCCGTTGTCGTCCTCGGCGTTGGCGCTGCCGCCGCAGGCGGTCAGGGCGAGGGCGCCGACCACCAGGGCGGCACAGGCCCCCAGTGTGCGCCGCGCTGTTCTGTTCGGCGTTGTCACGGTCTGCTCCAGCTTCGTGTGAGGTGCGTGGTCCGCTCCGGTACGCCGGTGAAGAGGACCACCACGGCCGCCGGGGTTCCCGTCGTCCGCCCCTGAGCCCGTCGCGTGACAGAACCGGGACAATGACCCACGCGTCGTGACGGTCCGCGGGTCCCTTCCGTCGGTCCTACCGTTTTCCGTACAGCTCGCCGTACGACGGCCACGTCCCGCCGGCCGCCGTCACCGACTCCGCGGCGCGTACGGCACGCACGATCGCCCGCGTCACCACGTCCGCGCCCGCCGCGAGGACGCCGTTCAGGGCGAGCGGATGCGCGGTGCCGGCAGGGCCGGTACCCAGCGGGCGCGTGCCGGTCGCCAGCGCGAAGACCGTGTCCCCGTCGTGCAGCAGATGCACCGGCCGGACGGCGCGGGCGATGCCGTCGTGCGCCGTGCCCGCCAGCTTCTGCGCCTGCGCCTTCGTGAGGTCCGCGTCGGTCGCGACCACCGCGAGGGTCGTGTTCAGCGGCGGGGGCGCGCTCGTCGCGGCGCTCTCCGCCAGGCGCCGGCGCGCGGACTCGTGCACCCGTGTCTCCGGATACCGCACCCGCCCCCGGAACAACTCCCCGTACAGCACGCCCGTTTCCGGGTCCGTGACCGAGCCCGCCGCGTTGGCGACCACCAGCGCGGCCACCGTGATGCCCGAGTCGAGCACGAGGGCGGCGGTGCCGACGCCGCCCTTCATCGGCCCGACCGCGGCGCCCGTCCCGGCGCCCACACAGCCCTCCGGCACCCGGGCGCCGGGCCCGCTCGCCGCGGCGGCCTCCACCGCGGCCCGGCCCAGCGCGGCGTCCGGCCGGGCCCGGAAGTCGCCGCCGCGCCCCAGGTCGAAGACGCACGCGGCGGGCACCACCGGTACGACGTGCGCGGGGTCCGTGCCGACCGGCACCCCGCGGCCCCGCTCTTCCAGCCAGGCCATCACCCCGGACGCCGCGTCGAGTCCGTAGGCGCTGCCGCCGGTCAGCACGATCGCGTCCACACGCTGCACCACATTGCGCGGATCCAGGGCGTCGGTCTCCTTGGTGCCGGGACCACCGCCACGTACATCCACGGCGGCCACGGCCCCGCCCTCCGGCGCGAGGACGACCGTGGTGCCGGTCAGCCAACCGTCACCGGTACGACCGGCATGCCCCACGTGGATCCCCGCGACATCGGTCAGACCACCGACTGTCAGAGCGTCAACTGTCATACGGCCCAGTCTCGCGCGCCGCCGTCCCACGCCGCCGCGTCCCGCTCCGACTCGGGCTCCGGCTCCGACTCGGGCTCCGGCTCCGACTCGGGCTCCGGCTCCGACTCGGGCTCCGGCTCCGGCTCGGGCTCCGGCTCCTGCTCCGCCACGTCGCGCCGCCCGGCCGTCCCACGCCGCGGCGTCCCGTCCCGCACGGCGGCCGTGAGGGGGACGTCGTCACCGCCACCGTCACACGGTTCCCCTCACACCACCTCCCCGGCGCCCCGCGGTGCGCCCTCGCGCACGGTCATGCGGGCCGTCAGCGTCGTCCCGATGACCACCGACAGGGCGCACACCAGGCCCGCCGCGAGGACCGCCCAGTCACCGAGGAAGGTGCAGCAGATCACCAGCAGCGCGGCGACCGGCAGCACCATCTGCTGGGCGAGACCCACCTTGAAGTGGCGGGAGTGCAGCGCCCAGACGGTCAGCAGGTACAGCGCCGTCGGCAGGGTCACCGCCGCCGAAGCGGCGAGCGTCGACAGGTGCGCCTCGCCGACCGCCTGCTCGACCGCCACCTCCAGGCCGGCGCCGATCGCGGCGGCCGAGGCGAAGACGACGTAGTGGCCGTAGCCCCACCGGAACGCCTCCTTGCTGGAGCGCAGCCGGCCGTGGATGGGCACCACGAAGTAGATCCACCAGGCGGAGAAGATGACGAGCAGGCCGCCCGCGGCGATCGGGAGCAGTTCGTCGAGCGCGTCGCTCTCGTCGATGCCGACCTTCACGGCGACCGTGGCCGCGGCGATCGTCTCGCCGAGCACGATGATCGTGAACAGCCCGTAGCGCTCGGCGATGTGGTGCGGGTGCCAGGAGGTCGGGTGGTCCTTCTCCGCGTAGACCGGAACGCTCATCTCCAGCAGCGCCATCACCAGGAACAGCCAGGGTCTGCCGCCCTCGGGCAGGAACAGCAGCCCCAGCCAGCCGATCTGGCAGAGCGTCACGCCGACGGCGTACCGCAGGGCCATCGCCCTCTCCGGGCCCTCGCTCGACAGGGCGACGCGCAGCCACTGCGTGGTCAGGGCGAGCCGCATGACCAGGTAGCCCACCACGACGGCCAGCCAGTCGTGGTCCTCGAACG
The DNA here is from genome assembly GCF_040682975.1 of Streptomyces sp. NPDC051051. NCBI lineage: Bacteria > Bacillati > Actinomycetota > Actinomycetes > Kitasatosporales > Streptomycetaceae > Streptomyces > Streptomyces sp. NPDC051051. The sequence goes on from NZ_JBFBCB010000006.1 coordinate 25,846, forward strand.
CCCGCGACACCCCGGCGGCCAGGACCAGGACACCGGCGATCTGTATGAGGGTGACGACCCGGTACAGGACGTCGTCGTTGTCGTACGCCGAGGCGAACCAGGTGAAGTTCATCCAGGCCCACCAGATGGCGAAGAAGACCATCGCGTAGTCGAGGACGCCCTCGCCCGCGTGGGACTCCGCGACGGCGTGCACCAGCTGGACGCCCGCCTGGGCGATGGCCACGACGAAACAGAGGTCGAAGAACAGCTCGAGCGGGGAGGCGACGCGGTGGGCCTCGCCCCGTCCGCGAGCGGTGAGCCTGCGCACCGGCTTGGCATGGGCCGGCACGCCGGGGGAGGAAGAGGGCGCCGGGGAGGAAGGGGACGAGGGAGACGACGAGGACGACGAGGACGACGAAGGAGGGGGACTGGACGTCATGGACCCCAGCACAGCAGATGAACCAGGGAAAATCTTGCCGAGGAGCGCACGGCCGGGAGACCGGGGCAGTCGCGCGTGAAGACGCAGCTCAGAGGGGTTTCGCAGGGTCCGGCGGGTGAGGACCCGGGGGCGGCCCGAGACCCACCCCGGCCCGCCTCCCGGCACCCGTCCCGGTTCTCGTTCCGGCCCGCGCCCGGGGCCGTACCCTGGAGGCATGAGCACCCCCGCCGCCCCCGAGCCGCGTGAGCCCAAGGCCGCGCTGATCTTCGACGACCCGCTGGACCGGCAGTCCTCGGACGACACGGACCACGGGTGGGGCGAGCGGCCCGGATCCGGCTCGGACAGCGCGGCCGACCTCAAGCGCTTCCTCGACGAGAAGCCGCCCCATCACATCTGAACCCGGCAGGCCCGGACCGCCGCCCGCAGCTCCCCGCACAGGACCGCTACAGCTGCCGCTGCCGCTGCTCCTCGCCGGGCCCGGAGCCGCGCTGGGCGACCAGGGCGTCGCGGATCTCCTTGAGCACTTCCAGCTCGGTGACCTCGATGACCTCGCGCGTGTTCTCCTTGGCCTTCCGGCGGGCCTCCATCCTCGCCAGGTACTTCGACATCGGCAGGACCATCAGGAAGTAGACGACGGCCGCCGTGATCACGAAGGTCAGCGTCGCGCCGAGCACGGAGCCCCAGAGGATCCGGACACCCGTCGCGGTGTCGCCGGTGCCGGTGCAGGGGCCCTTGAGACAGGAGTGGTAACTGTCCAGGTTCTTGGTCCCGACGGCCCCGACCAGCGGGTTGATGACCCCCTTCACCAGCGAGTTGACGATGTTGGTGAAGGCCGCGCCGATCACCACGGCTACTGCCAGATCGACGACGTTCCCGCGCATCAGGAAGGCCTTGAAGCCTTGCAGGACGCTCGTCTTTTCGCTCACCTGGGTGGCGCTCCTCACATGTACAGGTTGTGGAACAAACAGCTCCGCAACCTACGTCACCCAGATGCGGGCGTGTCCAATTCGGTGACTCCCATGAGGGGCTCGACGGTAAAGCCCTTCCGGGGCGGACGGTGAGACTCACCACAGGGTCACCGCCAGCCGGGCCGTGGCACTCGCACCCGCGAGGCGGGCCGCAGTGGACCGGGGCACGGACAGCACGACCAGCGCACCGTCGTCACCGCTCCCTTCGACTCCAGGGTCGGCGCCCAGGTCAACGCCCCGGTCGGCGCCGGCGCCCGAGCCGGCCGACGGCTCCGGCACCCTCGTCACGAGCGCACCGCGCGCGACCACCCGGGTCGCGCCGTCCCGCACGGCGGGCCGCTCGGCGGGGTCGACGGCGATGACGTCCACCCGGTCACCGGGGCGCAGCAGCCGGACGGTCGCCGCGTCGGCGATCCGCACCGGCGCCCGCACCCTTCCGGCGGTGCGACGGCCCTCGGCCGGGGCGCGCGCCGACGACTGCGCGCGGACGTGAGAGGCCCCGTCCGCGTGGGAGCCTCCGTCCGGGTGTCCGCGAGCCGTGTCGCCGTCGCGCGGGCCCGCCGCCACGAGCGCGGCGGCCGTGACGGCGAGGCCGACCGCGAGAGCCCGCCTCCGGGTCCGCACCAGCAGGCGCAGCCGGTGCAGCCCGCCCCGCACCCGCACCGGAGCGAACTGCGGTACCTCGCACGAAGGAGGCACGGGCAGAGAAGGAGGGCCAGGAAGAGAAGCGGAGACAGAAGAAGGAACAGGGACAGGGGAAGGCGCAGAGACAGGGGAAGGCGCAGGAAAGGACAACGGAATCACCACCAGCGACGACGGACGAGCCTGCCCGTCCACGATGGGCCCTGCCGCCGCCGCCCGCCCGAGCCGGTGGATCACCGCCCGACTGTGAACAACTCCCTCACCCGAACGATGAGTTCCGCCCCCGGCACCCTGGTCCCCCGGCACCCTGGTCCCCCGGTGACCAGGCATCCTCCCCGCGCCCGGGAACCCTCCGAGCGCCCAGGGATCCCGCCCGCTACGGCAGCTCGAACCCCGGATTCAGCCCGCCCAGCGCGTTCACGCACAGACAGTTCCGCTCCTCGGCGGCGGGCAGCGCGGCCACCGCGTCGAACAGGACGCCCCGCAGCCGGTCCACGTTGGCCGCGAACACCTGCAGCACCTCCTCGTGGGAGACGCCCTCACCCGTCTCGGCACCCGCGTCCAGGTCCGTGACCAGCGTCAACGACGTGTAGCAGAGTTCCAGTTCACGGGCGAGAGCCGCCTCGGGATGGCCCGTCATGCCCACCACCGACCAGCCCTGCGCCTGGTGCCACAACGATTCTGCGCGGGTGGAGAAGCGGGGCCCCTCGATCACGACGAGCGTTCCGCCGTCCACCGGCTCCCACTCCCGCCCGCGCGCCGCCTTCAGCGCGGCCGAGCGGCCGGTGGGGCAGTAGGGGTCGGCCAGGGACACGTGCACCACGTTGGGCACCGAGCCGTCGGGCAGCGGCAGTCCGTCGAAGTAGGTGCCCGGCCTCGACTTCGTCCGGTCGACCAGCTGGTCCGGCACCAGCAGCGTCCCGGGCCCGTACTCGGCGCGCAGACCGCCCACCGCGCACGGGCCGAGGACCTGGCGCACGCCGACCGAGCGCAGTGCCCACAGGTTGGCCCGGTAGTTGATCCGGTGGGGCGGCAGATGGTGACCGCGGCCGTGCCGGGGCAGGAAGGCGACCCGCCGGCCGGCGATGTCACCGAGGAAGAGGGAGTCGCTGGGCGGCCCGTAGGGGGTGTCCACCTGGATCTCGGTCACGTCGTCCAGGAACGAGTAGAAGCCCGAGCCGCCGATTACACCGATCTCTGCGTTCGCCATGACCAGCACAGTAGCGGGCGCCGCTGACGCCCCGGATCCGACTCCGAAATCCCGGTGGCGCGGAAACACCGAGGACCCCGCCGTCGTACGACGGCGGGGTCCCGGAAGGGGGTCTTACGCGGCGGAGGTGCCCGCCGAGGTGCCGGAGCCGGCCGGCTTCGAGTCCGAGGAGGACGACGAAGCGGTCGAGGACGCCGAGGACGTCGACGACTTGGAGGTCGAGGACGCCGGCGAGCTGCTCGACGAGGAGCCGCGGCTGTCGTTCCGGTAGAAGCCGGAGCCCTTGAAGACGATGCCGACGGCGGAGAACACCTTCTTGAGGCGGCCACCGCAGTTGGGGCACTCGGTCAGGGCGTCGTCGGTGAACTTCTGCACCGCCTCGAGGCCCTCGCCACACTCGGTGCACTGGTACTGGTAGGTCGGCACTGTCTTCCTCCTGGCACTCTCACTCAATGAGTGCTAACGACGGTCCATACTGACGCATTCCCCGGGATCAGTCCACTGTGACCGGCGAGCGGTGACCGACGCCACGTGCGACGGTACGTCCCCGCGGGCGCGCCACCAGCCGCGAACGCAGTGCCAGCAGGGTCCCCAGGGCCAGGACCGTACCGGCCAGCGGCACCAGGAAACCCGCGCCGCCCCAGAAGCGGTCCTCCAGCTGACCGGCGGCGGTGACGGCCGCCGCCTGGCCGAGCGCCACCGCGCCGGTGAGCCAGGTGAACGCCTCGGTGCGCGCGCCCGCCGGGACCAGGCCCTCGACCAGCGTGTAGCCGGTGATCAGCGCGGGTGCGATGCACATGCCGACCAGGAGGCCGAGGCCGGCCAGCAGCGGCACGGAGTGCGCCGCCCACAGGCCGGAGGCCGTCAGGGCCAGCGCCGCGTACCCGACGACCAGACGGCGCTGCGGGGCCGCCTTCCAGGCGACGGCGCCGCAGACCAGGCCGGAGATCATGTTGCCGGCGGCGAAGGTGCCGTACAGGACGCCGTTCAGGCCGGGCTCGCCGATCGACTCGGTGAACGCGGCCAGCGAGACCTGCATGCCGCCGAAGACCGAACCGATGCCGAGGAAGGCCGCGATCAGCACGCGCACCCCGGGGATCCGCAGGGCGGAGGCGTGTTCCACGCGCGCGTGCCCGGCGGCGGCGACCGGCGGCTGGGTGCCCTTCCGCGCGGCGAACAGCAGACCGCCGAGCAGGGTCAGCGAGGCCTCCGCCACCAGTCCGGCGGCCGGGTTCACGGCGGTGCACAGGGCGGTCGCGAGGAGCGGGCCGACCACGAAGGTGAGTTCGTCCGTGACGGACTCGAAGGCGGCCGCCGTGGTCATCAGGGGCGAGCCCTTCAGCTTCACGCCCCAGCGGGCCCGCACCATCGGGCCGACCTGCGGGACCGAGGCGCCGGTGGGCACGGCCGCCGCGAACAGCACCCACAGCGGGGCGTGGGCCAGCGCCAGCGCCGTCAGGGCCAGCCCCGAGGCCGCGTGCACCAGGACGCCGGGGACCAGCACGGCGCGCTGGCCGTAACGGTCGGCGAGACGGCCGGTGAAGGGCGCGCACAGCGCCATGGAGACACCGGTGACGGCCGCGGCGGCGCCCGCCGCGCCGTAGGAGCCGGTGGTGTGCTGCACGAGCAGCACGATGGAGATGGTGAGCATCGCGAACGGCTGCCGCGCGGCGAAACCGGGCAGCAGGAACGTCCAGGCGCCGCGGGTGCGCAGCAGCTGCCCGTACCCCGGGCGGGGCGCGGCCGACGAGTCCTTCGACGGCTCGGAGGTGACCGTGGATGCCACGGCCCGTGCCTTTCTGCCGCCTGGTAGCGCGACCCCTCGTGTGTCCGGGCTGCGCCGAGAGCTGTCCTCTTGCGCGCACTGCGGTAGATACCGGTGCCCGATCGGGAGGTGTTCCGGCCGCCATACGGTCGCGCCAGCTCTGCGTCAGGCAGAGTTGGTTCGATCAAGGTGTGCCTTCATCGTACAGGGATCACTGTCCGCCGCACCTGTGAAAGTGAGCACCATGGGCGAGCACGCCTCCGAATGAAGGGGGTGTGAACGGTGCGAAACCTGCACTTAACGTGCGTCGGAACGCGCCCTCACCGGGTGTCCGCGCCGTCCGTGCCCAGCCAGTCGGCCAGTTTGCCGCCGTGGCCCACGGCGCGCAGCCGTCGCTCGGCCGCGTCCCGGACCGGGTCGGTGGCCACGACCAGGAGCTCGTCGCCGCGCCGCAGCACCGTCGTCGGCAGCGGCACGAAGGAGGTGCCCTCGCGCACGACGAGGGTGACGGCCGCCCCGGCGGGCAGCCGCAGCTCGTTGACCTCGACGCCGTGCATCCGGGAGCCCTCGGGGATCCCCACCGACAGCAGGTGCCCGCGCAGCCGCTCCAGCGGCGCCGACTCGATGCCGAGGTCGGCGGCCTCGGGGTCCTCGCCCAGTCGCAGCTTGCGGGCCAGCCAGGGCAGCGTCGGCCCCTGGATCAGGGTGTAGACGACGACCAGGACGAAGACGATGTTGAAGATCCGGCGACTGCCCTCGATGCCGCTCACCATGGGGATCGTCGCCAGGATGATGGGAACCGCGCCGCGCAGTCCGGCCCAGGACATGAGCGTCTGCTCCTGCCAGGGCACGCGGAACGGCGTCAGGCAGAGCACGACGCTCAGCGGGCGCGCCACCATGGTCAGCACCAGGCCGATGACGAGCGCCGGCACCACGTCGTCGCCCAGTTCGTGCGGGGTCACCAGCAGGCCGAGCAGGACGAACATGCCGATCTGCGCGATCCAGCCGAGTCCGTCGGCGAAGCCGCGGGTGGCCGGCCAGTGGGGGAGCTTCGCGTTGCCCATGACCATGGACGCCAGGTACACGCCGAGGAAGCCGCTGCCGTGCGCCAGGGCGCCCGCCGCGTACGCCGTGACCGCGATCGCCATGACGGCGATCGGGTAGAGGCCGGAGGCGGGCAGGGCCACGTGCCGCAGCCCCCACGAGCCCAGCCAGCCGACCGTGAGGCCGACGGCGGCGCCGATGACCAGCTCCAGCGCTATCTCGCCCAGCAGTACGTACCAGTGCTCGACGGGGCCGACGGTCGAGAAGGCGACGACCAGGATGACGACCGGGGCGTCGTTGAAGCCGGACTCGGCCTCCAGGGTGCCCGTCACGCGCGAGGGGAGCGGAATCCTGCGCAGCACGGAGAAGACCGCCGCCGCGTCCGTGGAGGACACCACCGCGCCGATGATGAGCGCCTGCCGCCACTCCAGCCCGACGAGGAAGTGAGCGGCCGAGGCGGTGACGCCGACGCTCACCGCGACCCCGGCCAGCGCCAGTACGGAGGAGGCGGGCAGGGCCGGCCCGATCTCCTTCCACTTCGTGCCGAGGCCGCCCTCGGCCAGGATCACGACCAGGGCCGCGTAGCCGATGACCTGGGTCATCTCGGCGTTGTCGAAGTGGATGTCGCCGATGCCGTCCTGGCCCATGAGGACGCCGATGCCGAGGTACACGAGCAGGCTGGGGAGCCCGCTGCGCGAGGAGATCCGGACCGCTGCGACGGCGACGAGCAGGACGAGCGAGCAGACGAGCAGGAGCTGGTTGAGGTGGTGGACAGTCAGCGGCGGTTCCCTTCGCTGGTCCGCGCGTCTCGCGCGCGGGACGCACAGGTACATCGGACACGAAGCGGTGGCGTCACGGACCCGATTACTTCGTTACCTTACCTAACTCTTGACGATTTCTTGACGCTCGCCGTCGGGAGATCGAACGTCCTTGCGCGCCGGTTACCGACTCCGCGTCAAGTGGCGCGGACCCCTGCGCCTATGGTTGCTCCAGCGCTCATTCACAGTCATGGCCCGACCTGCCGCTCGCGTTAGGACAGCAAGGACAGCGATGCCCCCCAACACCACCGCCACAACGGGTGACAAGCCCGCCGAGTCCGGCAGGAAGAAGGGGCGCAAAGCCCGACTTATCGTCCTCGTCCTGGTTCTGGCCCTCATCGGAGGCATCGCGTACGGCGGTTACTGGTCCATCAGTACCGTCCGCGCCTCCTTCCCGCAGACCAAGGGTTCGATCACGCTCGACGGCCTGTCCGGTCCGGTGGACGTGAAGCGGGACGGCTACGGCATCCCGCAGATCTACGCGTCCTCCGACGAGGACCTGTTCATGGCGCAGGGATTCGTCCAGGCGCAGGACCGGTTCTACGAGATGGACGTGCGCCGGCACATGACGTCCGGCCGGCTGTCGGAGATGTTCGGCAAGAGCCAGGTCGACAACGACGAGTTCCTGCGCACCCTCGGCTGGGACCGGATCGCCGAGCAGGAGTACGACAAGGAACTCTCGGCCGACACCAAGAAGTACCTCCAGGCGTACGCCAAGGGCGTCAATGCCTACCTCCGGGGCAAGGACGGCGAGGACATCTCGCTGGAGTACGCGGCGCTCGGGTTCACCAACAACTACAAGCCCGCCGAGTGGACGCCCGTCGACTCGGTCTCCTGGCTGAAGGCGATGGCCTGGGACCTGCGCGGCAACATGCAGGACGAGATCGACCGCGCCCTGCTGACCAGCCGCCTCGGCCCGCAGCAGATCGCCGACCTGTACCCGCAGTACCCGTACGACCGCAACAAGCCGATCGTCCAGGAGGGCCAGTACGACGAGCTGTCCGAGACGTTCGAGCAGGGCGGCCCCGGTGACTCGGAGGGTTCCGGGTCCTCCGCGGACGGCTCCTCCTCGGACGGCTCCTCCTCGGACGGCACGACCGGCGGCACCGGCACCGGCACCGGCACCGGCACCGGCTCCGGCACCTCCTCCGACACGTCCGGCTCGGCCCTGGAGAGCCAGCTCGCGGGCCTCTACGACGTCCTGGACGACCTGCCCACGGCGGTCGGCGTGAACGGCAACGGCATCGGCTCCAACTCCTGGGTCGTCGCCGGCGAGCACACCATCACCGGCAAGCCGCTGCTGGCCAACGACCCGCACCTGTCGGCCTCGCTGCCGTCCGTCTGGTACCAGATGGGCCTGCACTGCCGCAAAGTCTCCGACAAGTGCCAGTACGACGTCTCCGGCTACACCTTCGCGGGCATGCCCGGCGTGATAATCGGCCACAACGCGGACATCGCCTGGGGCATGACCAACTCCGGCGTCGACGTCACCGACCTCTACCTGGAGAAGCTGTCCGGCGACGGCTACCTCTACGACGGCAAGGTCAAGCCCTTCCTCACGCGCGAGGAGACCATCGAGGTCGCCGGCGGCACCGCGAAGAAGATCGTCGTCCGGCAGACCGCCGACCACATGCCCCTGCTGTCCGACCGCAGCGACGAACTGGTCAAGGTCGGCAGGAAGGCCTCCGTCGACGACGACGCCCCCGACCGCGGGAACGGCTACGCGGTCGCCCTGAAGTGGACGGCGCTGGAGCCGGGCAACACCATGGACGCCGTGTTCGCCATGAACAGGGCGGCCGACTGGGACGGCTTCCGCAAGGCGGCCGAGAAGTTCGACGTGCCCTCGCAGAACCTCGTCTACGCCGACACGAAGAACCACATCGGCTACCAGCTGCCCGGAAAGATCCCCACGCGCGCCAAGGGGCTCGACGGCGCGGTCCCGACCCTGGGCTGGGAGTCGAAGAACAAGTGGGGCGACTACCTGAAGTTCGACCAGCTGCCCTACGAGTACGACCCGGAGCGCGGCTACATCGTCACCGCCAACCAGGCCGTGGTCGATCCGGACGAGTACCCCTACACGCTCACCAAGGACTGGGGCTACGGCACCCGCAGCCAGCGGATCACCGACCTGATCAAGCAGAAGATCAAGGGCGGCGGCAAGGTTTCCACCGACGACATGCGCCAGATGCAGACGGACAACACCAGCGAGATCGCGAACAAGCTGGTGCCGACGCTGCTGAAGATCAACCTGGACGACCCGGACGTCCGTGAGGCGCAGGACCTGCTCCAGGGCTGGGACCGCACGCAGGACGCCGACTCCGCCGCGGCCGCCTACTTCAACGCGGTGTGGCGCAACGTCCTCAAGCTGGCCTTCGGCCACAAGCTGCCCAAGGAACTGCGTGTCGAGGGCCAGTGCCTGTGGGTCGACCCGGTCGACACCACCGGTCCGGTCGACGACAAGGACAAGGTCCGCGAGTGCGGACAGCGCGACGGCGACCAGGCGCAGCCGGACGGCGGCGACCGCTGGTTCGAGGTCGTGCGCAACCTCATGGAGAAGCCCGACAGCGACTGGTGGACGACGCCCGAGGCGGGCACCCGCCCCGGTGCCGAGAAGGACCGTGACGCGCTGTTCGAGCGCGCCATGATCGACGCCCGCTGGGAGCTGACCGCCAAGCTCGGCAAGGACATCGACTCCTGGAGCTGGGGCCGGCTGCACCGCCTGTTCCTGAAGAACCAGACCCTGGGCACCAGTGGCCCCGGCTTCCTCCAGTACCTCCTCAACCGCGGCCCGTGGAAGCTCGGCGGCGGCGAGGCGGCGGTCGACGCGACCGGCTGGAACGCCGCGGGCGGCTACGACGTCGTGTGGGTGCCGTCGATGCGGATGGTGGTCAACCTCGACGACCTCGACAAGTCGAAGTGGATCAATCTCACCGGCGCCTCCGGGCACGTCTTCAGCGCCCACTACACCGACCAGACGGACAAGTGGGCCAAGGGCGAGCTGCTCGACTGGTCGTTCAAGGCCAAGGCGGTCGACGACAGCACGGTCGACACCCTCGTGCTGAAGCCGTGAACCGGTGAACAACCGAAGGGGCTCTCCACGCGCGCGTGGAGAGCCCCTTCCCGTTCGCCCGTCAGCCGGTGAAGCGCCGCACGCCCGACGGCGTCACCGCGGCGTCGACCGGCCGGTCGTGCGGCTCCTCCTCGAGGTGCTCCACGACCTCGCTGTCGTACAGCAGCACCACCAGGGAGGGATCCGCGCCCGCGCGTTCCAGCCGCGCCAGCACCCGGTCGTACGATCCACCGCCGCGTCCCAGGCGCACGCCGCGCGCGTCGACGGCGAGACCCGGCAGCAGCACCACGTCGGCGTCCGTCACGGCGTCGGGTCCCAACCGCTCGCCCGCGGGCTCGAAGAGGGTCATTTTTCCGCCATGCCGGACCCGCGCGAGAGACCCCTCGCCGGTGTAGGCGCCCCAGTCGAGGTCGTTGTCGGGCAGCAGCGCGGGGAGCAGGACCCGCACGCCCCGCGCGAGCAGCGCGTCCAGCAGCGCGAGCGTGCCCGGCTCGCTGCCCACGGAGACGTACGCCGCGACGGTCCGCGCGGCGGCCAACTCCGGGAGCTCCAGGGCGCGCGCGGCGAGCAGGGTGGCGGTTTCCCGCAGGTCGTCCGTCGTCAACCTGTTCCTCACCGTGATGAACTCTCGCCGCAACATACGTTTGTGAGACTCTGCTCCGCCTTCGGTGTGGCTCATGTGTGGCTCCCGCGCGATTCCCATACGCTCATATGATCATGAATTAACCGGAGCTACAGATACCTCGCATAGCCACCGGATAAGGTTCCCGACATGACTCAGTCGCACCCCAGGATCAGCAAGGCTGTCATCCCCGCAGCCGGCCTCGGCACCCGGTTCCTGCCGGCGACCAAGGCCACTCCCAAGGAGATGCTGCCGGTCGTGGACAAGCCCGCGATCCAGTACGTGGTCGAGGAGGCCGTCTCCGCCGGTCTCGACGACGTCCTCATGATCACCGGGCGCAACAAGCGCCCGCTCGAGGACCACTTCGACCGCAACTACGAACTGGAGTCGGCACTTCAGAAGAAGGGCGACGCCGCCCGCCTGGCCAAGGTCCAGCAGTCCAGCGACCTGGCGACCATGCACTACGTGCGGCAGGGCGACCCCAGGGGACTCGGGCACGCGGTGCTCTGCGCGGCCCCGCACGTCGGGCAGGAGCCCTTCGCCGTCCTCCTGGGCGACGACCTGATCGACCCCCGCGACCCGCTGCTCCAGCAGATGATCGAGGTGCGGGAGCGGCACGGCGGCAGCGTCGTCGCCCTCATGGAGGTCGCCCCCGAGCAGATCCACCTCTACGGCTGCGCGGCCGTGGAGGACACCACGGACGGCGCCGTCGTCAAGGTGACCGGCCTGGTGGAGAAGCCGGAGCCGGCGGACGCCCCGTCGAACTACGCGATCATCGGGCGCTACGTCCTCGACCCGGCCGTCTTCGACATACTGCGCCGCACCGAGCCCGGGCGCGGCGGCGAGATCCAGCTCACCGACGCCCTCCAGCAGCTCGCGCAGGACGAGAAGGTCGGCGGCCCGGTGCACGGCGTCGTCTTCAAGGGCCGCCGCTATGACACGGGCGACCGCGGCGACTATCTGCGTGCCATTGTCAGACTCGCGTGCGAACGTGAGGATCTGGGACCGGACTTCCGGTCCTGGCTTCGCAGTTACGTCACCGAGGAGATGCAACAGCCTTGAGCACCGCCGCGCCCCGCACCGCCGGACAGGACCGTCTGTGGTCGGTGGACGAGCACCTGGAGGACATCCTCGCCGCCGTCCGCCCCCTGGAACCCATCGAGCTGCAACTGCCCGATGCCCAGGGCTGCGTCCTGGTCGAGGACGTCATGGTGCCCCTCTCGCTGCCGCCCTTCGACAACAGCTCGATGGACGGGTACGCGGTACGGGTCGCGGACGTCGCCGGCGCGAGCGAGGAGTACCCGGCCGTCCTGGAGGTCGTCGGGGACGTCGCCGCCGGCCAGGCCGACCTCCTGCACGTCGGGCCGGGGCAGGCCGCCCGGATCATGACCGGGGCCCCGCTGCCGCCCGGCGCCGAGGCCGTCGTCCCGGTGGAGTGGACCGACGGGGGCCTCGGCGAGGGACCGGTCGACGGGATGCGCGCCCGCAGCCTCGCCCCCGAACAGGCCTCGGGGCAGGTCCGCGTGTACCACTCCGCCGAGGCCCGTGCGCACGTGCGCGCCCGGGGCAGCGACGTGAAGGCCGGTGACCGCGCACTGGAGGCCGGCACCGTCCTGGGCCCGCCGCAGATCGCCCTGCTCGCCGCCGTCGGACGCGGCACGGCCCGGGTCCACCCGCGTCCGCGCGTGGTCGTGCTGTCCACGGGCAGCGAACTCGTGCAGCCCGGCGAGGAACTGCGCGGCGGCCAGATCTACGACTCCAACAGCTTCGCCCTCACCGCCGCCGCCCGCGACGCCGGCGCCATCGCCTACCGGGTGGGCGCGGTCGCCGACGACGCCGAGACCCTCCGGTCCACCATCGAGGACCAGCTGGTCCGCGCCGACCTGGTGGTCACCACCGGTGGCGTGAGCGTCGGGGCGTACGACGTCGTCAAGGAGGCCCTGTCGCACGTCGGGGACGAGGACGAGGCGGGCAGCGGCATCGACTTCCGCAAGCTCGCCATGCAGCCCGGCAAGCCCCAGGGCTTCGGCTCCATCGGCCCCGACCACACCCCGCTGCTGGCCCTGCCCGGCAACCCGGTGTCGTCGTACGTCTCCTTCGAGCTGTTCGTGCGGCCCGCGATCCGCACCCTCATGGGACTCGCGGACGTGCACCGGCCCACCACCCGCGCGAAGCTCGTCGCGGACCGGGCGCTGTCCTCGCCGAAGGGGCGCAGGCAGTTCCTGCGCGCGACCTGCGCCGAGGGCACCGTGCGCCCGGTGGGCGGCGCCGGCTCGCACCTGGTCGCGGCCCTCGCGCACGCCGACTCGCTCATCGTCGTCCCCGAGGACGTGGAGTCCGTCGAGCCGGGGACCGAGGTCGAGGTCGTCCTGCTCGGCTGAGCGCACCCGCGGGCGCGGGTCCGCAGGCCGGTCCTGGTCCGCCGCGGGCCCCCGCATGGGGGTACCGTGTCGCGCACAACACGCCCGGACCGGGAGCGCCACACCACCATGACTGTGCCTTCCCGGGGGAAGACCCCCGGACCCCCTGTGCAGGACCGACTGACGCACATCGACGAGGCGGGCGCCGCCCGCATGGTCGACGTGTCCGGCAAGGACGTGACGGCGCGGACGGCGCGGGCCAGCGGGCGCGTCGTCGTCTCGCCCCGCGTGGTCGAGCTGCTGCGCGGCGAAGGGGTGCCCAAGGGGGACGCGCTGGCCACCGCCCGGATCGCGGGCATCATGGGCGCCAAGCGCACGCCCGACCTCATCCCCCTGTGTCACCCCCTGGCCGTCTCCGGTGTGAAACTGGACCTGTCGGTCGCGGACGACGCCGTCGAGATCACCGCCACGGTGCGGACCACGGACCGCACGGGTGTCGAGATGGAGGCCCTCACCGCGGTCTCCGTCGCCGCGCTCACCGTGATCGACATGGTGAAGGCGGTCGACAAGGGAGCGGTCATCACGGACGTGCGGGTCGAGGAGAAGACGGGCGGCAAGTCGGGCGACTGGAGCCGGCCGTGAGCGCCGCGCCGTACCGCGCGCTGGTCGTGACGGCCTCCAACCGCGCCTCGGCCGGTGTCTACGAGGACCGGGGCGGCCCGCTGATCGCCGACGGCCTCACGGGCTTCGGGTTCGCCGTCGACGGGCCGCGGGTCGTGCCCGACGGGGACCCGGTGGAAGCCGCCCTGCGCGCCGCCGTGGCGGCCGGCTACGACGTGGTCGTCACCACCGGGGGCACCGGCATCTCGCCCACCGACCGCACCCCCGAGGCGACCCGCGCGGTGATCGACCACGAGGTGCCGGGCATCGCGGAGGCCATCAGGGCGTACGGCCGCCAGAAGGTGCCCACCGCGGCGCTGTCGCGGGGCCTGGCCGGCGTGGCGCAGCGCACGCTGATCATCAATCTGCCGGGTTCCACCGGCGGGGTCAGGGACGGGCTGGCCGTCCTGGAGTCCCTGCTGGTGCACGCCGTGGACCAGCTCCGCGGCGGTGACCACCCCGGACCCGGCGCCGGCCCTGGGGGTGCGAGCTGAACAGCCCGTCCTGGCCCGTCGAACTGGCGGAGGGCGACATCGTCCTGCGGCCGATAAAGCTGCGCGATCAGCGGGCCTGGCGCGAGGTCAACCGGCGCAACCGGGACTGGCTGCGCCCCTGGGAGGCGACCATCCCGCCGCCCGCGCCGAGCGGTCCGGTCACGCACCGGCCGACCTACCGGCAGATGGTCCGCCATCTGCGGTCCGAGGCGAACGCGGGCCGGATGCTGCCGTTCGTCATCGAATACCGGGGGCGGCTGGTCGGGCAGTTGACGGTCGCCGGGATCACCTGGGGGTCCATGTGCTCGGGGCACGTCGGCTACTGGGTGGACGAGTCGGTGGCCGGCCGCGGGGTGATGCCGACGGCCGTGGCGATGGCCGTGGACCACTGTTTCCGCAGGGTCGGGCTGCACCGCATCGAGGTCTGCATTCGGCCCGAGAACGGGCCCAGCCGCCGGGTGGTGGAGAAACTCGGATTCCGTGAGGAGGGGCTGCGGCCGCGTTATCTCCACATCGACGGAGCCTGGCGCGACCACCTCGTGTTCGCGCTCACGGCCGAGGAGGTGCCCGAGGGCCTGCTGAGCCGCTGGCGGCGCAATCGTCCGCGCAGCGCGCCCCGTGACCCGCAGAACACCCGGGGGAATCCCGCGAACCCCGGAAATTGAATAAGTGTTCGAAAATGACCGTCCGGTGACCGTCTGAGGCACTGAATTCACCGCTCCGGTGGCCTGTTGATCGGATCGGTCGCAAAAAAAGCTCGAAATATCAGCCGGATCGTGCGACACACCGGCTCAATTGGCGGATGGCCTCACGTAAACCCCTCTACCGTGTGAGGGGTGAGCAGCAGCGGCCTGATCTACGCAGTCATCGTCGGGGCCTGGGCCGCCTACTTGGTGCCGATGTGGCTCCGTAGGCAGGACGAGCTGAACGAGGCCCGTCCGACCGAACGCTTCAGCACCGCCATCCGGCTTCTGTCCGGACGGGCGGGCATGGAGCGCCGGTACGCCAAGGACCTGCGGGCGCGCTCCGCCGAGGAGGAGGAGCCCGACGCCGACGCGCCGGACATCCCCACCGACTCGGTGGACGTCCGGGCCTTCGCCATGCCCCCCGCCCGACCCCAGGTCACGGCGCCGGCCCAGGAACGCGAGCAGGCCCGCCCGGAGCCGGCCCGCGAGCACTCCGCCAGGGCGGCCCGTGAGCAGCCGGCCGGGCCCGCGCAGGAGTCCGGCACCGCGCCGGCGCACCCGCGCGTGCCCGAGACGCGGCGCGCGCCCTCCGCGCCGGCGGCCTCGGCCGCCGAATCCGCGCAGGCGCAGGCGGCCGCCGCGCGCGCCCGGCGCTCGAAGGTCCTCGCGCGCCGCAGGCGCACCACCGTCGTCCTCTTCCTCGCCTTCACCCTCGGCGCGATCGTCGCCGCCGTCGGCGGACTCGCGTTCCTGTGGGCGCCCGGCGTGCCCGCCGTCCTGCTCAGCGGATACATCGCCTACCTGCGCTCCCAGGAGCGCCGCCGGTTCGCGTACCAGATGGACCGCAGGCAGGCCGAGGCCGCCGCCCAGCGGCTGCGTGAGCGGCAGCCGCGCCGGCGGGCGTCCGCCCCGGCCGCGCACGGCTCCGCCTCCGTCGACGCCGGCCTCGACGCCGGCGCAGAGGAGCCGCACGAGGGCCCCGAGGCCGAGACCGACCCGGGCCTGGTGGCGCTCGCCGCGGACCGCAGGGCGCTCGTCGAGCAGACCGACCACGCCGAGTGGGTCGACCAGCAGCGCGAACGCCGGCGGCGGCCGGGCCACGGCGACAGCTGGGACCCGGTGCCGGTGCCGCTGCCGACGTACGTGACCGCGCCGGTCGCGCCGCGGGCCACCTCCGATGTGGACCTCGGGGCGCCGGACACCTGGAGCTCGGCCCGGTCCAGCGCCGTCGCGCCCGAGCACGAGGCGGCCGACGAGACGCCCGACCGGGACGCCGCGGACGGCGCGGAGGACGGGCCGGACGGGGACGCGGGACGGGCCGAGGACGGCGAGCGCAGCGACGCGCGCCGCGCCGCGTCGGCCCGGCGCTCGCGCGAGCGGGGCCGCACGCCGCTGTTCGACCAGTACGAGGACGGCGAGCGGCCGCGGGCCGCCAACGAGTGAGCGGCGACGCGGATCCGGCGACGCGGTATCCGCGGTGGTCGGGGGCCCGGGGAACGGATTTCCAAGCACCCCGACGGGGATGCTAGAGTTTCACTCGTTGCAAGGGCCTGTGGCGCAGTCCGGTAGCGCACCTCGTTCGCATCGAGGGGGTCTGGGGTTCAAATCCCCACAGGTCCACGCAGCATGAAGGCCCGTTCCTGATATCAGGAACGGGCCTTCTGCCATGTGCTGGTGTGACACGGAAGCCGACACGGAGCCCCTGCCGGTGAGGTCGGCGGGGGCTCCGTCGGGTGCGGGGGTCAGCCGTGCTGGGGCGGGCGGGTCGGCCAGCGGGTCGTCTCGCCGAAGAAACCGTCGATGGCGACGGCCTCGCCGGCGGCCCGGGCCTCCCGGTAGACGTGCAGGCCCACCGCGAGGTCGAGGACGCCGAGGCCGAACGGGGAGAAGATCACCGGCTTGTCGGTGCCGGTGCTCACCTGGCCGCGGATGTGCTGGGCGAGGGTGCCGGTGACGAAGTCGCGGTTGCCGTACTTCTGTTCCGCGAGGTGCGGCGAGGTGTTGGCCTTCAGACAGTGGTCGACGTCGTCGACGACGTTGTAGGCGTCGTGGATCAGCTCGGGGCCGATGTCCCTGAGGGAGATGTTCAACACGACCTGGCCGGGCGCGAACGCGCCCGCGTCCAGCACGTACGGCTCCGCCGCCGTCGTCGCGAACACCACGATGTCGGACTTGAGCAGGGCGACTTCGAGGCTCGCGGTGGTCGACGTGCGGTAGCCGAGGTGGTCGTCGGCGTGGGCGGCGAGGGCCTCGGCGTACTCGGGGACCTTGTCGTGGACCGTGACGCCGCCGAACTGCCAGCCCTGCGCGGCGAAGAACTCCAGGATGTTGCGGGCGATGATGCCGCCGCCGATCACCGACAGGTGCCCGGCGGTGCGGGAGCCGGAGAGCTGCTCGGCGGCCAGGACCGCGGAGGCGGCCGTACGGGCGGCGCTGATCTGGGAGGCCTCCAGGAGGGCGAAGGGGTAGCCGGTGGCGTAGTCGTTCAGCAGCAGGGCGGCGCTGGCGCGGGGGATGCCGTCGGCGATGTTCTGCGGGAACGAGCCGATCCACTTGATGCCGGCCACGTCGTGCTCGCCGCCCAGGTAGGCGGGGAGCGCGATGATGCGGGCGTCCGGCTTGTCGGGGAAGCGCAGGAAGTAGCTGTCGGGGTTGACCGAGTCGCCGTCGTCGTGCGCCAGGTAGGTGGAGCGCACCTCGCGCACGATCTCGGGACGGGAGCGGGCGATGACCTCGCGGGCCGTGGTGCCGCCGACCACGCTGAACTCGAACACGGGGGTGCCTTCCGTCGGATGGGTGGGGGTCATCGGCCTGCCGCCGCGCGTTCCGGGGCCGTGGGGGTCGCGGCGGGGCCGCCGGACGTGGCCGGGCGGGACGTGCGCAGGAACTTCGGGGCCGCCCAGTTGGCGTTGCCGAGCAGGAGCATCACCGAGGGCAGCAGGACCGCCCGGACCAGGGTGGCGTCCAGCAGGACCGCGACCGCGAGGCCGACGCCGAGCTGCTTGAAGTCCTGCATCTCCAGCGTCCCGAAGACCGCGAAGACGGCGACCATGATCAGACCGGCGCTGGTGACGACGCCCGCGGTGGTGCGGATGCCGTGCGCGATGGCGTCACGGGTGGTGGCGCCGCGGTCGTAGGCCTCGCGGATCCGGGAGACCACGAACACGTGGTAGTCCATCGAGAGGCCGAACAGCACCACGAAGACGAACAGCGGCATCCAGGACTCGACCGCGCCGATGCCCTCCGTGCCGACCACGGACGCGCCCCAGCCGTGCTGGAAGACGGCCGTCATCACGCCGTAGGCGGCGCCCACCGAGAGCAGGTTGAGGAGGATCGAGGTGAGGGCGATGACGGGGGAGCGGAAGGAGAACAGCATCAGCAGGAAGGTCACGCCGAGGACGAAGGCGAAGACCGGGACGATGCTCTTCTTCAGCTGGTCGTTGTAGTCGACGGAGAAGGCGAGGTCACCGCGGACCAGGGCGGTGGTGCCGGCGACCTTGCCGACGGTGTCCGGGACGAGGGTCTCGCGCAGGGTGGTGAGGGCCTCCTTGGACGTGGCGTCGGAGCCGTTCCCGGCCAGCGGGACGCTCAGTTCGGCGATGTTCTCCTTCGCGTGGACGGTGACGTCGATGGACTTGCCGGTCCGGCCGGAGGCCACGGCCTCGGCCCGGAAGTCGGCGATGGCCCGCTTCATCTCCGCGGAGTCGATGTCGGCGGACTTGACGATGACGCTCGCGGGTGCCGGTGAACCGGAGAAGTCCTTCTCGATCTGCTGGGAGACGACCACGGTCGGGTTGTCCTCGGGCAGCAGCTTGTCGGTGCCGAGCTTCTCCGTCTTCATGCCGAGCGCGGGCGCGGCCAGGGCGAGCAGGAACGCGGTGGCGAGCAGGGCGAAGACGGCCGGGCGGGCCAGGACGCCGCGCAGCAGGACGCTGTCGCGCCGCGGGGTGCCGGTGGCGGCGCGGCGGGCCCGGCGGCGGCCCAGGAACGGGATGCGGCCGGCGCCGATCCGGTCGCCGAGCATGGCCATCAGGGCGGGCAGGACGGTCATGGAGCCGAGGACGGCGATGACGACGACCTCGATGGTGGCGACGGCGAAGCCCTCGAAGACGGTCAGCCCGGACAGGAACATGCCGGCCATGGCGACGCAGACGGTGACGCCGGAGATCAGCACGGAGTGGCCGAAGGTGGCCGCGGCGATCTGCAGCGCGGTGGCGTTGTCGCGGCCCGCCTCGCGCTGGCGGCGCAGGTAGAAGAGGCAGTAGTCGACGCCGACGGCCAGACCCATCAGGAACATCATGGAGTTGGTCATGCCGTCGACCGGCACCACGTGGCTGGTCAGGGCGAGCAGGCCGATCGCGCCGACGCAGGCCGTCACGGCGAGCGCGATCGGCAGCAGGGCGGCGACCAGCGCGCCGAACACGGCGAGCAGGATGCCCAGCGAGACCGGCAGCGCGGTGTACTCGGCGCGCACGAAGTCCTCGCCGAGGCTGTCGTTGATGGCCTTCAGGCCGGTGGCTGCGCCGTACTGACCGAGCGTCACGTCGGCGTGCGCGGCGTCCGTCTTCTCCACCGCGTCGATGACCGGCTGGACGCGGTCGGCGGCGGTGTCCGGGTCGCCCTTGACGTCGTACGTGATGAGCACGGCGTGCTTGTCGGCGGAGACCAGCTTCGTGGTGTCGGGGGTGCGGACGCGGGTGACGAGGCCGGTGGCCTCCAGGGCGTCGGCGGTGTCGGCGACCGCCTTGGTGAACCGGGGGCTGTCGGCGCTGAGTTCGTCGCTGCGGACGTAGACCAGCTCGCCGGCGGGTTCGGTCAGACCGGCGTCCTGGAGGATGCGCTCGGCGCGGCCCGAGTCGCCGGTTCCGTAGTCGGCCTCGGTGAGGTTGACCTGGCCCGCCGAGCTGCCCAGCGTCATCACCAGAACGACCAGGACGAGCCAGCCGAACACCGCGGTCTTCCGGTGTTCGGCACTCCACCTGCCGAGTGCGGCTGCGAGGTTCCGTTTGGCTGCCATTTTCGCTTCTTCTCTCCTGCGGCATGGGGGGTGCGGGGTTCCGGGAAAAAGCTTGGCGTGCGCTCACGGGCATGCGTAGGTCTCACGGAGGCAGCAAGCTGCGACTGCAGAGTGCTGCCATGTCATATCGGACATAACGGTCACCTGGCCGGTATTTATCCTGCTACCTTCACGCCTCGGAAAGGGAATCCCAACACACTCGGAGAGATCCGGAAGAGGGCGGGGAGGGGCATGGAATTCGCCATTCAGGCCGAAGGGCTGAGAAGGAAATTCGGCGATCACGAGGTGCTGGCCGGTGTCGACCTGAGCGTGCCACCGGGCACCGTGCTCGGGCTGCTCGGCCCGAACGGCGCGGGCAAGACGACCACGGTGCGCACCCTGGCCACCCTTCTCGCGCCGGATGCCGGCCGCGCGACGGTGGCCGGCTGCGACGTGGTGCGCCGGCCGCGCGAAGTGCGCCGCAGGATCGGCCTGGCCGGGCAGTACGCGGCCGTGGACGAACTGCTCACCGGGCGCGAGAACCTGGTCCCCCTGCTGAGCGACGAACTGCGCGCCAGGCTCGGCGCCGCGGGCGACGCGCTGGCGGAGCTGACCGACGGCCAGTACACCCGCCTGCTGCGGGTCATCCGGACGCTCGACGCACTCGCCGTCCGCCACCGCCCCCACCTCCACCAGGGCGACCTGCACTTCTTCGCGGCGACGCGAGGAGGCACGCACGCCACCGGCGAGTCCGTCTGGGCCCCCCACACCGCCGGCCGGATCGTCCGCCACGAGGTGGACGCCGACCACGACGGAATGCTGGACGCCGCCCCCGCGGCGGCCGTGGCCCGCGTGCTGACCGACCTCATGGAATGACATCCGAACGATCCGGATGGGAATTCTGGGGAATCCTGAGGAAGTCCGATCAATTCCATGAAAATGCCCGCGCGGGATGAGTGCGCCCGCGTCCGTGCAAAGAGAAGGGGCACGTCACGGTAATGGGAAATCCGTTTGACGACGAGACCGGGACATTTCATGTGCTGGTCAACGAGGAAGGCCAGCACTGCCTGTGGCCGGCGTTCGCGCAGATACCCGACGGCTGGCAGGCCGTTCTCTCCGACGCCGGCCGGGCCGAGGCCCTCGACCACATCGAGCGGAACTGGACCGACCTGCGGCCCAGGAGCCTGGCCCGGGCGAGCTGACCTGACCGCGACACCACCGCCCACCCCTCGCCACGCACCACCTCACCACCCAGGAAAGGAACCGACACCATGAGTGCCATCACCATCGACGCGGCCGTCGAGGCCCAGGTGAGAGAGATCATCGCCGACGCCCTCGAGCTGGAGGAGGAGCTGACCTTCACCGGCCTGTTCGTCGACGACTACGGCGCCGACTCCCTCGCCGCGATCGAGCTGCTGTCCACGCTGGAGAAGACCTTCGGCGTGACGATCGAGCAGGACGAACTGCCGAAGATGGTCAACCTCGAGGCCGTCCTCGAGGTGCTGTCCCGGGCCGCGGCGCGATGACCGCCCGGCGTGTGGTGCTGACCGGGATCGGGGTCCTGTCCAGCATCGGCAACGGCGTCACCGAGTTCACCCGTGGCCTGCGCGAGGGCCGGTGCGGGGCGGGCCCCATCACCCGCTTCGACAGCACCGGGTTCCGCCGGCAACTCGCCCACGAGGTGCACGGCTTCACCCCGTCCGCATGGGTCCGCCACACGCCGGCCGAACAGCTCGGCCGCGCCACGCAGTTCTCCGTCGCCGCCGCCCGCATGGCGGTGAGCGACGCCGGGCTCGACCCGGCGGACCTGCGGGGCGGGCCGGGCCTGGTCACCGTCGGCACCACCGACGGCGAGGCCGACGCCCTCGACCGGCTCGTCGAGGCCCAGGCGAACGGCACCGACCCGGCCGGGCTCGACCCGGTCGGCGTCGGCCGGCTCGCCGCCCACCGGCTCGCCCTCGCCGTCGTCAAGGAGCTGCGGCTGCCCCGCGCGGTGCCCTCCGTGCTCGGCACCGCCTGCGCCGCCGGCAACTACGCCGTCGGCGACGGGTACGACGCCGTGCGCTCCGGCGAGGCCGAGTGGGCGCTCGTCGGCGGCGCGGACGCCCTGACCCGGCGGACCTTCGCCGGATTCCACCGGCTCGGCCTGGTCGCCTCCGACCGCTGCCGGCCCTTCGACGCCGACCGGGAGGGACTGCTCACCGCCGAGGGCGCGGGCATCCTCCTCCTGGAGAGCCTCGACTCCGCCCGCGCCCGCGGCGCCCGCGTCTACGCCGAACTCCTCGGCTACGGACTCAACTGCGACGCCCACCACCCCACCGCCCCCAACATGGACAGCGTCGCCCAGGTCATGCGGCTCGCGCTGGCCGACGCGGGCGTCAAACCCGAGGAGGTCGACCTCGTCTCGGCGCACGGCACCGGCACCCCCACCAACGACGTCACCGAGATCCGGGCCGTCCGCCAGGTGTTCGGGGACCGCCCGCCGCGCACCGTCGCCCTGAAGTCGATGCTCGGCCACTCCATGGGCGCCGCCAGTGCCCTCGGCGCCGCCGCCTCGGCGCTCGCGCTGACCCACGGCTTCATCCCGCCGACCGTCAACCACCGCTCCACCGACCCCGAATGCGCCGTCGACTGCGTGCCCAACCGCGCCGTCGACGCCGACCTCAGGGTCGTCGTCAACAACGGCCTGGCGTTCGGCGGCAACAACGCCGCCGTCGCCCTCGGCAGACACGAGGAGACCTGATCATGACGACCGTCGCGGTCCCCACGGACCGCCACTACATCACCGCCTGGTCGGCCGTCTCGCCCTACGGTGTGGCGAGCGCCGACTACGCGCGGGGCATCGTGACGGAGGACCCCGGCGGCAGCCGGGCCGTGCCCGTCCCCGCCGGACACGCCGCCCAGGAGGCCTGCCTGGTCCCCGGGTTCGAGGTGCGCGAGGTGCTCGGCCGGGCCGGCACCCGCACCATGGACCGGGCCACCGGCCTCGCCGTCACCGCCGTACGGGAACTCTTCGACGAGGCCTCCCGCGAACAGCGGCCGGTCCCGGTGGGCACCGGCACCGCCCTCGTCCTCGGCACCACCCTCGGCAGCGCGCAGAGCCAGCACGACTTCGCCATGGCCTCCTTCACCGGGGACAAGCCGTACGACGTGCCGGCCCAGTTCATGCCGAACGTGCTGATGAACTGCCCCGCCGCCGCCAGCGCCATCCGGTTCGGCCTCAAGGGACCCAACACCACGCTCGCCGGCGGCCGCCCCACCGGGCTCATCGCCCTCGGCTACGCCCGCCGCCTCCTCGCGGCCGGCCGTGCCGAACGGGTCCTCGTCGGCGCCGTCGAGGAGTACTCGCCGTCCCGTTCCTGGATCGAGCACCACACCCGGGGCGCCGACGAGACGCCCGGCCCGCTCGGGGAGGGCTGCGCCCTCCTCCTGGTCGAGCCCGGCAACGGCATGCAGGCCGGTCGTACCGCGCTGGCCGAACTCCTCGCCGTGGACGCCCGCGTGGACGTCGACGACGAACTCGCCGGCACGGCCGAGGCGTCCGTCCGGGACGCCCTCGCCGCCGCCGGCGTCGAACCGTCCGAGGTGTGGGCGGCCGTCGGCGGCGGACTCACCGGACGGGTCGGGCACGTCGAAACCGCCCTGTTGCGGCGGCTGTTCGGCGCCGACGCCGCGACCCGCATCGACGTCCACGACCGCATCGGCGACACCGCGGGCGCCTCCACCGCCTTCCAGTTCGCCGCGCTCCTCGCCACCGCCCGCCGTACGCCCGGGGCCCACGGCAGACCGGCCGTGATCACCTCCGTCGACCGCGACGGCTCGGTCGCCTGCGCGGTGGTACGGCTCCTCGGGGAGGCGTCGTGAGCACGCGGAACGCTCCCACGGGAAGTCGTGGGGGGAGCCGCGCCGGGGCGGACGCCCGCAGCGCTGCCGGGACCGCCGCGGGGAGTGGCGCCGGGAACGCCGTCGGGACCGCCCTGATCAGCGGAGGGTCCCGCGGCATCGGGCGGGCCACCGCCCTGCGGCTCGCCCGGGACGGATACGACATCAGCTTCGCCTACCGCTCCGACGAGGAGGCCGCGAGCAGCCTCCGCAAGGAACTCGACGAACTGGGCGTGCGCCACCTCGCGCAGCGACTCGACGTCGTCGACGCGCCGGCCGTACGGGAGTGGGTGGCCCG
Organism: Streptomyces sp. NPDC051051; assembly: GCF_040682975.1. Taxonomy (NCBI): domain Bacteria; kingdom Bacillati; phylum Actinomycetota; class Actinomycetes; order Kitasatosporales; family Streptomycetaceae; genus Streptomyces; species Streptomyces sp. NPDC051051. The sequence continues at coordinate 49,779 of NZ_JBFBCB010000006.1, forward strand.
CACCGAGAGCGACCTGGGACCCGTCACCGTCGCCGTCGCCTCCGCCGGCATCACCCGCGACCGCCCCCTGCTGCTGATGTCCGACCAGGACTGGCAGGACGTCGTCGACACCAACCTCGACGGCACCGCCCACCTCTGCCGGGCCGCCCTCTTCCCCATGGTCAAGCGGAAGTCCGGCGTCATCATCACCCTGTCCAGCGTCTCCGGCGCCGGCAACCCCGGCCAGGGCAACTACTCGGCGTCCAAGGCCGGAATCATCGGCCTGACCTGCGCCCTCGCCAAGGAAGCCGCCCGCTTCGGCATCCGCGTCAACGCCGTCGCCCCCGGCATGATCGAAACCGACATGACCGCCGGGGCCTTCACCGAGGAACAGCGCGCCCGCACCCTCGCCGCCGTACCGCTCGGCCGCTTCGGCACCGCCGGGGAAGTCGCCGAGTCCATCGCCTTCCTCGCCTCCGACAAGGCCTCGTACATCACCGGCGCCGTGCTCCGGATCGACGGCGGGATCGTCGTGTGACCGGCAGCTCCACCGACCTCACCCCACCACACCGCATCGGGAGTAGACCTGCCATGACCGCGCCCGTCGACCTCACGCCCAAGGCCACCGCCAACCACACCCCGCTCGTCGACACCCGCCTGCTGACCGCCGACGACGACGGCGCCCGCGCCACCCACCGCGTCTACGAGCACCTCATCGGCATGTGGGCGCCCGGCGTCATCGAGGCCGCCCAGGACCTCGGCGTCTTCGCCACCCTCACCGCCGGCCCCGCCACCGCGGCCGGCCTCGCCGAGACCCTCGGCACCGACCTGCGCGCCACCCGCGTCCTGCTGGACGGGCTGCACGCCTACGACATCGTCGGGCGCGAGCGCGGCGGCGACGGCCAGGCCGTCTACACCCTGCCCGCCACCCTGCACGGGGTGTTCGCGCCCGACGGGCTCTACAGCCTCTCCGGGAAGATCACCCACGACCGCAACGTCGCCTGGCACGCCTGGCGCAACCTCGCCGAGAACGTCCGCAACGGGGCGCGCGGCGAGCACGGCGGGCAGCAGGTCAACCAGATATCCGAGGAGGACTACACCTCCCTCGCCCGAGGCATCAACTTCTGGGCCCCGCCCGTCGTCTCCGTCCTCGCCGACGCGCTGCGCGAGCGGGGCTGGGGGGACGACACCGAGGCCGTCCTGCTCGACGTCGGCTGCGGCACCGGCATCTACAGCCACCTGCTGCTCCAGGCGTTCCCGCAGCTGACCGCGCGCGGACTGGACGCGCCGCGGATCACCGCGATCGCCGCCGAGCAGGCGGGGCGGCTCGGCGTCAGCGAGCGGTTCTCGCCGCTGACGGCGGACTTCTGGAACGACGACTGGGGCAACGGGACGGACCTCGCCCTGTTCGTCAACATCTTCCACCTCCAGACGCCGGAGTCGGCCCACGAGCTGTTGCTCAAGACCGCCAAGGGGCTCACCGAGGGCGGGGTCATCGCGATCGTCGACCACATCGTCGACGAGGAGGCCGGCTCGGCGAACGTCCAGAACCGGTTCTTCCGGTTGTTCGCGGCGTCGATGCTGGCCACGGGGGGCGGGGACGCGTACACCGTGCACGACTACGACCAGTGGCTGGCGGACGCCGGGCTGCGGCGGGTCGCCCTGCTGGACACGCCGATGCACAGGGTGCTGCTGGCGGGACGGTAGTCCGTCCCGGGGGCGGGGGAGGGTGACCGTCGCGGGGCTCCGCCCCGGACCCCGGCGGGGACCGCGTCCCCCGCCCCCTCCCCCTTCCACAGGCTCCGCCCCTGCTCCACCCACCCACCCCACTCACCCAGGAGCAACCCGTCCATGACGCGTCATCTCTTCACCTCCGAATCCGTCACCGAGGGGCATCCCGACAAGATCGCCGACCGGATCAGTGACGCCGTTCTCGACGCCCATCTCGCGCAGGATCCGTCGGCGCGGGTCGCCGTGGAGACCCTCATCACCACCGGGCAGGTGCATCTCGCGGGGAAGGTCTCCTCCGCCGCCTGCTTCGACGTGGCCTCGCTGGTGCGGCGGGAGATCCTGGACATCGGGTACGACCACTCCGTCAAGGGGTTCGACGGGGCCACCTGCGGTGTCTCCGTGTCCCTGGGGCAGCAGTCGCCGGACATCGCGCGGGGGGTGGACGCCGCCGACGTCGCCGGTGACCCGCTGGACGCGCAGGGGGCCGGGGACCAGGGGCTGATGTTCGGGTACGCCTGCCGGGACACCCCGGAGCTGATGCCGTTGCCGGTGTCGCTGGCGCACCGGCTCGCGCAGCGGCTGACGGCCGTGCGCAAGGACGGCACCGTCCCCTACCTGCGGCCCGACGGCAAGACGCAGGTCACCGTCGAGTACCGGGGGAGCCGGCCGGTCCGGCTGGACACGGTGGTGGTGTCGGCGCAGCACGCCGCCGACGTCGACCTGGACACCTTCCTCGCCCCGGACGTCCGCACGCACGTCATCGAGCCCGAACTGGCCGCCCTGCGCGAGCGCGGCATCGACCTGGACACCGGCGACTTCCGCGTCCTGGTCAACCCCACCGGCCGGTTCGAGATCGGCGGCCCGACCGGGGACGCCGGCCTGACCGGGCGGAAGATCATCGTCGACACCTACGGGGGCATGGCCCGGCACGGCGGCGGCGCCTTCTCCGGCAAGGACCCCTCCAAGGTGGACCGGTCGGCGGCGTACGCGATGCGCTGGGTCGCCAAGAACGTCGTCGCCTCCGGGCTCGCCGACCGCTGCGAACTCCAGGTCGCCTACGCGATCGGCAAGGCCGAGCCGGTCGGCCTGTTCGTCGAGACGTTCGGCACCGCCCGGGTCGCCGTCGACCGCATCAAGGACGCCGTCGCCGAGGTCTTCGACCTGCGCCCGGCGGCCATCATCCGCGACCTCGACCTGCTGCGCCCCGTCTACGCGCAGACCGCCGCCTACGGCCACTTCGGGCGTGAGCTGCCCGACTTCACCTGGGAGCGCACCGACCGCGCCGACAAGCTCCGCGCCGCGGCGGGCCTGGGCTGAGGGGGAGGGGCCGGCCATGCACACCGACCAGCCCGCGCTGCCGTTGCCCGCCGGGCTTCCCGCGCCCCGTTTCGAGGTCACCCACGGTGAACCCGACATGACCGAACTCGCCGCCCTGACCCTCGTCCTGTACGCCTTCACCCAGTCCCGCCCCGAGTCGACGGAGGCCACCCGCTCGGTCGCCGAGTGGTGGCGCCGGCGTCCCGGCGCCTACCGGGCCGCCGGTTCCTGGCGGGGCCGGGGATGACCGCTTCCCTCCGCCGCGTGACGTGCCGTCACGCGGTGAGCCCGCCGCCGTCCGGGGACCTCCCGGGCGGCGGCGGGCTCCTTGTGCGGGGCCCGGCCCCGTTACGGCAGGAGCCCGTACGCGGCGCCCAGACCGACCACGACCGTCGCCGCCAGGGCGTGGCAGGTGTAGGTGATCCGGCCGGCCACCGGCCACCAGCCCCGGCGCCAGGCCAGCACCGTGCAGACCAGGAGCAGGGCGGTGGCCGCCGCCGCGGCCGCGACCAGGTGGGGGATCAGGGTCAGCAGGGGCGAGTCGCCCACCAGGACGGTCCGGTTGAGGGCGTTGCCGTCGCCGGTGAGCCTGACGAAGCACACGGTGGCCGTGGCCAGGGTGGCGCCGGTGAGCCAGGCCAGGATCCAGGCGAGCCGGCCACCGGGCGCCTTGGCCCGGTGACGCCGTACGAACGCCACCACCGGCAGGAGCAGGAGGGCCGCGCCGAGGACCGCGAGGCCGGCCAGCAGGGCCTGTTGGTGCAGGGCCGGCGACTGGTACCAGGCGAGCTTGTCGAAGACCTGGGTCGGGTCGGAGGCCAGGGCCAGTCGGCCGTCCCGGAAGGCGATCCGGTCCTGCCCGGCGCGCTCCTGGAAGACGCCCGGCGCGACCGGCACCCAGTGCTGCTCGCCGACCCGCGGGTCCCGGGCCAGGCCGGTGGTGGCCAGGGTGCCGTCGGCGTCCGCGGTGACGTGCACGGAGGTGGTGAGCGCCGCGACCCGGGTCAGGTCCGAGGTGCTGGTGCGGGTGGTGCGGTAGTAGCCGGAGTAGGGGGAGGCCGCGGCCTCGTCCTGCCGGGTGAGCCGCGCCGAGGCGTCTGCCGAGGGCCTGCCGTCGGCGTTGCCGCGGCCGACGGCGGAGGGGGTGGCCGCGGCGCCCTCGCCGCCGTCACCGAGCCGGTCCGCCACCCGGTTGACCAGTTCCTGGCCGGCGTAGGAGGCGCTGCCGTCGACGCCGTCGCCGTTGTAGACGACGTACACGCCGACTCCGGACGCGGGGAGCAGGGCCAGGTTGCCGTGGAAGCCGGGCAGGTCGCCGTCCTTCACCCACAGCCGCTGTCCGGCCCGCAGGCGCTCCTCCAGCAGGTAGCCGATGCCGGGCAGCCGGGGGTCGTTGGCGAACTGGCGGTGCAGCATGGCGCGGGTGGAGGCGCGGGTCAGGACGGGGCCGCCGTCGTCGAGCAGGGCGCTCATCAGGCGGCCCATGTCGTCGGCGGTGGTGACGGCGCCCGCTCCGGTCGGCGTCCAGGCGCCGTACTGTCCGTCCTCGGCGCGCTGCCGACCGCCGTCGGGCCGGTAGCCGAGGGCGAGGGCGCCGGCGGTGCGGGCGTCGGGCCGGGCGAAGGTGGTGCCGGTCATGCCGAGGGGCTCGAGGACGGCGTCGTGGACGTAGGTGGCGAACGGGGTCCCGGTGACCTGCTCGACCAGGTGACCGGCGAGCGCCACGCCGTAGTTGTCGTAGCTGGCCACCTCGCCGGGCGGCCGTACCCGCCGGGGCTGGTGCTCGCCGAGGCTCTCGCCGAGGGCGCCCGCCGGTTCGGGCGCGGTGCCGCCGCGGCCCAGGATGCTGGTGTCGAACCCGGCGGTGTGCGTGAGGAGATGACGGACGGTCACCGGGTGGCCGGGGTAGCTGTCCTTGATCTTGAAGGCGGTCAGGTACCGGTTGACGTCGGCGTCCAGGCTCAGCCGGCCCTTCTCCACCTGCTGGAGCACGGCGACCGCCGTGAACAGCTTGGCGTCGGAGGCCATGAAGTAGCCGGTGCGCCGCGGGTCGCTGCGTACGCCCCGCTCGACGTCGGCCAGTCCGTAGCCCTTGGTCAGCGTCCGGCCGCCGCGGTCCACCACGACGACGGAGGCGCCCGGGATCCGGTGCTCGGCCAGCTGCTTCGGCACCAGGTCGTCCAGCAGCGCGGACAGGCTCCCGCCCTGCCGTGCGGACGCCGTACCGGCACCGGTACCGGCGGCGGTGCCGGCGCCGGGGCCCGAACGGCCGTCCGCGGCGGCCGGGGTCACCACGCACAGGACGGCGGCCACCACGGCCGCCACCACGATGAGGATTCGCTCTCGGCTCGTCATGCCTTCGATTCCACCCGCTGCGGCCGTCGCGCCCCAGGGCCCTGTGTGGTGTCCGAGGGGTACCCAGGTACACCCCCCGAGAGGGGACAATGGTCCCGTGATCGGCGGCACGTGGCGCACCAGGATGTAACACGTAGGGCGGCAACGGGCCGCCGGATCTCAGGAGTTGCGGCATGAATATCGCCAAGGACGCGCGTACCGCGGTCGCCGGGCTTCCGCTGGCCGGACTGGCCCTCGCCGAGGTCTTCTTCTTCTCCCTGCTGGTGACCGCGATCTCCCTGCTCGGGGCGGGCATCGGCCTCTTCCTCATCCCGGCGGCCGCCCTCGCCGCCCGCGGCACGGTGGGCGTCACCCGCCGGCTGGCCGGCGCCCGCCTGGAGGGCGGCATCCCCGAGCCGTACCTGCCGGAGCCGTCCCGCGAGGGCGGGCTCAAGAGCTGGTGGACCCGCACCCAGTGGATCCTCACCGACCCGGCGACCTGGCGGGACCTGGCCTGGATGCTGGTCAACCCGGTGGTCGGGATCGTCCTGGTCCTGCTGCCGCTCACCCTGATCGCGTTCGGCGTCTTCGGCCTCCTGATGCCCATGCTGTGGGAGGACATCAGCGGCAACGGCGGCAACAACTGGTACTGGTTCGTCAAGGTGACCGACAGTCAGAGCGCCCTGTACGCACTGGGGTTGGGTATCCCGACCCTGCTGATCGGCCTGGTCTCCGCCCCCGCCCTGATGCGCGCCCACGCCCAGCTCGCCCGCACCCTCCTCGCCCCCACCGAGACCTCCCGCAAGGTCCTGCACCTCACCCGCACCCGCTCCGAGGTCGTCAGCAGCTCCGCCGCCGAACTGCGCCGCATCGAGCGCGACCTGCACGACGGCGCCCAGGCCCGGCTCGTCGCCCTCGGCATGAACCTCGGCGTCGCCGAGCAGCTCCTCGCCAAGGACCCGGAGGCGGTCCGCGAGATCCTCGCCGACACCCGCAAGGCCTCCGCCAGCGCCCTGAACGAGCTGCGCGACCTGATCCGCGGCATCCACCCGCCGGTCCTCGCCGACCGCGGCCTCGCCGACGCCGTCCGCGCCCTGGCCATGGACAGCCCGCTCGACGTCTCCGTCACCGCCGAACTGCCCGGCCGCGCCGACGCCCCCGTCGAGTCCGCCCTCTACTTCGCCGTCTCCGAGATCCTCACCAACGCGGCCAAGCACGCCGCCCCCACCCACGTCGACGTCGACCTCTGGTACGCCGACGGCCGGATCCGCGCCCAGGTCAGCGACGACGGCCACGGCGGGGCCGACCCCTCGCGCGGCACCGGCCTGCGCGGCATCGAGCGCCGCCTCGCCGCCTTCGACGGCGTGCTGGCGGTCCACAGCCCGGTGGGCGGACCCACCACCCTCACCCTGGAGATCCCTTGCGCGTTGTCCTAGCCGAAGACCTGTTCCTCCTGCGCGACGGCCTGGTGAGGCTGCTGGAGGCGTACGACTTCGAGATCGTGGCCGCCGTCGACAACGGGCCCAGCCTCTTACGGGCCCTCGTCGACGAGCGGCCCGACGTCGCGATCGTCGACGTACGCCTCCCGCCCACCTTCACCGACGAGGGCCTCCAGGCCGCCCTGGCGGCCCGCAGGAAGGTCCCGGGCCTGCCGGTGCTCGTCCTCTCCCAGTACGTCGAGCAGCTCTACGCGCGTGAGCTGCTCGCCGACGGCAGCGGCGGCATCGGCTACCTCCTCAAGGACCGCGTCTTCGACCCCGACCAGTTCGTGGAGTCCGTCCGCCGGGTCGCCGCCGGCGGCACCGCCATGGACCCCGACGTCGTCGCCAAGCTGTTCGCCAAGGACAGCAACGGCCCCACCGGCTCCCTCGCCCGCCTCACCCCGCGCGAGCGGGAGGTGCTGGCGCTGATGGCCGAGGGCCGTTCCAACGCCTCGATCGCCCAGTCCCTGGTGATCACCGAACGGTCCGTCATCAAACACACCTCGAACATCTTCGCCAAACTCGACCTGCCGGTCTCCGACGACGCCAACCGGCGGGTCCTCGCCGTCCTGGCGTTCCTCAAGTGAGGTTCTCCCCGGTCGAGGTGCGGCGCGGCCCGCCTCAGGAACCGAGCGGCTTGGCGTAGCAGCGGCTGGCCTCGTGGAAGCGGTAGTAGCCGAACTTGGCGCACGGCTCGTAGCCGCTGGAGGTGTACAGCGCGATGGCCTCCGGCTGCTGGGTGCCGGTCTCCAGCACCATGCGCAGCCGCCCGGCCGCGCGGGCGTCCTCCTCCAGCTCGGCGAGGATCCGGCGGGCCAGCCCGCGCCCCCGCGCCTGCCTGACCACGAACATCCGTTTCAGCTCGGCGTCCCCGTCCCGGTTCCCCTCGCCGTTCTCGTCCTGGCTGCGCCAGCCGCCCGTGGCGACCGGCCGGTCCAGCTCGTCGTAGGCGATGAGGTACACGCCGCGCGGCGGGTCGAAGTCGGCGGGCGCCAGCACCGTGGCGTCACCGCCGTCGCCGTAGCGCTCGTGGTACTCGGCCTGGACCTCGTCGTTGAGCTTGACGGCGTCCGGGTGGTCGAAAGCGACACGGCGTATATTCATGCTGCTCAAGGTACATCCATGCATCTGTAGGGGGCGGGAAGGAAACGGACCTCGTCCAGTGTGCCGGTATCGTGCCGGGGTGCTGACCGTGACCTCCGTGAACGTGAATGGGCTGCGGGCCGCCGCGAAGAAGGGCTTCGTGGAGTGGCTCGCCGACACCTCCGCCGATGTGCTGTGCCTCCAGGAGGTGCGCGCCGAACCGCAGCAGCTGCCCGAGGCGGTCCGCGCCCCCGAGGGCTGGCACGTCACCCACGCGCCCGCCGCCGCCAAGGGCCGCGCGGGCGTCTCCCTCTACACCCGCCGCGAACCGGACGCCGTCCGCGTCGGCTTCGGCTCCGCCGAGTTCGACACGTCGGGCCGCTACGTCGAGGCCGACCTGCCGGGTGTGACGGTCGCCTCCCTCTACCTCCCGTCCGGCGAGGTCGGTACCGACCGCCAGGACGAGAAGGTCCGCTTCATGGGCGAGTTCCTGGCCCACCTCAAGGACCTGCGCGAACGCGCCGCCGCCGACGGCCGCGAGGTCCTGGTCTGCGGCGACTGGAACATCGCCCACCAGCAGGCCGACCTGAAGAACTGGCGTTCCAACACCAAGAACTCCGGCTTCCTCCCCGAGGAGCGGGACTGGCTGACCCGGGTCCTCGCCCCGGCGGACGGCGGTTACGTCGACGTGGTCCGCGCCCTGCACCCGGACGTCGCGGGCCCGTACACGTGGTGGTCGTACCGGGGACGGGCGTTCGACAACGATTCGGGATGGAGAATTGATCTCCATGTCTCGACGCCCGGCCTCGCGGCCAAGGCCGTGAAGGGCCTGGTGGAGCGGGCGGCCACGCACGGCGAGCGCTGGTCGGACCACGCGCCGGTGACGGTGGTCTACGACCTCTGAGCGTGCGGACGGCGGCTCACGGCCCGTCCACCCGCCGCAGCCGCCGGTCCAGTGCCAGCGAGAGCTCCGCCTCGACCACGCTGCGCGCCAGCGGGCGCAGGCGGGGCAGGGCCTGTTCGTCCGCGTGGCGGAGGATCAGGTCGGCGAAGAGTTCCGCGAGGGCGTCGGCGTGGTCGCGGACGCGGGCGCCGGCGGCGAGGACCTCGGCGAGGGGGATGCCCTCGCGGACCAGGGCGGCGGAGACGTCCAGCAGGCGGCGGCTGATGTGGACGATCTCGTCGCCGTCGGTGCCCAGGTAGCCGAGGTCGAGGGCGGCGGCGAGGTTCTCCGGGGTGACCTGGCCCTCGAACCGGGCGGCGAGTTCCTCGGGGGTGAGGCGGACCGGTTCCTCCTCGGTGGGGCCGCCGACGCCGAGCAGGTCGGCGACGTCGCGGCCGTGGTCGAGGGCGTCGGCGAGTTCGGCGATGCCGGTCAGGGTGTGGCCGCGTTCCAGCAGGGCCGCGATGGTGCGCAGGCGGGCCAGGTGGTGGTCGTCGTACCAGGCGATGCGGCCCTCGCGCCGGGGTGGCGCGAGCAGTTTGCGCTCACGGTAGAAGCGCAGGGTGCGCACCGTGATGCCGGCCTCCCCGGCCAGCTCCTCCGTCCTGTACTCCCGCTTGTCCGTCACCCGGGAAGCCTATGTCGTACCGCCGGTAACTTGCTTCTCCCCGCCCCCTACCCATCGGTACGCGGCTGCTCTACGCTCCGATTGCGCCAGTGTTCACTGGCGGAGTCGCAGAGTCGTGGATGCGCAGAGTCGTGGATGCGCAGAGTTGTCGCAGTGTCGCGAGGCAGGGAGGCGTCGGGATGACCGAGCACGAGCATGTGCGGGTGGCGGTGATCGGGTCCGGGTTCGGCGGACTGGGGGCCGCGGTGCGGCTGCGCCGGGAGGGGATCACCGACTTCGTCGTCCTGGAACGGGCGAGCAGCGTCGGCGGCACCTGGCGGGACAACAGCTACCCCGGGTGCGCCTGTGACGTGCCGTCCCACCTGTACTCCTTCTCTTTCGCGCCCAACCCCGACTGGCCGCGCGCCTTCTCCGGACAGGAGCACATCCGCGCCTACCTGGAGCACGTCGCGGACGTCTTCCGGCTGCGCCCCCACATCCGCTTCGACGCCGAGGTCGAGCGGATGGCGTGGGACCCGGAGCGGCTGCGGTGGGACATCGAGACGGCGAGCGGGTCGCTCTCGGCCGACGTCGTCGTCTCCGCCACCGGGCCGCTGTCCGATCCGAGGATCCCCGAGATCCCCGGCCTGGACTCCTTCCCCGGCAAGGTCTTCCACTCCGCCCGCTGGGACCACGACTACGACCTCACCGGCAAGCGCGTCGCCATGGTCGGCACGGGTGCCTCGGCCATCCAGATCGTGCCCGCGATCCAGCCGGAGGTCGGCCGCCTCACCCTCTTCCAGCGCACCCCGCCGTGGGTGATGCCCCGCATGGACCGGGCGATCAGCGGCGCCGAGCGCTGGCTGCACAAGCAGTTGCCGTTCACCACGCAGGCCCGCCGCGGGCTCCTGTGGGGCATCCGCGAACTCCAGGTGCAGGCCTTCACCAAGCGCCCGAACGAACTCGGCTTCGTCGAGCGGCTGGCCAAGCGGAACATGGCCCGCGCGGTCAAGGACCCGGCCCTGCGCGCCAAGCTCACCCCGGACTACCGCATCGGCTGCAAGCGGATCCTGCTGTCCAGCGAGTACTACCCGGCGCTCACCCGCCCCAACGTGGACGTGGTGGCGAGCGGGCTGCGCGAGATCCGCGGGAACACCCTCGTCGCCGCCGACGGCAGCGAGGCCGAGGTCGACGCGATCGTCTTCGGCACCGGTTTCCGCGTCACGGACATGCCGATCGCCGAGCGGGTCGTCGGCGCCGACGGGCGGACCCTCGCGGAGAGCTGGAAGGGCGGCATGGAGGCCCTGCGCGGCGCCTCGGCGGCCGGGTTCCCCAACTGGATGACGATCATCGGCCCCAACACCGGCCTCGGGAACTCCTCCATGATCCTCATGATCGAGTCCCAGCTGAACTACATGGCGGACTACCTCCGCCAGCTCGACGTCCTGGGAGGCCGGGCCGCCCTCGACGCCCGCCCCGGCGCCGTGCACGCCTGGAACCGGCGGGTGCAGGACCGCATGACGCGCACGGTGTGGAACACCGGCGGCTGCACCAGCTGGTATCTCGACGCCAACGGCCGCAACACCACCATCTGGCCGGGCACCACGGGCGAGTTCCGCCGCGCGACCCGGCGGGTGGACCTCGCCGAGTACGAGATCCTGCGCGCCCCGGCCGCCCGGGAGACGGCGGCCACGGCTGCCCCGGACGCGGCGGACCGCGGCGAGCGGCCGGAGGTGACCGCGTGACGACCACCGTGGCCCTCGGCCCGTACGTCCCGCCCGCCCCGGCCCGTGTCCTGACCGCGCGGTCCGCCGACGGCACCGAACTGCACGTCGAGGTGCACGGCCCGGACTCCGCCCCGGCGGTCGTCCTCGCGCACGGCTGGACCTGCTCGACCGCGTTCTGGGCGGCGCAGATCCGCGCCCTGTCCGCCGACCACCGGGTGATCGCCTACGACCAGCGCGGTCACGGCCGTTCCCCGGCGAGCCCGGTGTGCAGCGTGGACATGCTCGCCGACGACCTGGAGGCCGTGCTCGGCGCGACCCTCGCGCCGGGCGAGAAGGCCGTGGTCGCCGGGCACTCCATGGGCGGCATGACCATCATGGCCGCCTCCGCCCGGCCCGCGTTCCGCGAGCACGCGGCGGCCGTCCTGCTGTGCAGCACGGGCAGTTCGCGGCTGGTCGCGGAGTCCACCGTCCTGCCGATGCGGCCGGGCCGGCTGCGGACCTGGCTGACCGGGCACGTCCTCGGCTCGCGGGCACCCCTCGGCCCGGTCACGCCCGTCGCCCGCCGGATCCTCAGGTACGCCACGATGGGCGCCGGTTCGGCCCCGCACATGGTGGAGGCCTGCGCGCGGATCGTGCACGCCTGCCCGCGCCGGGTCCGGCACGCCTGGTCGAACGTCCTCGACCTGCTCGATCTCGACCACGCCGTACGGGAGTTGCGGGTGCCGACGGCGGTGATCGTGGGGTCGGCGGACCGGATGACCCCACCCGTGCACGCCCGTCGGCTCGCCGAGGCCCTGCCGGTCTGCGCCGGCCTGACGGTGCTGCCCGGACTCGGCCACATGACGCCGGTGGAGGCACCGGAGCTGGTCACCGGCACGATCCGGGACCTCGTCACCACCCACACAGCCACGAAGGAGGGCGCATGAGCAAGGTGAGCCTCGAAGGACAGGTCGCGGTCGTCACCGGCGCGGCACGGGGCGTCGGCGAGCTGCTCGCGCGCAAGCTCTCGGCGCGCGGGGCGAGCGTCGCGCTGGTCGGCCTGGAGCCCGACGCGCTGAAGACGGTCGCGGAGCGGCTGCACGGCGACGCCGACCACTGGTACGCCGACGTCACCGACCACGTGGCGATGGCCCGGGTCGCCCAGGAGGTGAAGGCGCGCTTCGGCAAGGTGGACATCGTGGTCGCCAACGCGGGCGTGGCCACCGGCGGTCCGTTCGCCGACTCCGACCCGGAGGCCTGGCGCCGGGTCATCGAGGTCAACCTCATCGGCTCGGCGGTCACCGCCCGCGCCTTCCTGCCGGTGCTGACGGAGAGCCGCGGCTACCTCCTGCAGATCGCCTCCCTCGCGGCGATCACCCCGGCCCCGATGATGACGGCGTACTGCGCCTCCAAGTCGGGTGTGGAGGCGTACGCGCACTGCCTGCGCGCCGAGGTCGGCCACAAGGGCGTGCGGGTGGGTGTCGGTTACCTGTCCTGGACCGACACCGACATGGTGCGCGGCGCCGATCAGGAGGACGTGATGCGGGAGTTGCGCCAGCGGCTGCCCTGGCCGTCGAACAAGACGTACCCGCTCGGACCGGCCGTGGACCGGATCGTCGCCGGCATCGAGCGGCGTTCCCCGCACGTGTACGGCCAGTGGTGGCTGCGCGGGATGCAGGGGGTCCGCGGATACCTGCCGGGGCTCATCGGGACTGTCGGGCAGCGGGAGATGAAGCGGTTCGAGCCCCGGCTGCGGGGCATGCGGACGGGCCTGGTCGGAGCGGGGGGAGCGGCCGACGAACAAGCCCGCGCTACGCAGCGTAGTTGATCGAAATGCGCGGAATGTCGTGCCGTGTGAATCTGGTCGAGGCCCGACCAAGGGCCGATCCCCTCACCCTCATCCGGGAGTGAACCCACATGGGTATGAAGGACAAGTTCCAGGACCAGGCCGAGCAGTGGCAGGACAAGGCCAAGCAGAAGATGGACGAGACGAAGGAACGGGCCACGGAGCGCGGCCGGCAGCGCGGTGACCGCGAGCGTGAGCGCGAGCACGAGCGCGGGCAGGACCCGCAGCGCACGGTCCGGGACGAGGAGGACCGCTACGACGCGGACTTCGACCCCGAGGCGATGCGGTAACGCTCGCCGCTGGGCTTGAGCGCAGAGGGGTGCCCTCCGTGAAGGGGGGCACCCCGCGTTCGTGGGGGGCGCGTCCTCGGGTGCGGGCCGGTGAGGGCCGGCCGCGCCCGACGACGCACCCTCAACGCCCCCGCGGGGGCAGCCGGGGGCGGGACCTGTCGGGCGCGTCGGCGAGGCTCGGCGGGGACGCCGGCGGCTCCGTCTCCAGCAGGGCCAGCGCCAGCGACACCGCGTCGTCGAGCTGTGCGTACCGTCCCTCCGCCCAGTCCAGCGGGGTCCGCAGCGCCTCCAGGTCGGGGGCGACGCCGTGGTTCTCCACCGACCACCCGTAGGCGTCGAACCACGCCGCGTTCATCGGCACGGTGATGACCGACCCGTCGCCGAGCCGGTGCCGTCCGGTCATGCCGACCACCCCGCCCCACGTCCGCTGCCCCACCACCGGCCCGAGTCCCAGCAGCTTGAACGCGGCCGTGATCATGTCGCCGTCGGAGGAGGTCGCCTCGTCGGCGAGGGCGACCACGGGGCCGCGGGGCGCGTTGGAGGCGTACGACACGGGCTGGGCGTCGCGGGTGAGGTCCCAGCCGAGGATGGTGCGGGTCAGCTTCTCCACCACGAGTTCGCTGATGTGCCCGCCCGCGTTGCCGCGGACGTCCACGATCAGTGCGGGCCGGGACACCTCCATCCGCAGGTCGCGGTTGAACTGGGCCCAGCCGGAGCCGCCCATGTCGGGGATGTGCAGATAGCCGCATCGCCCGCCGCTCAACTCCCGCACGACCTCGCGCCGTTTGGCGACCCAGTCCTGGTAGCGCAGCGGCCGTTCGTCGACGAGGGGGACGACGGCGACCCGCCGGGTCCGCCCGGTCTCGCCCTCGGCGGGGGTGAACGTCAGCTCCACCGTCGTACCGCCCGCTCCTGCCAGCAGCGGGAAGGGACCGGTGACCGGGTCCACCGGCCGCCCGTCGACATGGGTGAGCACCGCGCCCTCGCGGATGCCGGTCCCGGCCAGCGGTGACCGCGCCCTGGAGTCGGATGAGTCGCCGGGCAGGATCCGCTTGACCGTCCAACGGCCGTCCCGGCAGACGAGGTTGGCGCCGAGGAGCCCCTGCCGGCGCTGGTAGTGCGCGGGGCCCTCGTTGCGGCGGGCGGCGGTGACGTAGGCGTGGGAGGTGCCGAGCTCGCCGAGGACCTCCCGGAGCAGGTCGGCGAACTCGTCCGGGGAGGCGACCCGTTCGACCAGGGGCCGGTACTGGTCCAGGATCGCGTCCCAGTCGATGCCGCACATCCCCGGGTCCCAGAAGTAGGCGCGGATGAGCCGGCCCGCCTCCGCGTAGGCCTGCCGCCACTCGGCGCCAGGGTCGACCTCGTGGAGGATGCGGCGCAGGTCGATCCAGACCGTGGAGTCGAGGTCGCCGGACTCGGTGGCGGGCACCGCGCGCAGCTCGCCCTCGTCGACGACGACCAGCCGGCTGCCGTCGCCGCTGACCGCGAACCAGTCGAGGTGCTCGACGAGTTCGGACCTCTTCGCCTTGCCGAGGTGGAAGTGCTCCAGAGTCGGCCGGCCGCTGGTGTCGTCGGGGTTGGCGAAGGTCTCGCCGAGCGCCCCGGAGATCGGCCAGCGCAGCCAGACCAGACCGCCGCCCGCGACAGGGAACAGCGCCGAGTACTTGGAGGCGGGCACCGGGAACGGTGTCACCCGGCTCGCCAGCCCCTCGACCTCGACGCTCACCGTGCCGTCGCCGCCCTCGTCCTCGGCCGGGTCGAGCCCGCCCGCGGCCGGCCGTCCCTCGGGGGTGAGGGCGAAGGGGGACGGGGTCGCGGAGTTCAGCGGCACCAGGTAGGGGCGGCAGCCGAGCGGGAAGGACAGGTCGCCGGTGTGGACGTCGTACACCGGGTCGAAGCCGCGCCAGGAGAGGAAGGCGAGATAGCGTCCGTCGCGCGTGAAGACCGGGTTCTCGTCCTCGAAGCGCCCGTTCGTCACGTCGACGATCAGTGCGTCGCCCCTGCCCGGTCCGCAGATCCGGCCCATCTTGATCTGCCGCAGCGACCGCCCGATCCCCGGATGCGACCAGGTCAGCCAGCCCCCGTCGGGAGAGAACGCGAGATCGCGCACCGGCCCGTTGACCGACCGGATCAACTCGACGACCTCACCGCCGGAGCCGCCGGAGCCGTCTGTCTCCCCGGCCTCCCCGCCTTCCGAAGGCCCCGTCCCGCCCGCGTCCGCCGCTTCGTCGGACACCGTTTCGTCGGGCACCGTCACCAGCAGCAGGCGACCGTCGTGCGAGGCGATCGCCAGCCGTTCGCCCGCCGGATCGGAGACCATCTCCAGCACCCGGCCGAGGCCGCCGGAGGCCAGTCGCCGCGGCGCGCGGTCGCCGCTCGCGCGCGGCAGGTAGGCGATCTCGACGGCGTCCTCGCCCTCCGCGTCCGTCACGTAGGCGACCTGCCCGCCCGAGCCGAGCATCTCGGGGAGCCGGACCCGTGCCCCGGGCGGGTCGGTGATGGTCCGCGCGGGCCCGTCGCGATGGGTGAGCCAGTACAGGCTGCCGCGCACGACGACCGCGCTCGCCCGCCCGGTCTCGTCGACCGAGATCCCGTCCACGTGCTGCGCGGCCGGGATCGGGTAGCGCCGCCGTCCGGTCCGCGGCCCGCCGAGCCGTACGTCGATCCGGCGCGGCGCGGAGTCCGGGGACAGGTCGTCGACGATCCAGAGGTCCCCGGCGCACTGGTAGACCACGCGGGTGCCGTCGCTGGCGGCGTTGCGGGCGTAGAAGGCGTCGTGGTCGGTGTGCCGGCGCAGGTCGGAGCCGTCGTGGGCGCAGGAGTAGAGGTTGCCGACGCCCTCGTGGTCGGAGAGGAAGGCGACCCGGCCGCCGACGAGCATGGGGGCGGCGAGGTGGCCCTCCAGGTCGGCGAGCAGCCGCTGTCCGTGCAGCCAGAGCCGGCCCGTGGCGCCGCCCCGGTACCGCTTCCAGGAGGCCGGCTCGTGCGGCGGGGTGCCGGTGAGGAGCAGGGTGCGGCGTTCGCCGTCGAGGTCGGCGCTCTGGAGGTCGGTGACCGGACCCCAGGGGAGTTTGCGGCCGGGGGAGCCGTCGGGGGAGACCTTGTAGGCCCAGGTGAAATAGGAGAAGGGTTCGCCGTGGGAGCCGACGGCGAGGATGTCGCCGTCCGGCGTCCAGCCGCAGACGCGGGTGTCGGGGCTGCCCCAGTACGTCAGCCGCCGTCCGGGACCGCCGTCCACGGGGACCAGGTGGATCTCGGGCACGAGGCTGCGCCAGCTCGTGCAGGCGACCTGGCTGCCGTCGGGCGAGAAGCGGGGGTGGCCGGCCTTGGTGCGGTCGGCGGTGAGCCGCCAGGCGCGGCCGGGTCCGTCGAGCGGGGCCAGCCAGAGGTCGTCCTCGGCCACGAAGCACAACTGGTCACCGCTGAGGTGCGGCAGGCGCAAGTAGGTCACGTTCCCATGCTTTTCCGGCACCGGGGGCCGGGCAACTTATGGGTTCTTGACGGACGTGAGCCAGGGCACGTACGAAACCGTTTCGTTTCGAAAGGGCGCAGGGTATCTTCTTGATGTACGGGACGAGTCCGTACCGGAGCCGGAAGGTGAGTGGCATGACTGAGGTCGCGACGGCGCGTCGCAGTCGCATCACGCCCGAGCGCGAGGCCGAGCTGTACGCGGCCGTGCTCGACCTGCTCCGAGAGGTCGGCTACGACGCCCTGACCATGGACGCCGTCGCCGCCCGCACCCGGTCCAGCAAGGCCACGCTCTACCGCCAGTGGGGCGGCAAGGCCGACCTGGTCGTGAAGGCCATCAAGCACAGCAAGCCGGATCACGGCGAGGGCATCGACACCGGCTCGCTCCGGGGCGATCTGCACGCGCTGATCCGGCTCGAGGACGACTGCACCATCGAGCAGAACTCGGCGCTCATGCGGGGCGTCGCCATGGCGATGCACAACAGCGCCGACCTGCGCAGGGCGTTCCGGGCACAGCTCGTCGAGCCCGAGATGGCGGGCTTCCACCAGGTGATCCAGCGGGCCGTCGACCGGGGCGAGGTCCGTGCGGACTGCCCCGCGCTGGAGTTCCTCCTGCACATGATGATCGGCGGCTTCGCCACCCGGGCCCTGCTCGACGACCAGCCACCCACGCAGGCCTTCCTCACCTCGTACATCGACGCCGTGGTCCTCCCCGCCCTCGGCATCCCCGCCACCTCCTGACCGTCCCCGCGGTCGCCACCTCCTGACGCCAACCGCTCACGTCGTCGGGCCGATCACCCCTGCCTCCCCGCCGGGTCGGTCACCCCTGCCCCTCCACCCCACGACCTGACCGGGAGTACGCCTCCATGGCCACGTTCCTCCACCGACTGGGCCGGCTCGCCTTCCGGCGACGGCGCCTCGTCGCCCTGATATGGGTCGCCCTGCTGACGCTCGCGGGCGTCGGCGCGGCCTCCGCGCCCGCACCGGGCACCACCTCCTTCTCCATCCCGGGGACCGAGGCGCAGAAGGCCTTCGACCTGCTGGAACAGCGGTTCCCCGGCGCCGGCGCCGACGGCGGGACCGGACGCATCGTCTTCAAGGCGCCCGAGGGCCAGAAGATGACGGACGCCGGCAACAGGGCGACCGTCGCGAAGACCGTCGAGGAACTGAGCGCCGGCTCCGAGGTCGTCTCGGTCACCGACCCGTTCACGACGAACGCCGTCAGCAAGGACGGCACGGTCGCCTACGCGTCGGTGAAGTACGAGGTCCCCGGCATGGAGCTGGCCGACACGACCAGGGACGCCCTGGAGGCGGCCGGGGACGACGCACGGGCCGCCGGGCTGACCGTCGACATCGGCGGTGACGCCCTCCAGGCCGGGGCCGAGCCCGGAGCGGCCGGCGAGGCCGTCGGCATCGCCATCGCCGCGGTCGTCCTCGTCGTCACCCTGGGTTCGCTGGTCGCGGCCGGACTCCCGCTGCTGACCGCGATCATCGGCGTCGGCATCGGCGTCTCCACCATCACCGCCCTCGCCGAGGCGCTCGACCTCGGCGACACCACCTCCACCCTCGCGCTGATGATCGGCCTCGCGGTCGGCATGGACTACGCGCTGTTCATCGTCTCCCGCTACCGCGGCGAACTCGCCGACGGCCGGGACCGGGAGGAGGCGGCGGGCCGCGCCACCGGCACCGCCGGGTCGGCCGTGGTCTTCGCCGGTCTCACCGTCGTGATAGCCCTGGCGGGCCTCGCGGTCGTCAACGTCCCGATGCTCACCAAGATGGGCCTCGCCGCCGCGGGCACGGTCGTCGTCGCCGTCCTCATCGCCCTCACCATGATCCCGGCGCTGCTCGGCTTCGCGGGCCGCAGGATCCACCCGGTGGGCGAGAAGCGCGAGCGGCGCGGCCCCGGCCGGGCCGGACGGGCGGAGAAGGCGGCGGCGTCCCGGCCGGCGGCCCCGGCCGGGCCCGGCCTCGGCACCCGCTGGGCGAGCTTCGTCGTCCGCCGCCCGGCCGCCGTCCTGCTGCTCGGCGTGGTCGGCCTCGGGGCGATCGCCGTCCCGGTCACCCAGCTCGAACTGGGCCTCCCCGACGAGGGCTCGCAGCCCACGTCCACCACGCAGCGCCGGGCCTACGACCTGCTGTCGGAGGGCTTCGGGCCCGGCTTCAACGGCCCCCTGACGATCGTCGTCGACGCCCGGAAGAGCGACGACCCGCGGGGCGCGGTCAGCACCGTCACGGACGGGATCGAGGGCCTCGAGGACGTCGTGACGGTCACCCCGGCCGCCTTCGACAAGGCCGGCGACACCGCGACGATCACCGTGATCCCGGACTCCAAGCCGTCCTCGACCCGGACCGAGGACCTGGTGCACGCCATCCGTGCCGAGGGCACCGGCGTCAGGGCCGACACCGGCGCGGAGGTCCTGGTCACCGGCACCACCGCGATGAACATCGACTTCTCGCAGAAGCTCAACGACGCGCTGATCCCCTACCTGGGACTGGTGGTGGGCCTCGCCTTCCTCCTCCTCATCGTGGTCTTCCGCTCCGTCCTGGTCCCGCTGAAGGCGGCCCTCGGCTTCCTGCTCAGCGTGCTCGCCGCGCTCGGCGCCGTCGTCGCGGTGTTCCAGTGGGGCTGGTTCGGCGGCCTGCTCGGCGTCGAGGAGACCGGCCCGATCATGTCGATGATGCCGATCTTCATGGTCGGCGTGGTCTTCGGTCTCGCCATGGACTACGAGGTGTTCCTGGTGACCCGCATGCGGGAGGCCCACGTCCAAGGCGAGACGCCGGCCCAGGCCGTCGTCACCGGGTTCCGGCACAGCTCACGGGTCGTGGCCGCCGCCGCGATCATCATGATGGCCGTCTTCGGCGGCTTCATCACGTCCAGCGAGCAGATGATCAAGATGATCGGCTTCGGACTGGCGATCGCCGTCTTCTTCGACGCGTTCGTGGTCCGCATGGCGATCGTCCCGGCCGTCCTGGCCCTGCTCGGCGAGAAGGCCTGGTGGCTGCCGAGGTGGCTGGACCGGGCCCTGCCCGATGTGGACGTCGAGGGCGAGGGACTCAAGGCCCTCGACTCCCGCGACGCGGACCCGGACCCCGACAAGGACCGGGAACCGGTCCGCGCATGACGCCGCGCTGAGCGGGCGCGGTGAGAGAAGGCCGGTGAGGGCTCCGTGGGGACGGGGCGCCCTCACCGGCCTTTTGTTCGCCCTGCCCGTTGTGACCCACTTTCGGGTGACGCCCGATCACCGGGAGGGCCCGCAGGGCAGACCCGGCAACGGCTCCATGCCTTCAACGCATAGATGGACATAGAACGCTACTGTCACCGGAATATGGATGATTCGTAACGTGAGGCGTCAATCGGCCCCTTGCGGGATGTGTGGTGGTCAAGTGTGGGTTCTGCGGCCGATACGGTCGCAACTCGCACAAAACTAGGAGACCTTGTGTCTGCTTCCGTTGTTTCCGCCCGTCGTCTCGCCGCCGCAGGCCTCGCGGCCGCCGCCGTGGTCGGCGCGGTGGCGCTGCCGGCGTCCGCCGCCGACCACTCGCGCGACGAGCGGCCGAAGGTGGAGATCAGCGCCGTCCAGTACGACGCGCCGGGCGGCCGTGACGACCGCTCCAACCGTTCCCTGAACAGGGAGTGGGTCGAGCTCACCAACACCACCCGCCACGCGATCAACCTGGACGGGTGGAGGCTGTCGAACCGGGACGGCCGCGTCTACACCTTCGACTACTACCGCCTGGCCCCCCGTGCCACCGTCAGGATCCACACCGGTGAGGGCCGCGACACCCGCACCGACCTGTTCCAGGACCGCCGCCGCGAGGTGTGGGACAACCGCGCCGACACGGCCACCCTGCGCAACGACCGCAACCGCTTCGTCGACGCCGAGTCCTGGGGCGGCCGCCACCACGGCGACGACCGCTACGACCGCCACCAGGGCGACGACCGCCACGACCGCGGAGACCGTCACCACGGTGGCGACCGCTACGACCGCCACCACGGTGGCGACCGCCACGACCGCGGCGACCGTCACTGACACACCCTCACCGGCGGCGCGCCCGGCCCCCTCTTCCGGGGGCGGGCGCGCCGTCCTGACGTGCGCGGGGCCCGCACCCGCGAGGACGGCCCGCCACGGTGGGCGGCGGAGGCGGCGGTCGATCCGTTCACCCGCCCGTGCACCGCACCGCTACCGTGCGGTGCATGACGACGACAGCCGCCACTGACGCCGACGAGCCCGGAAACTCCACGACCGCCGGGGTCGCCGGGACCTCCGGAGTCCACCCCCGTTCCGCCGGGGCCCTGGACGCCCCCGGACCGGGCGACCCGCACCCGCGTATCCGCCGCTTTCCCGACGTGGCCCGGGCCGCGGCCGGCACCCCGCACACCGTGTTCCCCACGGCGCCCGGGGAACTCGTCGGACACGCCGGCGCCGCCGTCGTGGACGTGCGCGAGCGCACCGCGTGACGCCGCTGGTCACCTCGGCGGTCCTGCTCGCCGCGGTCACCCACGCAAGCTGGAACGCGATCGCCCACCGGATCACCGACAAGCTCACCGGCTTCACCCTCATCTCGGGCGGCGGGTTGCTCATCGGCCTCGCGATGGCGCCGTTCGCGGCGTTCCCCGCGGCGGCGGCGTGGCCGTACCTGCTGGTCTCGGCCGTGGTCCACATCGCCTACTACGCGCTGTTGATGCGCTCGTTCCGGCTCGGGGACTTCGGGCAGGCGTACCCGATCGCGCGCGGCTCGGCGCCTCTCGTCGTGACGGTCCTGGCCGCCGTGTTCGCGCACGAGGTGCCCGACGGCTGGGCCGCCGCCGGGATCGCCGTGTCCTGCGCGGGCCTCACCGGCGTCGCCCTGTGGGGTCTGCGCGGACGGCGCCCCGACTGGGCGGCGATCGGCGCGGCGCTGGCGACCGGCCTGACCATCGCCGCGTACACGGTCGTCGACGGCCTCGGCGTCCGCGCGTCCGGGTCCTCCCTCGGCTACATCGCCTGGCTGATGGCCGTCCAGGGCACGGTCCTGCCCCTGTACGTCCTCCTCCGCCGACGCGGCGGAACCCTGGCCCTCCTCCGCCCCCACGCGGCCCTCGGCCTCCTCGGCGCGGCCCTCTCGGTCACCGCGTACGCCCTCGTCCTGTGGGCCCAGACGCGCGCCGAACTGGCCCCGATCTCCGCCCTGCGCGAGTCGTCGATCATCGTCGGGGCGGCGATCGGCGCGGTCTTCTTCAAGGAACGCTTCGGCGCGCCGCGCATCGCCGCCGCCGCCCTCCTCGTGGTGGGCATCGGCCTGATGCTGCACCCGGGGTGAGGGCGACGGCGAGCGAAGCCGTTCCGTCCGCTACGGCCGCGCGTACGGCCGCGTCATGATCTCCAGGTTGTGGCCGTCCGGGTCGGCGAAGTACGCGCCGCGGCCGCCGAACAGGCGGTTGGTGCGGCCGGGTTCGGTGTGCCGGGGGTCGGCGTAGTACGTGACGCCGACGGCGTCCAGGCGGGCGAGCATCGCATCGAACTGCTCCTCCGCCACGAGGAACGCGTAGTGCTGGGACTGGATCGGCTCGTCGCGCTTCTCGTAGAAGTCGAGGGTGACGCCGTTGCCGAGGTCGACCGGCAGGAACGGGCCGAAGGGCGCGCCGACCGGCACGCCCAGGATCGCGGCGAGGAACTCGGCCGAGAGCTGCCGGTCATGGGCGTGCACGGCGAGGTGGTCGAGCCGGGGAAGCGGTGACTGAACGGGCATGGTGAGGGAAGGTCTCCGGTCTCGGTGTCCAGGGTGGTGCCCTCGCGGGGAGGGCGGGGAGGAAGGACGCGGAGACGGGACGGCGGGCCCCTGGCCCGCCTCGCGCTCACGCCGGGGCCGGGCGCCTCACTCGTGCGTGGCCCATGGCCGACCCGGCAGTCACCCGGAGGACGGTAGTGGCCGCCCCGGCCGGCCGCAACGACGTTCCCGGCCGGGCCGGATCACCGGTGTCCCCGCGACCCGGGACCAAAGGCCCAGGCCCGCTCCCGCCCCGGTCCGAGGCGGCCCGGTGCGGCTGTGGCTACGGTGAAGTCATGCCCGACAGCGCTCAGTTCACCCCCGACGACCTCGACGCCTACTTCCGCCGCGTCGGCTGGAGCGGCGCCCGGCGTGCCGACGCGGCCACGCTGGAGGCCGTGCACCTGGCCCACGCCCGCGCCATCCCCTTCGAGAACCTGGACCCGGTCCGCGGCTCGGCCCCCTCCCTCGCCCCCGCCGACCTGATCGCCAAGCTCGTCGGCAGCCGGCGCGGCGGCTACTGCTACGAGCACAACACCTTGTTCGCGGGTGTCCTGGAGGCGCTCGGCTTCGGGGTGACGCGGCTTGCGGCCCGCGTGGTCGTCGGCGCCGAACGGTTCGAGGACCGTCCGCGCACCCACATGGCGCTGCTCGTCGAGGTCCCCGGCGGGCCGGGGCCGTACCTCGCCGATGTCGGTTTCGGCGCCCCCGGCGCGCTCCTGGAGCCCGTCCCGCTGACGCCGGGCACCGAGTTCCGCGCCGCGGGCCGCCGCCACCGCCTGGTGCACGCCCCGCACCGCGGGCCTCTGGAGCTGTGGGTGCTGGAGACGCACGTCGCGGGGGACCCAACCCCCTGGCAGGCCCAGTACGCCTTCACCGTCGAACCGTTCGAGCACCCCGACTTCGAGGTCGTCAACTGGCACATCGCGACCAACCCCCGCTCGCCCTTCAGCCGCCGCCCCTACGCCCAGCGCGTCACCGCCGACCGCCACCTCCTCCTCAACGGCGCCGTCCTCACCGAGACCCGCGCCGACGGCACGGTCACCGAGCGCGAACTGACCCGGGACGCGGAGGTGCGCAAGGTGCTCGCCGAGGACTTCGGCATCGACGTGCCGGACGACTGCCCGAGTCTGCTGCCGTGACCCGAGTGGGTGCGCGCGGGCGCGTCGAGGAGCACCCTGGAAGCAGGTGTTCCGGAGGTGATCGTCATGATGCACACCACAGTCGGATGGCACGTCGAGTTGGAGTTCGAGGAGGACGATCAGCACACGCGCGCGGTCGCGCTGGTCAGGTTGCCCGACGGGTCCGAGGTCCGGGCCCACGGGCACGCCAGCCGTCACCGGGTCGACCCCAACCAGCCGCGGGTGGGCGAGGAGATCGCCGGCGCCCGTGCGCTGAACGAGGTCGCCATGCAACTGCTGACGAAGGCCCACATGGAGATCGACGACGCGTCGGGAAGGACCTCGCACCCGATCCACGTATGAGCGGACGCTGCGGACCCGGCGGACCAGGCGGGCGCGGGAGGACGGCCGTCAGCGGCCGGTCGTCGCCGTCCGCACGGCCCGTACGAGTGCCTGCGCCCGCGGGTCCGCCGTCACGCTCGACCGGAAGCCGTTGGTGACGTAACCGAAGGCGATGCCCGACTCCGGGTCGGCGAAGCCGAGGGGGCCGCCGCGGCCGGGGTGGCCGAAGGAGGTGGGGGACAGCAGCGGCGACGCGGCGCCGTGCAGCATGTAGCCGAGGCCGAAGCGGGTGTTCACGACGAGCACCCGGTCCGCCCCGGCCGACCGCTCACCGCGCGCCGCGGCCGCCGTCTCCGGGGCGAGGAGGCGGCGGCCGCCGTCGGCCCCGCCGATCAGCGACGCGTAGAAGCGGGCCAGCCCGTCCGCCGTGGCGATGCCGTTGGAGGCGGGCAGGACCGCCGCCCGGTAGGCGGGGTCGTTCTCGTCGGGCAGCGGGGTGATCGCGGCGAAGGCGCGGCGGGTGAGCGAGCCGGGGTCGGCGTAGGCGTCGGCGACCGCGCGCTTGGGGCGCGTGCGCAGCGCACCCGTCGGCGAGGGTGCCTCGGTCTGCCCCACGCGTCCCACGCGCGCCCGTTCGCGCTCCGGCAGACCGAGCCACAGCTCGGCCCCGGCCGGCGCGGCGATCTCCTCGGCGATCCAGGCGCCGATCGTCCGCCCGGTGACCCGTCGCACCAGCTCGCCGGTCAGCCAGCTGTAGGTCTGCGCGTGGTAGCCGTGGTCCGTTCCCGGCTCCCACGCCGGTGCCTGCGCGGCGACCGCCGCGGCGCCGAGATCGGGATCGGCGGCCTCGGCCGGCGTCAGCGGCCGGTCCAGCACGGGCACCCCGGCGCGGTGCGCGAGCACGTCCCGCACGAGGGTCCGGTCCTTGCCGGCCGCCTTGTACTCCGGCCAGTACGCCCCCACCGGCGCGTCCAGGTCCAGCTCCCCGCGCTGCCACAGCATCAGTAGGACGGCGGCGGCGACACCCTTCGTCGCGGAGCGCACGATCTGCGCGGTGCCCCGCTCCCAGGGCGCCCCGCCGTCGACGTCCCGGCTGCCGCCCCACAGGTCGACGACCTTGTGCCCGTCCCGATAGACGGCGACGGCCGCGCCCCGCTCCCCGAGCGTGTCGAAGTTGCGGGCGAAGGCCTCCCCGACCGGCTCGAAGCCGGCGGTCACCGTGCCGTGCACATCCACGTCCGTACGTCCTCTCGGTTCACCTGCGACCGAGGGGACAACGCCCTCGCCGGGCCCGCGATTCCGGTGTCCGGTCAGCCCAGCAGAATCGTTACGTCGATGTTGCCGCGGGTCGCGTTCGAGTACGGGCACACCTGGTGCGCCGCGTCGACCAGCTCGGCGGCGAGGCCCGCGTCGAGCACGGGCAGCGAGACGCTGAGGGCGACCGCGAGGCCGTAGCCGTGGGTCCGGTTGGGGCCGATGCCGACCTTCGCGGCGACGGTGGAGCCGGTGAGGTCGTATCCCGCCCGGTTGCCGACCAGGATCAGCGCGTTGTGGAAGCAGGAGCTGTAGCCGGCCGCGAAGAGCTGTTCGGGGTTGGTGCCGTTGCCGTCGCCGCCCAGCTCCGGCGGCATGGCCACCTTCAGGTCGATCCGGCCGTCCTGACTGGTCACGTAGCCGTCCCGGCCGCCGTGGGCGGTCGCCTCGGCGACGTACATGATCTTCGTCGGACGGGTGTCGATCGCGCCGACGCCATTGACGGCGTCGACGGCGGCGCCTTCGGTCACTGCGGGACCTCCCCGGAGTTGTGCCCAATTACATCGCGCACAAGGTACCCGCCGGTGGCGAAGCGCTCGGCCGAGGGGGGGCGGTAACCGCAGGTAAGAGGCGTCGCCGCGAGGGCTCAGCGGCCCCGCTGCGCCGACCCCTGCGCCTTCTCCGCGAGCCCCCACAGCTCCTCGCGCAACCGCACGGCTTCCGCCGCGCCGAGCCCGGTCGACGCGAGCAGCGCGCCGGGCACCCGCTCCGCGCGCTCCCTCAGCGCCTCCCCGCGCCCGGTGCAGGCGACGAGCACCGAGCGCTCGTCGCGCGCCGAGCGTTCCCGGTGCACGAGGCCGGCCGCCTCCAGCCGCTTCAGCAGCGGCGACACCGTGCCGTAGTCGAGCCGCAGGGCCGCCGCCAGCTCCTTGACCGTCGTCTCGCCGCGCTCCCACAGCACCAGCAGCACCAGGTACTGCGGGTAGGTGAGACCGAGGTCGTCGAGGAGCGGCCGGTAGGCGGCCGTCACCGCCCGCTGGGCCGCGTAGAGCGCGAAGCACAGCTGCTCGTCCAGCGACAGCGAGCCCTCGACGTCACGGTCCTGACGGGTCACGCGCGCGTTCGTCACGCCCCCATTGTCACGGAGCGCGGGTCGAATCCGAACGGCAGCTCCAGGCGGTGCGCCCGCATCAGCGCGTCGTCGGCGAGCAGTTCGCCCGTGCGTCCGTCCGCCGCGATCACGCCCTCGCTGAGGATCAGGGAGCGCGGGCACAGCTCCAGGGCGTACGGCAGGTCGTGCGTGACCATCAGGACGGTGACGTCGAGGGAACGCAGGATGTCGGCGAGTTCGCGGCGGGAGGCGGGGTCGAGGTTGGAGGACGGCTCGTCCAGGACGAGGATCTCCGGCTCCATCGCCAGCACGGTCGCGACGGCGACCCGGCGGCGCTGCCCGAAGGACAGGTGGTGCGGCGGACGCTCCTTGAAGTCGGCCATGCCGACCTGCGCGAGCGCCCGGTCCACGCGCTCCTCCAGCTCCGCGCCCGTCAGCCCGGCCGCCGCGGGCCCGAACGCCACGTCCTCCCGCACGGTCGGCATGAACAGCTGGTCGTCGGGGTCCTGGAAGACGATGCCGACCTTGCGCCGGATCTGAGCCATGTGCCGCTTGCCGACGGGCAGCCCGGCGACCGTCACCGTGCCGGCGCCGCCGGTCAGGATGCCGTTGAGGTGCAGCACGAGGGTGGTCTTGCCGGCGCCGTTCGGCCCGAGCAGTGCCACCCGCTCCCCGCGCGCGATCGAGAAGTCCACGCCGAACAGGGCCTGGTGGCCGTCGGGGTAGGCGAAGGCGAGGCCAGAGACCTCGAGGGAAGCAGTCACAGGGTCCATCCCAGCACGCAGACGACGAGGGCGGCCAGCGGCAGGGTCAGCGCGTACGACCACTGCGCGCGCGAGGCGGTCACCTCGTCGATCACCGGCATGGCACCGGCGTACCCCCGGCTGACCATGGCCAGGTGCACGCGCTCCCCGCGTTCGTAGGAGCGGATGAACAGGGCGCCCGCGGACTTCGCGAGGACGCCCCAGTGCCGGACGCCGCTCGCCTCGAAGCCGCGTGACTCCCGCGCGATCCGCATGCGCCGCATCTCGTCCGTGATGACGTCGCCGTAGCGGATCATGAAGGAGGCGATCTGCACGAGCAGCGGCGGCAGCTTCAGGCGCTGGAGGCCGAGGAGGAGTTCGCGCAGTTCGGTGGTGGAGGCCAGCAGGACCGAGGCGGCCACGCCGAGGGTGCCCTTGGCGAGCACGTTCCAGGCGCCCCACAGTCCGTCGACGCTGAGGGACAGTCCCAGGACGTCCACCCGCTCGCCCTCGGCCACGAACGGCATCAGCACGGCGAACGCGACGAACGGCACCTCGATCAGCAGCCGTTTCAGCAGGAAGCCGGCCGGGACGCGCGCCCGGAACGCGACGACGCCGAGCAGGACGGCGTACAGGCCGAACGCCCACACCGCCTCGCGCGGTGTCGACACCACGACCACGACGAACGCGAACGTGGCGGCGAGCTTGGTGTGCGGCGGCAGGGAGTGCACCGGCGAGTGTCCGTGCCGGTAGAGCCGGTGGGCGTGCCCGGCGCCCATGTCAGACGTTCTCGACGGCGGTCGGGGACGCGTCGGAGCCGCGCCGGCGGCGGACCGCCCAGAACACGGTGCTGCCCGCCACGACGGTCGTGCCGACGCCGATGACGCCCGCGAGCCCGCCGGACAGCCGGGCGTCGTCGACGTCCTCGACGCCGTAGTCGGCGAGCGGGGAGTCCGCGGCGGCGTGCTCCTCGGTCCTGTCGTCGATGCCCTTGTCGGCGGCGACCTTCTCCAGGCCGTCCGGGTCCGAGGAGGCGTAGAAGCTGACGAAGCCGGCGAGGACGAGGGAGGTGACCAGGCCGGTCGCCCACAGCGTGCGGCGGGAGGCGCGCGCCGCGACGGGCGCCGCGCGCGTCCCCTCGGCGGCGGGCACGTCCACCAGCTCGCCGTGCACCCGCAGCCGGAGCCGCTGCCGCAGCCCGCGCGCCCCGTACACGAGGTCCGGCCGTACGGCGATGACGGCGCCGACCGTCAGCGCGGTGATCGCGGCCTCGCCGACGCCGATCAGCACGTGCACGCCGACCATCGCGGTGACCACCTTGTCGATCGCCACGTCGGTGGTGCCGCCGACCGCGTAGATCAGCGTGAAGGCGAGGGCCGCCGCCGGCACGGACAGCAGCGCGGCGGCGAAGGAGGCGACGGTGACGGAACGGCGGCCGCGCGGCAGGACCTTCAGCAGTCCGCGGAAGACGGCGTAGGCCACCACCGTCGTCACGACCGCCATGTCGGTGATGTTCACGCCGAGCGCGGTCAGGCCGCCGTCGGCGAAGAGGATGCCCTGCATCAGCAGGACGACGGACACGCACAGGACCCCGGTGAAGGGGCCCACGAGTATCGCCGCGAGGGCACCGCCGAGCAGATGGCCGCTTGTTCCGGCCGCGACGGGGAAGTTGAGCATCTGTACGGCGAAGATGAAGGCGGCCACCAGGCCGGCCAGCGGCGCCGTGCGTTCGTCGAGTTCGCGGCGTGCCCCTCGCAGGCTCACGGCGATGGCGCCCGCGGCGACGACTCCGGTCACGGCGGAGGTCGGGGCGTTGATGAATCCGTCGGGTACGTGCACCGTTCGATGATAGTGGCTTAATGCGAATAGGTTGCAAGAGCGAGGGAGTCCTGCTGTGGGACGCGCGATGAGGTTCGTGTATCGCACATGTGAGATGCGCCCGCCCCGGCGGGCGAGGGCGGGGAAATGTGCGACATTGGAGAAGGGGTGGACGCACAGATTCCGCACAGGTCACGCAGAGTGAGAGGGCGGCAGATGTCTGTAGTCGAGCAGTACGCGCGAGCCCACATCGTCACGGACGCGGACCTGGCCGAGGAGGAACGGAGCGCCGTTCCCGTCGCCCTGCACTACGACCCCGACGAGGACCCGCGCACCGTGCGGGTCGGACTCCCCGGCGGCCGTGAGTGGAGCATCGCCCGCACCCTGCTGGAACAGGGGCTGCGCGCCCCGGCCGGCAGCGGGGAGGTCCGCGTCTGGCCCTGCGGACGCGTCCAGGCCATCGTCGAGTTCCACTCCCCGCAGGGCGTCTCGGTCGTGCAGTTCGAGTCCAAGGCGCTGCTGCGCTTCCTGCGCCGCACCTACACGGCGACGAGCCCGACGGGCCGGCAGCTGACCCGCTAGCCGCCCGTCCCGGTCCGCCCGGACCGGTCCGCCCGGACCGGTCCGTCCTAGGCGCCCGCCTTCAGCAGTGCCGCCACGATCGGTCCCGCCGACTCGCTGCCGTGACCGCCCTGCTGCACCACGCCCGCCGCCGCGAGGTCGCCGCGGTAGGCCGTGAACCAGCCGTTGGGCTGCTTCTGCCCGTCGACCTCGGCGGAGCCCGTCTTGGCGCCGTAGTCCGGGCCGAGTCCCGCCATCGGTTCGGCCGCCGTGCCGTGCGCGGCCGTGTAGTTCATCAGCTCCCGCAACTGCGACAGCGTGTCCGCGGACATCGTGCGCGGGGCCTTCGCCAGGCTGCGGCCGTCGACCGACGGGGCGACCAGGTACGGCTGGTGGAAGGTGCCCGACTTCACCGTGGCCGCCACCGACGCCATGTTCAGCGGGTTCATCCGCACCCCGCCCTGGCCGATCAGCTCCGCCGCCTTCTGGGCCGCCGACTGGACCGGCACCGCGCCGTCGAAGGTCGGCACGCCGATCGCCCAGTTGTTCGACGACAGGCCGAAGACCTGCTGGGCCTGCTTGGTCAGGCTGTCGTCGTCGAGCTTGCCCGCCTGGCTGATGAAGGCCGTGTTGCAGGAGCGCGCGAAGCTCGCCTTGAAGGAGCCGCCCTTGATCTCGAACTTGTCGTCGTTCTGGAACTTCCAGCCGCCGTAGCTGAAGTACTTCGGGCACGGATGCGCCTTGTTCGCCGACGCCAGGCCCTTCTCGATGAGCAGCGAGGAGGTGACGACCTTCATGGTGGAGCCGGGCGCCAGCGAGCCCTGGAACGCCGTGTTGAAGTTCGGGTTGCTGTTGGCCACGGCCAGGATCTCGCCGGTGGAGGCGCGGGTCACCACGACCGACGCCCGCGCGGCGCTCGCGACCTGCTTCTCGGCGGCGGCCTGGAGAGACGGACTCAGCGTCGTCCGCACGGTGCCGGGGGTGCCCTCGCTCAGCTCCAGCAGCGTCTTGTCGGAGGCCTTCTTCGCCTTCGACGCCTTGCCGCGGACCACCCGCAGCTCGACCCCCGCGGTGCCGCCGGCCTTCTTGCCGTACTTCTCGCGCAGTCCGTCCAGGACGGTGCCCAGGGACGGGTACTTCTTCGCGGTCAGCTCACCGCCGTCGCGGTCGAGCGCCTTGACCGGCGGATCACCGGCCTCGCCGGTCACCAGGGTGTCCCCGTCGGCCAGGTCGGGGTGGACCACGGACGCGTGCCAGTCGACGAGCGGCTTGCCGTCCTCCGCCCGCCGCACCACGGTCAGCGCGCTGTCGTACGCCACCGGCTTGCTCGCCTTGCCGAAGGCGACCGTGCCCTTCACGGCGAAGGGGACCTTGGCGCCCGCGCGCGGTGCGGCCGTGAGGGTGGCGCCGGTGATGCGGGCGTCCTTGGTCCAGCCGGTGAGCAGGGCACCGGCGGCCGCCGGATCGTCGGTGGCCGCGGCGGCCTCGGCGACCTTGCCCTGCTGCCAGGCCGTCAGGAACGCCCTGGCGGCGGTGGTGATCTCGGTCGCCGACAGCGGACCGGTCCGGACCGCCGGTTTCCTCGCCGCCGCCGAACCGTCCTGCGCCGCCGCTCCGCCGCCGTACAGCGCGTAGCCGCCGAGGCCCGCGCCCGCGACGACGACGGCGATCATGCCGCCGACCACGGCCGGCCGCTTGCTCCGTCGTTCGGCGACGCGCCTTCTCTTGCCCACAGCCCGCGATCCTCCGTGCTCTACGGGGGGCCGCCTCGCCCCACTGTCCCCGCCGGACCCTCCCCGCCGGGTGAGTCGTCCCACCGGCGGTGCGAGTCCTCCCCACCGGCACCCACGACGGCGCCCAGCCTAGAGTCCCCGCCCGCGGGGTGACGTCACGTGTGACGTCACCCACGCCGTACGGGTGTCCTCAGGCGCCCGACCGCAGTACGGCCGCGACGATCGGGCCGGCCGCGTCGGTGCCGTGACCGCCGTCCTGGACCATCGCGGCGGCGGCCACGTCGTCGCGGTAGCCGGTGAACCAGCTGTCGGAGCTCGCCCTGCCGTCGACCTCCGCCGAACCCGTCTTCGCGCCGATCCGGCCGCTCAGGCCGGACATCACGCCGGCCGCCGTGCCGCTGGTCGCGGTGCGGTTCATCATGGCGCGCAGCTGCTCCACGGTGCCCGCCGGCAGCCCGCGCGCGTGGGCGAGTTCGCGGCCGTCGAGGCTCCGCGGCACGATCACCGGCTGCCGGAAGGCGCCCGTCATCGCGGTCGCCGTCACCGACGCCATGTTCAGCGGGTTCATCTGGACCTCGCCCTGGCCGATCATGTTGGCCGCGGTGTCCGGGCCGCCGGAGGCCGGGACGGAGCCGTCGAAGGAGGGGATGCCGGTCTTCCAGTCGAGGCCGATCCCGAAACGGTTCCTGGCCTCGTCGGTCAGGGAGTCCACCTTCACCTCGTCCGCGTACTTCACGAAGGCGGTGTTGCAGGAACGCGCGAAGCTCTCGGAGAGGGTCGCCTTCTCGTTCGGGGGCACGGTCTTGATGTTGCCGAAGGTCTGGCTCTGCCAGGTCGCCTCGGACGGACAGGGCGCCGGGCCGGTCGCGGTGGTGATGCCGTTGTCGATGAGGGTGGCCGCGCTGACGATCTTCATGGTGGAGCCGGGCGCCACCTGCCCCAGGAAGGCCGCGTTCCAGCCGTCGTTGCGGTTGTTGGCGACCGCCAGCACCTCACCGCTGCTCGGCCGGACGGCCACCACCGACGACTCGGGGTGCTTCAGGACCGCCTTCTCGGCGGCCGCCTGCGCGCTCGCCCTGAGCGTGGTGGGCAGCCGGCCCGCCCTGCCCTCGGCCAGGGTCAGCAGCGGCGTGTCCGCGGAGTCCGGGGCGGCGTGGTGGATCGCCAGTTCGACACCGGCCGTGCCGCCCGCCGTGTCGCCGTACTTGGCGCGCAGTTCGTTCAGCATCGGCCCGAGCGAGGGGTACTTCTCCTTCGTCAGCACCTTGCCGTCGCGGTCCACGGCCTCGATCGGCGGCGCCGCCGACTCACCCGTGACCAGCGTGTCGTCCATGTCCCTGAGCTGGGGGTGCACGACCGACGGCTGCCAGTCCACCAGCGCCCTGCCGGTGGTCACCCCGCGCACGACGGTCAGCCGGCTGCCGTAGGCGAGCGGCTTGGACTTCCCTCCGTACGACACCGTGGCCTTCACCGTGAACGGCACGCTGCGCCCGGCCGGCGCGCCCGGCGTGATCTTCACGCCGGTGATGTGCGCGGTCCGGCCGTAGGAGGTGAGCAGCGGCCGCGCCTTCTCGGCGTTGTCGGTGAGCGCCGCCGCACTCGCCGCCCGCCCCTTCTCCCAGGCCGCGAAGAACGCGGCGCTGGTCTCCTTCACCTCGGCGGCGCTCGGCGGCCCGGTCCGCACGGGCGCCGGCCCGCTCGCCCCCGGTGCGCCGCCCTCCCCGTCCAGCGCGTTCACGATGTTGAAGGCGCCGTACCCGGCCCCGCCCACCATGACGGCGAACACCGATCCGACGATCGCCGCCTTGGCCCCCTTGCGCATGGTCGTCCTCCCCGTTGACCCGTCAGACCCTTCTGAACACGTTCAGAAGGGTCCCCCCAGGGCTCACAGTAAGCGGAAGAGGGTTCTGCGGCACCGGAGTTGTCGCAATCGTTAGACCCAGGTGTCCAACCACATACGTGAACGCCAGTCGTCGATCGGGATGGCGGTGCCGGTGTACAGGGGCCAGAAGTAGATGAAGTTCCAGGCGATCAGCAGCACCAGGACGCCCGCGCCCGTCGCGCCCGCCACCCGCCGGGTGTCGCTCGATCCCGGTCGGCCGACGAGGGCCCCGGTCATCATCGCCACCGCCAGGCACAGGAACGGCAGGAAGACGACGGCGTAGAAGAGGAAGATCGTGCGCTCCTGGTACAGGAACCACGGCAGGTACCCGGCGGCGATGCCGCACGCGATCGCGCCCGCCCGCCAGTCGCGGCGGAAGAACCAGCGCCACAGCACGAACAGCACCGCGAAACAGGCCGCCCACCACAGCATCGGCGTGCCGATCGCCAGCACCTCGCGCGCGCACTTCTTGCCCGCGTCCACCGGACAGCCGTCCGTGCCGGGCGCCGGGGACTCGTAGAAGTACGACACCGGACGGCCCAGGACCAGCCAGCTCCACGGGTTCGACTGGTAGGTGTGCGGCGAGGTGAGGTGGGTGTGGAACTGGTACACCTCGTGCTCGTAGTGCCACAGGCTGCGCAGCCAGTCCGGGAACAGCCAGGTCCAGCTGCCGCCCTTGCCGTCGGTCGCCGCCCAGTTGCGGTAGTAGCCGCCCGAGCCGCCGTCCGAGGAGAGGATCCAGCCCGTCCACGACACCAGGTAGGTGACCAGCGCGACCGGCACGGTCGCCAGGAACGCCAGGCCCGTGTCCCGCTTCAGCACCACCCGGTACGGGTGCCGGGCACCGGCCACCCGGCGCGCGGCGACGTCCCACAACACCGTCATCAGGCAGAACGCGACCATGATGTACAGGCCGTTCCACTTCGTGCCGATCGCCAGACCCAGCATCACGCCCGCCGCCCAGCGCCACGGGCGCAGGCCCAGGCGGGTGGTCTCGGCGACGTGCGGGTCCGGACGGCAGCGGCCGTCCGCGTCCGGCGGCAGCGCGGCGGCCAGCCTCGCGCGCGCCCGGTCCCGGTCGGCCACCAGGCAGCCGAACGTGGCCAGCACGAAGAACATCAGCACCCCGTCGAGCAGCGCGGTGCGGCTCATCACGAAGTGCAGCCCGTCCACCGCCATCAGCGCGCCCGCCAGACAGCCCAGGAACGTGGAGCGGAAGAGGCGGCGCCCGATCCGGCACAGCAGGAGGACCGACAGGGTCCCCAGCAGCGCCGTCATGAACCGCCAGCCGAACGGATCGAACCCGAAGACCAGTTCGCCCAGCCCGATGACGTACTTGCCGACCGGGGGATGCACGACGTACGCCGCGTCCGTCGGGATCGTGACGTGGCCGCCGCTGCCCAGGATGACGTCGTTGGCGTTCTTGTCCCAGTTGACCTCGAAGCCGCGGTGGACGAGCGCCCACGCGTCCTTGGCGTAGTACGTCTCGTCGAATATCACCTTCTTCGGGCTGCCCAGGTTCCAGAACCGCAGCACGCCCGCCACCAGCGTGACCAGCAGCGGACCCAGCCAGCCCGACCAGCGGGTGATCCGGTCGGCGAGCCCGGCCGGCACCCCGAGCGCCTGCCAGAGCCGCGGGCTCGGTTCGGCGAACGGCGGCACCAGCCGCTCCCGGACGTCGCCGTCCGCCGCCGCCGCGTAGCCGAACCGGCGCAGCCGCGACTGCCACCCCGGCCGCCGGTCCTGCGGTGCCTGGTCCTGCCGGTAGTCCGTGGAGTCCGTGGAGGACGCGGTACTGGTCACCGCGCCATCGTAGGGAACGGGGCTGTGGGAGTCCCGTGCATGGGCCCTGTTCGTCCGGCCACGCCGGGCTCCCGGCGATCCGGCCCGGCCGGTCGAACGGGGACCATCTCCCCCTGCGAGGATGGAAACGTGACAGTCGCACCCGGAACCCTGGTCCTTGCCGGCACGCCCATCGGGGACATCGCGGACGCCCCGCCCCGGCTCGCGGAGGAGTTGGCCGGCGCCGACGTCATCGCCGCCGAGGACACCCGCCGGCTGCGCCGGCTCACGCAGGCGCTGGGCGTGACGCCCAAGGGGCGCGTCGTCTCCTACTTCGAGGGCAACGAGTCCGCCCGCACCCCCGAGCTGGTCGACCACCTCCTCGGCGGCGCCCGCGTCCTCCTCGTCACCGACGCCGGCATGCCGTCCGTCTCCGACCCCGGCTACCGGCTGGTCGCCGCGGCCGTCGAGAAGGACATCCGGGTCACCGCCGTACCCGGCCCGTCCGCCGTCCTCACCGCGCTCGCGCTGTCCGGCCTGCCCGTCGACCGGTTCTGCTTCGAGGGCTTCCTGCCGCGCAAGGCGGGGGAGCGGCTTTCCCGGCTGCGCGAGGTCGCCGAGGAGCGCCGCACCCTCGTGTACTTCGAGGCCCCGCACCGGCTCGACGACACCCTCGCCGCGATGGCCGAGGTGTTCGGCACCGACCGGCGCGCCGCCGTCTGCCGCGAACTGACCAAGACGTACGAGGAGGTCCGGCGCGGCCCGCTCGGCGAGCTGGCGCGATGGGCGGCGGAGGGGGTGCGCGGCGAGATCACCGTCGTCGTGACCGGGGCGCCCGAGCGCGGCCCCGGCGAACTCGACGCGGCGGAACTGGTCCGGCGGGTGCGGGTGCGCGAGGAGGCCGGCGAGCGGCGCAAGGAGGCGATCGCGGCGGTGGCCGCGGAGGCCGGGGTGCCCAAGCGGGAGGTCTTCGACGCGGTCGTCGCGGCCAAGAACGCCGCGGGCTGAGGCCGAGGACGCCGCGGGCTGAAAAGTTCCCGTCACCGCCTGGTGAGAGGTATTCCCACCAGGCGGTAAAGAAGTGTCGCCGACGGCAAAGCCCACAAGTCGCTCCCCGTCCCGCTTCGGCAAGGAACGCCCAAATCGGGCCCAACACTCGACAGGTCGGCTGCGCCCACCCCGGCGGAGCGGTCCACTGGACGGCGGGGACGCATCCGTCCCGGCGTCCAGCGGACCAGAGGAGCCTGCATGAGCGAGACCAGCGGGATCGACGGGATCAGCGAGATCGGCGGGCAGAGCGGCGGGATCGCCGGGCAACGCGGCGGCCCGCGCGCGGCGGTCCCCGTCGTGCACGAGTCGTACTCCTTCGCCTGCATGCGCTGCGGGCACGGCTGGGAACAGACGTACGAGATCGAGCACCACACGGACGCGGAGGGCCACGAGTTCGTCCGGTACGTGGCGGACGGACGCCTCGTGCCGTCCCCGCTGAGCCGCCCCGCCTGCCACAACTGCGACGGGCACCTCCTGCGCATCATGCGGGCCGGCCAGGTCTCCTCCGTCCTCAGCGCCGCCCGCCCCCGCCCGGCGCCTCCGGCCGGCCCCGTGGCGGCGCCGGTGGCCGAGGGGCCCGGGGAAACCGGCCGGCACCACCACTGGCACCTGTCCGACCTCCTGCACCCCTTCCAGCGCCGGGCGAGCTGAGCCGGTCGGCGGCCGACGGCCGGGTGTGCCCCTTCCGTAGGATCGGGGCATGCCTTCGAACGCCGACAAGAACGCGGCGCCGCCGCTCCCGGCCCCCCTGCGGGTACCGGTCGCCGACTCCCACACCCACCTCGACATGCAGTCCGGCACGGTCGAGGAGGGCCTCGCGAAAGCCGCGTCGGTCGGCGTGACGACGGTCGTCCAGGTCGGCTGCGACGTCGCCGGCTCCCGTTGGGCGGCCGAGACGGCGGCGGCGTACGACAGCGTCCACGCGGCGGTCGCCCTGCACCCCAACGAGGCGCCCCGCATCGTCCACGGGGACCCCGACGGCTGGTCCCGGCAGGGGGCGCGCGCGGCCGGCGGCGCCGGGGCCCTCGACGAGGCGCTCGCCGAGATCGACCGCCTCGCCGCGCTCCCCGAGGTCAAGGGCGTCGGCGAGACCGGACTGGACTACTTCCGCACCGGTCCCGAGGGCAAGGACGCGCAGGAGCGTTCCTTCCGCGCCCACATCGAGATCGCCAAACGGCACGGCAAGGCCCTCGTCATCCACGACCGCGACGCCCACGCGGACGTGCTGCGCGTGCTGAAGGAGGAGGGCGCCCCCGAGCGCACCGTCTTCCACTGCTACTCCGGCGACGCCGCGATGGCGGAGACCTGCGCCCGCGCCGGCTACTTCATGTCCTTCGCGGGCAACGTCACCTTCAAGAACGCCCAGCACCTGCGCGACGCCCTCGCCGTCGCCCCGCTGGAACTGGTTCTCGTCGAGACCGACGCGCCCTTCCTCACCCCGGCGCCCTACCGCGGGCGGCCCAACGCCCCCTACCTGGTGCCGGTCACGGTCCGCGCCATGGCGGCCGTCCGCGGCATCGACGAGGACGCCCTGGCGGGCGCCCTGGCCGCCAACACGGCCCGCGCCTTCGGCTACTGACCCGCGGGCACCACCGGGCACCGCATCCGAACACCACCCTGGGTAGTCGCGTCGCTTTGGAGAGTGACGGCCGCTCCGCTAGGTTCTGGGGGCCCGATCCGGACCCCTCCGGACCCCAGGACCCCTGGAGCGTGTCGGCGTGAGCAACGTGCATCACCCGCGCAACGCGTACGGCGCCGACGGCACGTACGTCGACGTCCACAACGCCGGGACCCTCGCCCACGGGGTGTGGTCGGCCCCCTGGGAGCAGGGCGCCGACCACACCCCCGGCGGCGCCCTCGTCGGCCACGGGACGCCGGAGGCCCACCAGGACACGTACCGGCCCGCCTACGAGTCGACCGTGCCCGCGGTGCCGCCGGCGTCATCCGAACCGGCGCTGCCGCGCCAGGCGGCCGGAACGCCGTACGCCGACGGTGTCGGCGCGGGGCGCGCCGCACGCCGGCGCAGGACGCGCGACGCCGAGCGCGCGGACTCCCCGATGCGCCGGCTGCTGCCCCTGCTCCCGCTGGTGCCGCAGGCGCTGGTCGTCGCCTTCCTCGCGGGCGGCACCACCGCCTTCGTCGCCGAGGACAAGGCGATCGAGCTGACCGTCGACGGCAGGCCGCGCACCCTGCACACCTTCGCCGACGACGTGGGCGAGCTGCTGGCGGAGGAGGGCGTGCGGGTCGGGGCGCACGACATGGTGGCGCCCTCCCTCGGCACGGCCCTCGACAGCGGCGACGAGATCGCCGTGCGCCACGGCCGTCCCGTCCGGCTCACGCTCGACGGTCAGCGGCACGAGGTGTGGACGACGGCCCACACCGTGGAGGAGGCGCTCGGACAACTCGGCGTGCGGGCGGAGGGCGCCCACCTCTCCGTCTCCCGCTCCCGGCGCATCGGACGCGAGGGGCTGGCGCTGGACGTCCGCACCGAACGCGCCGTGACGGTCATGGCCGACGGCCGGGCCCGCACCGTCCGCACCAACGCGGCGACCGTGGGCGAGGCCGTCGAGGAGGCCGGCATCACCCTGCGCGGCCAGGACACCACGTCCGTGCCGCCCGGCAGCTTCCCGCGCGACGGCCAGACGATCACGGTCCTGCGGATCACCCGGGCGAGGGAGGTGCGGGAGGAAGCGATCCCCTTCCCGGTACGGCGCACCGACGACCCCGCGCTGTTCCGGGGCACCGAGGTCGTGGAGCGGGCCGGTCAGCCGGGGCTGCTGCGGGTCACCTACGCCCTGCGCACCGTCAACGGCGTCCGGCAGAGGCCGAGACGCATCCGGACCGAGATCGTGCGCGAGCCGCGCGCGCAGGTGGTCAAGGTCGGCACGAAGCCGCGGCCGGCCTCCGTGCGGGGCGCCGACCACCTCGACTGGCAGGCCCTCGCGGCCTGCGAGTCGGGCGGCCGCGCCGACGCCGTGGACCCGTCCGGCACCTACGGGGGCCTCTACCAGTTCGACACCCGCACCTGGCACAGCCTCGGCGGCACCGGCCGCCCCCAGGACGCCTCCGCCGCCGAACAGACCTTCCGGGCCAAGAAGCTCTACATCCGCCGGGGCACCGCCCCCTGGCCCCACTGCGGCACCCACCTCGAGAACTGACCCCGGGCGAGCGGCGCCCCGCGCCCCTCACCCGCCGCCGCCGGACACGCGCCGTCCATCGACCACCCGCCGCCCGCCACCCGCCACCCGCCGCCCGCCGCCCGCCGCCCGCCACCCGCCACCCGCCGCCCGCCGCCCGCGGGCACGGCGCACGCGTGGCCCGCCGCAGCCCCCGGCCGGGGACCTGCAGTCCCGCCCCCCCGCGCCCCCGTACCCTTGTCCCGTGACCAGCCCCACCCCCGACGCCCTCCTGGGCCCCGCCGACATCCGCGAGCTCGCGACAGCCCTCGGCGTGCGGCCCACCAAGCAGCGCGGCCAGAACTTCGTGATCGACGCGAACACGGTCCGCCGTATCGTCCGCACCGCGCAGGTGCACCCCGAGGACGTGGTCGTCGAGGTGGGTCCGGGCCTCGGCTCCCTCACCCTCGCGCTGCTGGAGGTCGCCGACCGCGTCACGGCCGTGGAGATCGACGACGTCCTGGCGAGCGCCCTGCCCGCGACGATCGCCGCCCGCATGCCGCGGCGCGCGGACCGCTTCGCGCTGGTGCACTCCGACGCCATGCACGTGACCGGGCTGCCGGGCCCCGCCCCCACCGCCCTGGTGGCGAACCTGCCGTACAACGTCGCGGTGCCCGTCCTCCTGCACATGCTCGAGACCTTCCCGAGCATCGAGCGGACCCTCGTCATGGTCCAGTCGGAGGTCGCCGACCGCCTCGCCGCCGGCCCCGGCTCGAAGGTGTACGGCGTCCCGTCCGTGAAGGCGAACTGGTACGCCGACGTCAAGCGGGCCGGCGCCATCGGGCGCAACGTCTTCTGGCCGGCGCCGAACGTGGACAGCGGGCTGGTCTCGCTGGTGCGACGGGCGGAGCCGATCAGGACCACGGCCTCCCGGCAGGAGGTCTTCGCCGTCGTCGACGCGGCCTTCGCCCAGCGCCGCAAGACCCTGCGGGCCGCGCTCGCCGGGTGGGCCGGGTCGGCGGCCGCCGCCGAGGCGGCCCTGGTCGCCGCCGGGGTGTCCCCGCAGGCGCGCGGCGAGTCCCTCACGGTCGAGGAGTTCGCCCGGATCGCCGAGAACAAGCAGGAGAACGCCGCGTGAGCGTCACCGTCCGCGTGCCCGCCAAGGTCAACGTCCAGCTCGCCGTGGGCGCCGCGCGCGCGGACGGCTTCCACGACCTGGCGAACGTCTTCCTGGCGGTCGGCCTGTACGACGAGGTCACGGTCGCCCCGGCCGACGAGCTGCGCGTCACCTGCGAGGGCCCGGACGCCGCCCACGTCCCGCTGGACCGCACCAACCTCGCCGCGCGCGCGGCGGTCGCACTCGCCGAGCGCCACGGCCGTACCCCGGACGTGCATCTGCACATCGCCAAGGACATCCCCGTCGCCGGCGGCATGGCGGGCGGCAGCGCGGACGGCGCGGGCGCCCTCCTGGCCTGCGACGCGCTCTGGGGCACCGGCGCCTCCCGCGGCGAACTGCTGGAGATCTGCGCCGAGCTGGGCAGCGACGTGCCGTTCAGCCTGGTGGGCGGGGCCGCCCTCGGCACCGGCCGCGGCGAGCGGCTGACGGCGCTGGAGACCGGCGGCACGTTCCACTGGGTGTTCGCGATGGCGGAACGGGGACTGTCGACCCCGGCCGTCTTCCGCGAGTTCGACCGCCTCGCCGAGGGCCGCGGCATCCCCGAGCCGGTCGCCTCGCGGGACCTCCTCGACGCCCTCGCGAAGGGTGACGCGGACGCGCTCGCGGCCACCGTCTCCAACGACCTCCAGCCCGCCGCCCTCTCGCTCTTCCCCGAACTCGCGGACACGCTCGCCGCGGGGGAGGCGGCCGGCGCGCTCACCGGCCTCGTCTCGGGCTCGGGCCCCACCACCGCGTTCCTGGCGCGCGACACCGCCGCCGCGGAGCGGATCGCGCAGGCGCTGCGGACGTCCGGCACGTGCCGGAGCGTGCGCACGGCGTCGGGCCCGGTGCCGGGGGCGACGGTGCTCTGAGAGGGGACCCGCTCAGAGCTCGTCGACGGCGGTCAGATCGATGGAGATGCCGTAGGGCTCGTCGACCTTGAGCCGGTCCTTGTGCATCCCCATGTGAACGTACGCCTTGGTGAGCGGGTCCAGTTCGTAGACGTGGACGACGGGCCCGCCGCCGCTCCCGCCCTGCTCGACGCGCCAGAAGTTCGGGATGCCGGCGGCGGCGTACTTCTGCGGCTTGGTCGTGCGGTCCCGGGACTCCGAGTCCGGCGAGACGACCTCCACGGCGAGGAGCACGTCCTCGGCGCGGTAGCTGGTCTGGTCCGGCCCGGTGACCGCGCCGGCGCGGATCACGCTGACGTCGGGTTCGGGGCCGTTGCGGTCGTCGAGGACGACGGTCATCTCGCGTTTGACCTTGAACGCGGTCGGCAGTCCGCTGCGCAGACCAGTGACCAGCAGGTCGATCACATCGGCGTGGAAAACTCGCTGCGGACTCACGAAGACCAGGCTCCCGTCGATCAGTTCGGTGTGCGGCGGGAGATCGGGCAGCGTGAACAGGTCGTCCACGGTGTAGCCGTCCTGCGGCGGCACCGGCCACTGGACGCGGTGCTGTACGGACTCGGCGGTCATGGTTCCTCCCATGGACGGGATCCTGCTGCCCGTCCTCCACGGTAGCGGCCCCTTCCCGATCACATCATCACAAAGAGTGACCATCCCCTCGCGTCCCGTCCCTCACCCGGCAGGCCCTAGGCTAGAAGGCTGACCGACCCCCATGCGCAGGAGAAAAATGGCCGTCAACCTGGTCAATGTCGAGAACGTCAGCAAGGTGTACGGAACCCGTGCGCTGCTCGACGGTGTCTCGCTCGGTGTCTCCGAAGGGGACCGGATCGGGGTCGTGGGCCGCAACGGCGACGGCAAGACCACCCTGATCCGCATGCTCGCCAAGCTGGAGGAGGCCGACTCCGGGCGGGTCACCCACTCCGGCGGGCTGCGCCTGGGCGTCCTCACCCAGCACGACTCGCTCGACCCGGCCGCGACCGTGCGGCACGAGGTCATCGGGGACATGGCCGACCACGAGTGGGCCGGCAACGCCAAGATCCGCGACGTCCTGACGGGCCTGTTCGGCGGGCTCGACCTGCCCGGCTTCCCGCAGGGCCTGGACACCGTCATCGGGCCGCTCTCCGGCGGCGAGCGGCGCCGCATCGCGCTCGCCAAGCTGCTGATCGACGAGCAGGACCTGATCGTCCTCGACGAGCCGACCAACCACCTCGACGTCGAGGGCATCGCCTGGCTCGCCCGGCACCTGCGCGAGCGCCGCTCCGCGCTCGTCTGCGTCACCCACGACCGCTGGTTCCTCGACCAGGTCTGCACCCGCATGTGGGACGTGCAGCGCGGCGCCGTCCACGAGTACGAGGGCGGCTACTCCGACTACGTCTTCGCGCGCGCCGAGCGCGAGCGGATCGCCGCGACCGAGGAGGTCAAGCGGCAGAACCTGGTCCGCAAGGAACTCGCCTGGCTGCGGCGCGGCGCGCCCGCGCGGACGTCCAAGCCGCGCTTCCGGGTCGAGGCCGCCAACGAGCTGATCGCCGACGTGCCGCCGCCGCGGGACAGCAGCGAGCTGATGAAGTTCGCGTCGTCGCGGCTCGGCAAGACCGTCTTCGAGCTGGAGGACGTGACCGTCCAGGCGGGCCCCAAGGTGCTGCTCCAGCACGTCACCTGGCAGCTCGGCCCCGGCGACCGCATCGGCCTGGTCGGCGTCAACGGCGCCGGGAAGACGTCCCTGCTGCGCGCCCTGGCCGACGCCGCCCGCACCGGGGGCGAGAGCCAGCCGGCCGGCGGGAAGGTCGTCGTCGGCCGCACCGTCAAGCTCGCCTACCTCTCCCAGGAGGTCGGCGAGCTCGACCCGAACCTGCGGGTCCTGGAG
The DNA here is from genome assembly GCF_040682975.1 of Streptomyces sp. NPDC051051. NCBI lineage: Bacteria > Bacillati > Actinomycetota > Actinomycetes > Kitasatosporales > Streptomycetaceae > Streptomyces > Streptomyces sp. NPDC051051. The sequence continues at coordinate 92,753 of NZ_JBFBCB010000006.1, forward strand.
GCCGTCCAGCAGGTGCGCGAGCGCGTCGACCTCGGCAAGGGCCGCGAGATGACCGCCGGGCAGCTGTGCGAGACGTTCGGCTTCGGCAAGGAGAAGCAGTGGACGCCGGTCGGGGACCTGTCCGGCGGTGAGCGCCGCCGCCTGCAGATCCTGCGGCTGCTGATGGACGAGCCCAACGTCCTCTTCCTCGACGAGCCCACCAACGACCTCGACATCGAGACCCTCACCCAGCTGGAGGACCTCCTCGACGGCTGGCCCGGCTCGATGATCGTCATTTCCCACGACCGCTTCTTCGTCGAGCGCACCACGGACCGCGTCTTCGCCCTCCTCGGCGACTCCGCCCTGCGCATGCTCCCGCGCGGCATCGACGAATACCTGGAGCGCCGCCTGCGGATGGAGGAGGCCGCGGCCGCCGCCGTGCCAGCCGTGCAGCAGAAGGCGGCACCGGAGCGCAGCGCCGCCGACCAGCGCGCCGCCAAGAAGGAACTCCAGAAGATCGAGCGCCAGTTGGACAAGGTCTCCGAGAAGGAGGCCAAGCTGCACGCGCAGATCGCCGACAACGCCACCGACTTCGCGAAGGTCGCCGAACTGGACACCGAGCTGCGCGCCCTGGCCGGCGAGCGGGAGGAACTCGAGATGCGCTGGCTGGAGTTGGCCGAGGACGCGTGAGGGGACGCGTGAACCGACCGGCATGACCGAAACACGCCCTCGCGGAGTCGGGGGACTCCGCGGGCGGGCGGCGGGCACGCGCGGGGCGGGCGCGGGCACGCGACCCGGCGCGCGGTGGCGGCGCGCGCGCCGCGTGAAGGGGGCGTGAAGGCGCGTAACGGCGGCATCACGGCCCGGTCCTCCCTTGGGAACAGCGGCGGACGCGGGCCCCTTCACCGTCGGTGCCGGGTGATAGAAAGAGCCGTCCGGGACTTTCCGAGCACGAGTCCGGGCCCGTCACGAGCCTCAGGGCGTGGCTAAAAATCAGTGAGCGAGGGGGAGACGCTGATGACTCAGCCGCCCAACCAACAGCCGCCGCAGGACGGTTCCGGAGCACCGCAGGACCAGCCGCCCCAGCCGCCGCAGGGCGGCTTCGGCGCGCCGCAGATGCCGGGCCCGCCCGCCCAGCCGCCGCAGGCCCCGCAGCCCGGTTACGGCTACCCGCAGCAGCCCCCGCAGCCGGGGCCGTACGCCCAGCCGGGCGGCCCCTACGGCGCACCGGCCGCACCGGGGCCGTACGGGCAGCAGCCGCCGCAGCCGGGGCCGTACGGTCAGCCGCCGCAGCCGGGGCCGTACGGTCAGCCGGCCGGCCCTTACGGGCAGCAGCCCGGCTACGGCTACCCGCCGCCCCAGTTCCCCGGCGCCCCCGGCACCCCGCAGCCCGGTTCCCGCAACCCCTTCAGGGGCAAGCCCGCCCTGGCCGTCGGTGCCGCGGTGGCGGCGCTGCTGGTGATCGGCGGGACGGTGTTCGCGGTCACGAGCGGTGACGACGGCGGCGGCGAGAAGAAGCCGGTCGCCGGACCGAGCGACGACGGCAAGCCGTCGGCGAGCGACAGCCCCGTCAACCCGGGTGACGGCAGCGGCGACGGCGGCGAGGACCCCGAGGACTTCAACGCCGACCGCAAGAGCGGCGAGGCCAAGGTGCTCTGGTACAAGGAGGCGCCCGACGCGCCCGCCTCCGGCGCCGAGGCCCCCGGCATGTGGATCACCTCCAAGACCGCGGTGAAGGCCGCCTACAAGGAGGTCGTCGGGTACGGCGTCGGCGACGGCAAGCCCGCCTGGGACACCATCGCCCTGCCGCAGAAGATCTGCGCGGTCACCCCGCGGAAGACGGCGACCGACAAGGTCGTCGTGGCGTACATGAACGGCACCAGCGACCGCGCCAAGTGCAACCAGCTCCAGCAGATCGACCTCGACACCGGCGCCAAGGGCTGGACGGGGACGGTTCCCGACGGCGCGCTGTTCGACAGCGCCATCACCATCGAGCTGTCCGTCGCGGGCAACACGCTGATGGTGGGCCGCTCGCAGTCGGGCACCGCGTACGACGTGAACACCGGCAAGAAGCTCTGGGAGAAGAAGAAGTACGGCGACGCCTGCTTCCCGACCGCGTTCGCGGGCGGCGCCAAGCTGATCTCCGTGGCCTCCTGCGACGCGACCGGGGCCGACGAGCACGACGAGCTGCAGGAACTGGACCCGGCGACCGGCAAGGTCAAGTGGACCCAGAAGTTCGACAAGGGCTGGACGGTCGCCCGCGCCTACTCCCTGGACCCGCTCGTCGTCTACAGCACCAACAAGGACAAGAACGCCTGGAACATCTCGACGCTCAAGCCGGACGGCACGTTCCGTTCGCAGGTCGGCGTCGACGAGGACTTCGCCCCCGAGTGCGGCTGGGCGATCCTCCAGCGCAACCTGACCGGCTGCAAGGGCACGGCCGCCGACGCCAACACCCTCTACCTGCCGACCAAGGCGACCACCGGGGCCAACGAGATCGTCGCGATCGACCTCGCCACCGGCAAGGAGAAGTGGCGCGTGAAGTCCCCCGCGGACGAGTCGATGCTGCCGGTGACCGTCGAGGGCGGCAACCTCGTCGCCTACGTCGAGCCGTCGTACGACGCCGGCGGGCGGGTCGTGTCGATCCCCACCGCCGGCGCCGCGCACACGCCGTCGACGCTGCTCCAGCTGCCGGAGAGCACGACCGAGCTGGAGAACAGCTTCTTCTCCCGCGACCTCGCCTGGGTGGACGGCCGCTTCTACCTCTCCTCCACCCGGCTGGCGGGCAACGACGACTCGAAGGAGAAGCTGATGCTCGCCTACGGCAAGTGAGGCGGGCGAAACCGGCCGGGGCGGTCCGCCACGGCCGGCCGGCCGGGCCGCCACCCCGGGCCGCCCGGCCCGGAGCGCGCGGCCCTCTGGCCGTCGCCCGTCCACCCCGCGTCCGCGAGGTCCCGTACTCCCGTCCCCGTCTTTCCCCGCGTCATCCCGAGGTACCCACACCATGACCCAGCCGCCGCCTCCGCCCCCGAACCAGCCGCCCCAGGGCACCCCCGAGGACCAGCCCCCGCAGCAGCAGGGCACCTCCGGCGCGCCCCAGGACACCCCGCCCCAGGACGCGACTCCCTCGCAGGGCACCCCCGAGGCTCCCGAGGCACCGCAGCCGCAGGACGCCCCGCCCTCGCCGCAGGACGCTTCCGGCGCGCCCGCCCCGCAGCCCCCGGCGGCACCCCGGCCCCCGGCCCCCGAAACCCCGGCCCCCGCGGCACCCCGGACCCCGCCGCCCGCGGCACCGGCGGCTCCGCCCGCGGGCCCGCAGCTCAGCAAGACCCCGCAGGCCGAGGCCGGTTACGGCTATCCCGGCCAGCCCCCGCGGACACCCGCGGGCCCGCCCCAGCCCCCGGCCGGCCCCGGTTACGGCTACCCGCAGGCGGCCCCGCCCGTCCAGCCGCCCCCGCCCCCGGCGGGCCCCGGCTACGGCTACCCCGGCCAGCCGGCTCAGCCGGGCCAGCCGAACCCGTACGCCCAGCAGCCCCCCGCCCCCTACGCCCCGCAGGCCCCCTACGGCCAGCAGGCGCCGTACGGCCAGCAGCCGGGCTACGGCTACCCGGGGCAGCCCGGTCAGCCGGCCACGCAGGGCTACCCGACTCCGCACGCCTACCCGACCCAGCCGGCCTACCCGGGCTACCCCGGTCAGCCCACCGTGCCGATGCAGGCGCCGCCCGCCGGCGGTGGCCGCAAGGTCAACGCCCAGGTCGCGATCATCGTCTCGGCCGTCGTCGCGATCGCGCTGATCATCGGCGGTGGCGTCTGGTTCGCGAACTCCGGCGACAAGAAGGACGACACCGCGAGCACCGCCGGCCCGACCGGCGGAGGCGGCGAGGGCGGTGACGGCAAGGGCGGCGGCGACGGCGGCACGACGTCGGCCGGCGGCACCGAGAAGGTGCCCGGCGACCCGGCCTCCAAGGTCCTCTTCCAGATCCCGTCGCCCTCGGTCGGCGACGACGACAGCGTCGTCGTCAGCGGCTCCTGGCTGACCGAGAAGGCGTACGTGAAGTCGGGCGTCGCCGAGATCGTCGGCTACGACCCCGACAAGGGCACGAAGCTCTGGACGATCAAGCTGCCCGGCCCGGTGTGCACGGCCAGCCGCAAGACCACGGCGGACGGGAAGACCGCGGTGGTCTTCCAGCCGAAGATGCCCGCCAAGGACTCCCACGCCGGCTGCAGCGAGGTCGCCGCGATCGACCTCGACGCGGGCAAGCAGTTGTGGCGCAAGAACGTCGCGGTCGGCGACTACCCGGTCACCTTCGACAACGTCACCGTCAGCGCGAACACCGTCGCGCTGGGCGCCACCGAGGGCGGAAGCGCCTTCGACATCACCACCGGCAAGCTGCTGTGGTCCCCCAAGGCGGCCGACACCTGCTACGACGCCGGCTACGGCGGCGGCGCGAAGCTGGTCGCGGTGCGCAAGTGCGGCAAGTACGACGCGCGCGAGCTGCACATCCAGACCATCGACCCGGCCTCCGGGAAGGTGCTCTCGGAGTACAAGATGGCGGCCGGCATCGAGTACGCGGCCGTCGTGTCGACCGACCCGCTGGTGGTGGCCGCCGACGTCGGCGACAGCGCCCAGGACGGCAGCGGCATCTCCGACTTCTTCTCCATCGACAACAAGACCGGCAAGCTGCTGGCCAGGATCTCCGCGCCGGGCGAGCAGTTCGCGGCCCGCTGCGACGGCATCACCGAGATGGAGAAGTGCTCCGGTATCGCGGTCGGCCCGAACCGGCTCTACCTGCCGACGGAGGAGCACGACGGCACCGGCGAGTACAGCCGGACCAACGAGGTCGTCGCCTTCGACCTGACCACCGGCAAGCAGACCGGCCAGCGTGCCGACGCCGGCGACGGCCACGTGCTGACCCCGCTGCGCACGGACGGCGAGAACGTCATCGCGTACAAGCGTCCGCCGTACGACGAGGGCGGCCAGATCGTCAGCATCGACGGCGGCACGTTCAAGCAGACGACGCTGCTCCAGAACCCGTCGACGGAGGCGGTGCGGGACGCGGAGAGCAGCATGCTGCCCGAGCACTCCGAGATCATCTACGCGCAGGGCCACCTGTACATGGCCGCGGTGTACGCGGACGACTACAGCTCCGGTGACAAGGACTACCTGGCGCTCGCGTTCGGCGCGACCGGCTGATCGTCCCGCCACCGCCGTGACGGCCCCGCCCCTGCTCAGGGGGCGGGGCCGTCCGCGTACCGTCCCCCGCCCCCCGCAGGCGGGGAACTTCGGCGATCCGGGCCCTTCTCGCCGGTAGGGGGAGCGCGACGTCGAACAAGCGTGTAGCTTCCGGGGGCATGGCGACGGGGTGCCGGGGGGCACCTTTTGTCTGTCCGCGCGTGCCCGTCCGCACGTGTGCCGGTACTTGCTTTGCCTGGGTGCCCGTGCGGGCATCCATGGGGGGACTGGGGGGTGGGGTTGCTCGATGGGAGTGCGGCTGATGGTGGTCGACGACCACCGACTGCTCGCCGAGGCGTTGGCCTCGGCGCTGAAACTGCGGGGGCACCGGGTGCTCGCCGCGACGGCGCCCGCCGCGGGCGCGGCGGAGCTGGTGATCACCCGGGCGCCCGAGGTGTGCCTGCTGGGCACGGCGACCCCGGACGGGCCGGGCTTCTTCGACCCGGTCGTCCGCATCAAGCGGGAGCGGCCCCAGGTGGCCGTCCTGGTCCTGGGCCCGGTGCCGAACCCGCGCGGCATCGCGGCGGCCTTCGCCGCGGGCGCCTCCGGCTACGTACGCCATGACGAGCGCATCGAGGGAGTGGAACGGGCGATCATGAAGGCGCGGTCGGGGGAGGCGGCGGTGGCTCCCCAGCTCCTGCAGAGCGCCTTCAGCGAACTGCTCGACCCCGCGGCCCAGCCCGACGACGAGGGCCGGCGCCTCCTCCAGCTCCTGACCCCCCGCGAGGTGGAGGTCCTGGTCCGCGTGGCCGACGGCGAGGACACCCGCCTGATCGCCGCCGGCATGGGCATCGCCCCCTCCACGGCCCGCACCCACGTCCAGCGCGTCCTGATGAAACTGGACGTCGGATCGAGGCTGGAGGCGGCGGCACTGGCGGCGAGGACGGGCCTGCTGGACCGTGCGGGCCCGCTGACGCAGGAGCTCCGGAACGCGGAGGCGGGGCCGGAGTTCCCGTAGGAACTCCGGCCCCGCGCGGGGTGTTCGGCGGTGCCGGGCGGACTGCCCGACCGGGTGGGCCGGTGGTGCGGTCCCGAGGTCAGCCGAACGTCAGCTTGGTCGTGGCCCAGGCGCTGTCCCCGCTGATCACCGCCGTTCCCGTGCCGATCGTCGCCGCGCCGCCCTTGTAGAAGCAGATGCTTCCGGCGCTCGACAGGGCCCAGATGTCGGGGATGCCGTCCTGGGTGACGTCGGGGGTGCCGCGCAGGTGGGTGACGGGCACGGTGGCCGTCGACCAGCCCTCGGCGTAGACCTCGTCGGCGCCCGTCCTGGAAGCCGCCGCCGTGGACAGCGAGGCGATGGTGGAGCCGCCCGCGCCGTCCTTGACGCCGAACCGCAGGTAGAGGCGGCTGGAGGAACCGGAGCGCCACAACAGGTCCGGGGCGCCGTCGTTGTCGTGGTCGCCGACCGAGACGAGGTCCCGGTCGAGCCATGCCGTGGAGGCGATCTTGGTGACCGTCAGGAAGGTGGCCCCGGTGTAACCCTCGAACGCCCACAGCTCGCCGCCGGTGGCGGTGGCGAACAGGTCGGGGCGGCCGTCGGCGTCGTAGTCGCCCACGACGATCTGGTCGAACGTCGCCGGGTCGGGCGAGCCGGACGGCAGCCGGACGGTGCTGCGCCGGGAGATGTCGACGCTGCCGTAGCCGTCGCCGGGGTACACGTAGAGCTTGCCGTCGGGCATGCGGGCGAACAGGTCGCCGACACCGTCGGCCGCGAGCGCGTCACCGGCGTGCGCGATCAGCGCGGGCTTGCCGTCGCCGCCCATCCAGTAGCCGGGCAGGTGGTCCTCGCCGTCACGGTCCGGGTCGGAGAGCAGGCCGACGCCGTCGTCATGGCCGGCCTCCAGCCCGACGTGCAGGTCACCGGTGGTGGTGGACGGGTACATCAGCAGGTTGCCGTTGGAGCTGATCGCGTACAGGTCCGGGATGCCGTCGCCCGTGGTGTCGCCCGGCTTGTCGGCCGCGTCGCGCGGGGTGACGTAGAACAGGTACTTGGTGCCCAGCGACGGGTTGCCCGAGCTGTCCACGGCCCGCACGTAGAGCATGTTGGGTCCCGCCGTGGGCGGCGGCAGCGACACGGTGGCCGAGGAACCCGCGGTGACCGTCTTGCTGCTGGTGTAGCTCGTGGTGTTGAAGGCCCACTCGAACTTGGTGACGTCGGTGTCCTCGTCCGGCGCGAACGTGAAGTTGCCGGACGAGCCGAACTTCACCGTCGACCACACCGAGCCGTCCTCGTCGGCCGGCGGGAAGGCGGTGGACGTCACGATCGGCTCGTTGGGCTTGGAGCTGTCGAAGATGAACCGGCACACGTAGGGATCGGAGGTCGGCGCGTACGGTGAGGCGGCCCCGCTGGAGTCGATCGCGCGCACCCGCCAGGAGTACTGGTAGCCGTTGGTGAACTTGTCCTTGGTGACGACGGCCGAGGCCTTGCCGGTGCTGGTGACCGCGACGTTCTTGTCGAGGATCTTGTTGTCGCCGTAGCCGGTCCGCCACAGCTCGAAGTCCAGGTACTCCAGGTCCTGCCGGGTGGAGGTGTCGTCGGCGTCGGAGGAGACCGCCGACAGCGTCAGGTCGCGCTTGCCGATGTGGATGTACGGCGTGGTGCGGTCGCAGCCGCCGCCGGGGGACTGCGCGAGCGAACTCGGCGTCTTCGGCTTGCGGTTGTAGACGAGGGTGAGCTTGGGCGCGCTGTCGCCCTCGGCCCGGAACTTCTTCCAGGAGTACGCGGAGTCCTCGGTGGTGGCGCGCAGCCCGATCGTCATCGAGTACCAGCCGCCGTCCGCCGCGTCCTGGGCGACCGACTTGGCGTCGTAGCTGACGTAGGAGTCCGGACAGGACGAGTTGTAGCCGTACGAGAAGGACTTGGTGCCGATCTCCGACTTCCAGTCCGGCTGGTTGTTCCAGGTGGTCTTGGAGGAGATGCCCCCGGTCAGCCACACCTGCATCTCGCGCGCGGAGCAGGACCAGGAGTACGTCTCGCGCAGTTTGATGGAGGCCGAGGAGACGTGGGCGCCCTTGATGCTGGTGGACCAGCCCAGGCGGAAGAAGGACCGGGACAGGCCCCAGGTGGTCGACTCGAAGCCGACCCGCGCCTCGGTGGTGCCGCTGTTGTAGTTGGCGCCGTCGTAGAAGCTGGAGCTGGGGTACTTCTTGTACGCCGTGGTCCAGTTCTTCGTCTTGCCGTAGATCGTGGGGTCGATGAAGACCGGGTAGACGGTGTCGTCATCGGTGAGCAGTCCGGCGTCCGGGACCAGGGACAGCCCGGTGGCGGCGGCGCCGGGCGCGGTCAGTTTCGCGTCGGCGGCGGCGAGGTGGGTGCCGGGGTCGGGGCCGGCGAGTCCGGGCAGCGCGAACACCTGCTCGTCCGAGAGGGCGGCGGCGTCGCGGTACGCGGCCTGCCGGAGGACGGCGGGGTCGGCGTCCGGGGAGTCGCGGAAGACGGCCGGACCGGCGGTTCCGGTGCCCGCGGTCCCGGCGGCCGGCTCCTCCGCCGCGTCCGGCGCGGCCGACTCCTGCGGAGCGTCCGTGTCGAGGCCGTCCTCGGGGGCGGCCTTCTCCTCGGGGGCGGGGGCGCCGGGCTCCTCCGAGTAGGAGGGGGTGGGCTCCGGGCTCTCCACCGGCTCGGGGTCCGCGCCCTCGGTGACGGCCGTGCGGCCCGCCGAATCCCACAGGTAGGGCGTGGGGGAGACGGCGATCTCCTGGCCGTCGCGGTCCCTGCCGCTGACGACCTTGGTGACCGGGTCGAGGTGGAAGGTCAGGTCCGGCGAGGACAGGCCGTAGGACAGCCCGGAGACGCCCGCTTCCTTCCCCGCCTGCGCGCTGTGCACGATCAGGACGTGGCTGAAGCCGCTGGCCTGGGCGGTCAGCATCAGGTCGACGCCGGCGAACACGTTCCGGTACAGGGCGCTCGACCCGCTGACCACCGGCTCGGGCAGTGCGCCCGGCCAGCTCAGCGTGATCTCGTGGCCGCCGCTGGTCATGGTCGCCAGCTCGGTGTACCCCTCGGTGGCATCGGCGGCGCGTACGGCCCGTCCGCCGCGCGCGACGGTGAAGACGGCCGGCTGGACGGTCCTCGCACCGCGGCCGGAGGCGGCGGCCCCGCGTGCACCGGTGCCGGGGGTGGCGTCGCCGCCCGCCGAGAACACCACGGGGTCCACCGCCGCCCTGGGCGCCCACCCGCCCCCGGCCGTCTCGGCCAGCGTCGTGTCGACGGGCTTCCAGACCCCGTTCACCCGGGCCCGCACCGGCGCGCCGTGGGCGACGAGTTCGAAGCTGCCGTCGGGGCGCGCGTAGGTCGTGGACGTCTCGTCGCGCAGCGCGGTCACCTCGACGCGCTTGCCGGTGGCGGCGGCCTTCTCCTGGGCGGTGTCCTGGGTGAGGGGGCCGGTGGCGGCCTGCTTCGTCCCGGCGGGAGAGTCCGCGGGGCCCGGATCGTCGAACAGGGGAACGGCGAGCAGCCCGACGCCGAGCGCGCCGGCGACCAGGGTGCCCACCCCTGCCCGTCTGCGCCCGGACGCGGGCAGGCCGAAGCGACGACGTTGCATGGTACTGCGTCCCCTCCCCCTGGAATTCCGGAGTGCCCGGAATTCTGTGTGCTCCCTGAGCCGTCCGCCGTGTTCCTTTCGGAAGTCGGGGAAAGCGAGCACAGAGCATGGCCGATGCGAAGCGGGTTGCGCCACATCGCTCGATCCACTTTGCCTTTCCGTGACCTTGCGCAGTGAGCGAAGCGTCCCGCCGGTTCGTCTCAAGGGTGGGGCTGACCAGCGGGTTCACTTCCAGGTCAGGTCGGACCAAAAGATCACAAGGTGCCCTCGCCCGGCGGATGATTACCCTCCGTTTGACATGATCTTGGTCGGGATAAACCCTCCGGAATGCATTTATCGCTAGCCGTGTGAATTGCTCGCGTGACCTAGATCACCAGCCTTATTCGACTTGTTGACTTTCTGTGAACATGTGCCCGAGCATTCGTGATCGTCAATGGACGGAACTGTGTTCGCGGGGGCTGCCGCTGTGTGGGGATCGCTGTCATGGAGCGGCAGGAGGGGGCGCGTGAGCACGCGTGCCGACCGTCGCAGGCAGGCGCGGATACGGGCCGGCGTCGTCGGCTCGCTCGTGGTGGCGCTGATGGTGGGCGTCGCGCCCACCGCGTCGGCGCTGCCGCCGGGAGACGACCGCAGCGGCGTCGACCTCGTCGACCTCCCGCCCGTCGAGCAGGCGGACGGCGAGGAGGGCGGCAAGCTCGCCGAACTCACCACGGCCGAGGCCGAGCAGCCGGTCGAGTACGAGCCGACCGACGTCACGGCACCGGTCGGCGGCACCGTCACCAAGGACCTCACCGGTCTCGCCCCCGGCACCCTGGTCCCGCTCGACCAGGCCGACGGCACCGCGCTGCCCGTCGAGGTCGGCGCACCGGAGACGGCCACCTCCACCGAGGCCGCCGCCCTGGAGGGCGAGTGGCAGGTCTCCCTCGCCGGCCAGACCGAGCTGTCCACCACCGCGATCGAGGGCGTGGCCCTCACGGTCACCCCGCCCGCCGAGGCCAGCGGCGACGCCGTCATCGCCCTCGACTACAGCGACTTCTCCGAGCTGTACGGCGCCAACTGGGCCGACCGGCTGTCGTTCGTGCAGTACCCGGCGTGCTTCCTGACCACCCCGGACACCGCGGGCTGCGCCGAGCCGACCGAGGTCTCCACCGACAACGTGGTCGCCCAGACCGGCACCGACGCCGACGGCAAGCCCGTCTACGAGCGCCGCATCCTGGCGACCGTCGCCACCGAGGACCTGGCGGCGGGCGGCACCGGCACGGCGTCGACGGCCTCCACCGCCTCCGCCGTCGAGCAGGGCGCGGTCACCGACGCGGTCTACCGCGAGCCGAAGGCCGGCGGCGGCACCCGCCTGGCCTCCCTGGCCGCCGCGACCGCCGACGGCTCCGGCTCCTCCGTCCTCCTCGCCACCGACTCCGGCTCCGGATCCAAGGGCGACTTCGGTGCGACCCCGCTGGTCAGCGCCGGTTCCTGGTCCGCCGGCGGCAACTCCGGCGCCTTCACGTACTCGTACACGCTGCAGACCCCGAGCGTCCCCGGCGGCCCGTCCCCGTCGGTGTCCTTCGGCTACAACTCGCAGGTCGTGGACGGCCGCACGTCCGCCTCGAACAACCAGCCCTCCTGGATCGGCGACGGCTGGGAGTACAACGCGGGCTCCATCACCCGCACATACACCTCCTGCCGCGACGACCAGACGAACGGCAACAACACCAAGAAGACCAGCGACCTCTGCTTCGGCTCGTACAACGCCACACTCACGCTCGGCGGCACGACGACCGAACTGGTCCTGCCCGACGGCAGCGGTCCGTACGGCGACAAGTGGGTCACCGCCAACGGCGACGGCTCGCGCGTCGAACTGCTGCGCGACAGCACGCTCGGCAACGGCGACGCCGACGGCGAGTACTGGCGGGTCACCACCCGCGACGGCACCCAGTACTACTTCGGCAAGCACAAGCTGGCCGCCGACTGGGCGAGCGGCGACCCGGTGACGAACTCGGTGTTCGCCGCGCCCGTCGCCGGCAACCAGGACGGCGAACCCTGCTACAAGGCGGGCGACTTCGCCGGCTCCTTCTGCGACCAGGCCTGGCGCTGGAACCTCGACTACGTCGTCGACACCAACGGCAACGCCATGACGCTGTGGTGGGCGAAGGAGACCAACCACTACGCCCGCAACAACAAGTACAAGACGCCCGTCGCCTACGACCGCGGCGGCTACCTCAAGCGCATCGAGTACGGCCTGACCTCGGCCGACCCGTACGCCACCCCGATCTCCAAGGTCACCTTCGACGTCGACGAGCGCTGCTTCAAGGAAGGCGAGATCGCCTGCACGTCGGAGGGCGACGACAACGACAACTTCGCCTCCGGCGACTTCGCCAGGAACCGCATCTGGTACGACACCCCGGCCGACCTGTACTGCGCCGCCGGCAAGGAGTGCTACGTCCCCGTCCCCACCTTCTGGTCGCGCAAGCGGCTCGCCCAGGTGACCACGTGGACGCAGCGCACCCAGGGCTCCACCGAGCTGACCAAGCTGGACAGCTGGACGCTCCAGCAGTCCCTGCCCGCCGACCTCACCGACGAGGGCACGGCCCTGTGGCTGGAGTCGATCACCCGCACCGGCTACGGCACCGACGGCGAGGCCATCGCGCTGAACCCGGTGGAGTTCCTCGCCAACAGCGTCTCGATGCCCAACCGCGTCAAGCGCGGCACGAGCGACCCCAACCCGGCCTTCGACCGGCTGCGCATCGCCCGCGTCGTCAGCGAGTACGGCGGCGAGACCGTCGTCACCTACAGGACCGACGCCTGCAAGGTCGACGGCGCGTTCCCCAAGCCCGAATCGAACGTCGGCCTGTGCTTCCCGGCGTACTGGAACGCGGACCCCGACAAGGAGACCATCGACTGGTTCCACAAGTACGTCGTCGACAAGGTCCAGGAACAGCCCGCCCTCAACGGCCTCGACCCGATCACCACGACGTACGACTACCTCGGTGACGCCGCCTGGGCCCTGAACCAGGCCGAGTTCTCCAAGAAGAAGACACGCACCTACGACCAGTGGCGCGGCTTCGCCAGAGTCCGCACCTACACCGGCGACGACAGCGACACCCCGTACATGTCCACCAGGCGGGGCATGACGGAGACCCGCTTCTTCCGGGGCATGGACGGCGACCCGCTGCCCGGCGGCGGCACCCGCTCGGTCGTGGTGAAGGACTCCGAGGGCGCCACCGTCGCCACCGACGAGGAGCCCTTCGCCGGCCGCGTCGCAGAGTCCCTCACCTACGCCTCCGCCACCGCCTCCACCTGGCTGACCCGCACGGTCGACAAGCCCAAGGCGGTCAAGCTCGCGGCCCGCAGCCGCTCCGGCGGCATCCCCGACCTCAAGGCCTGGCGGGTCCTCACCCCCGAGTCCCTCACCTACACCCGCTCCTCCGGCGAGGGCACCGACAAGCGCACCGTGCGCGTCCTGCGCACGGTGACGGAGTACGAGGACACCTACGGCCTGCCGACCAAGGTCGACGAGTACAACGACTGGTCGTCGGACTCCACGGCGAACAACACCGACGACGACACCTGCACGGTCATGTCGTACGTCCACAACACCGCCAAGCACCTCATCGGCCTGCCCACGCAGACCCTGACCACCGCCGGCACCTGCGCGCAGGCGGCCACCGCGACCGCCGCCGACTGGATCGACGGCTCCCGCGTCGCCTACGACGGCCTCGCCTACCAGGCCGCCCCGACCACCGGCAACGCCACCGCCACCTGGGCCGTCACCGGCACCGGCGGCGGCTGGGTCAAGGACGCCGAGGTCACCTACGACTCCTACGGCCGCACGACGTCCACGAAGAACGCCCTGGCGATCGCGAACAACGAGGACTCGAAGGACGTCACGACCTACATCCCGGACACCGGGCAGGTCTACCGGATCACCACCACCAACGCGCTGAACCAGAGCGAGACCAGCACGCTGGAACCCGGCCGCGGCGTGGCCCTGACCGACGAGGACGTCAACGGCCGCGTCACCACCTACACCTACGACGCCCTCGGCCGCGCCACCCAGGTGTGGAACCCCAACCGCGCCACGTCCAAGTCCCCCTCGGCGAAGATCACCTACGACACCACCATCGGCCGGCCGGTCTCGATCACCACCGAGTCCCTCACCGACACCGGCGACTACGGCGTCTCCACCGTCATCTACGACGGCCTCGGCCGCGAACGCCAGAAGCAGGAACCGGCGGTCGGCGGCGGACGCCTCATCACCGACACCCTGTACAGCGCCAACGGCACCATCAAGCAGACCAACAACGCCTACTACGACAAGGACGACCCCTCCACCGTCCTGTTCGAGCTGGCCTCGGACTACCAGGTCCCCAACGCCACGCTCTACGCCTACGACGGCCTGGGCCGCACCCTCACCGAGACCCCGTACCTCAACGGCACCGAGGTCCCGACGAAGGCGACCCGCTACGAGTACGGCCTCGACAACTCCACGGTGGTCAACCCGCAGGGCGCCGCCGCCCAGCGCACCTGGTCCGACGCCATGGGCCGCACGGTCCGCGTCGACACCTTCACGGACGCGCTGCGGGCGGCGTACCGCTCGACGACGTACAAGTACGACGAGCGCGGCGACCAAGTGGAGGCGAAGGACTCGCAGGGCAACCTGTGGACCTGGAAGTTCGACGCCCGCGGCCGACGGATCGAGTCGGTGGACCCGGACACCGGCACGACCACGACGCGGTACGACCTCCTCAACCGTCCGGAACTGGTCACCGACGAGAACGCGGCCGTCTACACGGTCTACGACAAGCTGTCCCGTCCGATCGAGCAGCGTGAGAACTCCGCCACCGGCAAGCTGCTGGCTCAGGCCACCTACGACACGCTGATCGGCGGCGTCGGGCTCGCCACCTCGCAGACCCGCTACACGGACGGGCTGGCGTACACCACGGCGGTGACCGGCTACACGGCCGACTACCAGCCGACCGGTCAGAGGATCTCGATCCCCGAGTCGGTGGCACTCTCCTACGGCCTGCAGAAGGAGTACGCGTACAGCTACGAGTACTCGGCCTCGGGCCTGCTGGAGGCGGTCAACCTGCCGTCGGTGGGGACCCTCCCCGCCGAGAGGGTGGTGGTCCGCTACAACGAGGACGGCCTGCCGGTCTCGACCTCCGGCCTGGCCTGGTACACCGCGCAGACCTCCTACTCCCCGTACGGCCAGGTCCTGCGCACGGTCAGCGGCGAGAACCCCAACCGGGTCTGGACGACGAACCTGTTCGACGAGGCGACGGGTGAGCTGACCCGGAGCATCGTCGACCGCGAGTCGACCAGCGACACCACGGCCGTCACCGGCCACCGCGTCAACTCCCGCGCCTACGCCTACGACCCGGCCGGCAACGTCACGTCGATCGCGGACACCGCGAACTCGACGACCGACCGCCAGTGCTTCACCTACGACGCGCTGGGGCAGCTGAGCGAGGCGTGGACGGCTCCCGCGTCCTGCACGGCGACGGGCAAGACCACGGCGGCGCCGAAGTACTCGGACGGCACGACCAACGTCACGGCTGCGAACAGCGGTTACTGGCAGTCGTACACCTACGACGCGATGGGCAACCGCAAGAAGCTCGTCGAGCACGACCCCGGTCTGGACATCACCAAGGACGCCACGACCGACTACGTCTACGGCAAGGCGGACGGCACCCAGCCGCACACGCTGACCGGCATGTCCTCCACCTACAAGGCGGACTCCGGTGCCCAGGTCACCAAGGCGACGGCGCTGACGTACGACGACGCGGGCAACACGCTGACCCGCACGTACGACGGCTCCGAGCAGGCGCTTTCCTGGACCTGGGACGGCCAGGTCGAGAAGGTGACCGGTTTCGGCGAGAACGGCGCGGGCGCGTGGAAGGGCCTGGCGAACAAGTGCCTTGATCTGTCGAACAGTTCGACCACGGCGGGTACGGCCCTTCAGCTCTACACCTGCAACGGCAGCAAGGCGCAGAAGCTGCGCATCGACTCGGCTTCCTCGGCGGACCCGTCGACGGGCGCCCTGAAGATCCTCGGCAAGTGCGTCGTCCCGTCCGGCGGCGGCACGGCCAACGGCACCCTGGTCGTCCTCGCGGACTGCACGGGCGCCGCGGCCCAGCAGTGGACGGCGACCTCGACGGGCACCCTGAAGCACGTCTCGTCGGGCAGGTGCCTGGACGTGCCGAGCTCCAACTCGGCGGACGGCACGGACCTCCAGCTGTACACGTGCGACGGGTCGGCGAAGCAGTCGTGGGTGCCGGACAAGGAGACCAAGTACGTCTACGGCGGTGACGGATCACGCCTGATGGCGATCTCCGCCACCGAGCGCACGCTGTACCTCGGCGAGGCGACGATCTCGGTCAACGCGGCCGGCGGTCCCGCCTACACCGAGCGCTACTACTCCCAGCCGGGCGCCCCGACCGTGATGCGGCACGCGCAGGGCGCGGGCACGGCGGAACTGTCCGTCCAGGTCGCCGACCAGAACGGCACCGCGTACGTCAATGTGGCGCTGACGTCGGGCAACAAGGTCAAGTTCTCCAAGACGGATCCGTTCGGCGGGAAGCGGTCGGAGCCCGGTACCTGGCGTTCGCACCTGAGCTACGTGGGCGGCGACGACGACACGGGCAGCGGCCTGGTCCATCTGGGCGCGCGCGAGTACGACCCGACGACCGGCCGCTTCCTCTCCGCCGACCCGGTCCTCGACCTGGCCGACCCGGTCCAGATGAACGGCTACGTCTACTGCGAGAACAACCCGGTCACCTACGCAGACCCGTCCGGTCTGGCGTCGGAGGGCGGCAGCTCGGAGTACGGGGGTCCGTCGTCGTCCGAAGAGGCCGCGGCGAAGAAGACGCTGAACACCTCGGTGTCGGACATCATCCTGTCCATCGGCTGGGCGGCCCTGAAGGAGTTCGTCGGCTGGGACAGCGTCGTGGGCTGCTTCTCCCGCGGTGACGTCTGGGCGTGCGGTGATCTGTTCCTCAACGCCATTCCTTGGACGAAGGCGTACAAGGCCTTCGGCGTGGCCAAGGCGGCGTACCGGATCGCGAAGGCGATCAACGCCCTGATGAAGGCCAAGGAGAAGGCCCGCAAGGTCCTCGAACTGGCCCGCAAGGCCCGCGAGCTGGCCCGCAAGGCGGCCGCGGCCAAGAAGAAGGCCGCCGCGCTGGCGGCACAGCTGAAGAAGAAGGCCAAGGAAGCCGCCACCCGGCAGGCCAAGAAGGCCGCACAGAAAACCGGCAACGCGGTCCAGAAGGCGCGGAAGGCGGCGGCGAAGAAGTCGGAGCCGAAGCCACGGCAGGCGAAGGCGGCGAAGGACAAGGACGAGCCGTCCGGCGGTGGAGGGGGTGGCAGCTGCTCCAAGAAGGAGGCCAACAGTTTCGTCCCCGGCACCCTTGTCCTGATGGCCGACGGCACCGCCAAGCCGATCGAGGACGTAGAGAACGGCGACAAGGTCCTGGCGACCGACCCGGAGACCGGCGAGACCGCCGTCGAAACGGTCACCGCCGAGATCGTCGGCACGGGCGTCAAGCACCTGGTCAAGGTGACCATCGCGGTGGGCGACGGTACGACGACCGCCCAGGTGACCGCCACCGAGGGACACCCGTTCTGGGTTCCCGAACTGGGGGAGTGGGTCGATGCCACCGATCTGGAGTCGGGCGAGTGGCTGCGCACCAGCGCCGGCACCTACGTCCAGGTCACGGCGGTGGAGCGGTGGACGACCCGACGGGCCACGGTCCACAACCTCACCGTCAGCGACCTGCACACCTACTACGTGCTTGCGGGCGGGACCGCGGTCCTCGTCCACAACTGCGGAGCCCGTGTCGTCGACATGAACGGCAACGACATCGCCAACCCCGACCCGTTGGCAGCCCGTCTGCTCGAGCACACCAATACGGCGCTCGCCGAATGGGACGACGGAATCATTGGATACACCGAGGCCGATTTCAAGCGGATCGACCGGAACAAGAACCGGGCCAACACGATCATGGGAAACATCCTGGACAAGCGGGTCAAGGAGCTGGCCGATGCCGACCCTCAACTCAAGGATCTGTTCTCCACCCCTGGCGGTATGCCGGGCCCGGACTGGGTGAATACCGGAAAGAGTGTCTCAAGGATCGGCTGGTACGATCTCACGACAAGTCGCATGTGGGGTCAGCATGCTTTTGACTACGGGCCCAGATACGGTCCAGGAGTGGGAATCCTCTGGAGTTGACGCCCAGGCGTCAGGTGGGTAAATCCACCGTACTGGTACGGGTGGGCAGTCGGTCTTCCGTCGTCGCGGTCGGCCGACTGCCCGGTTCCTCCTCACTCAATGGCTGGAAGGCCTAGGGAAGTGCAGCATGAGCAGCATCGTCAGATTCTTCGTCGCGTCACCGACGGACGCGGCCGGTTCCCTGGCGCACGGACCCGGCGCGTCACTCCGGTCCGTTGATCTCGGAAATTTCGACGCAGAGGAGGCGCTGCTCGATTGGGAGGCGCATCTCACCGGCAGCACTTTCGACGACCTCCTCGACCGGAACATTCCTGAGATCCTCGCCGAGGAAGAGGACGGGGTGATCGTATTCCTCCTGTCGGCCGATCTGCTGGGAAAGCTGGCGTCCCTCTCGGATACCCAGATCGACGAAATGGCGAATTGGTGGTCGGGGAAGAAGGCGCAGGACGGGTTTCCGATCGACGTATCCGTTGCTCGGCAGATCCTTCAGGGTCTGATCCGTCTGATCCGCGAGGAGAGGTCGCCGGAGCAGCACGTCTACTGCTGGACGGCATGACGGATGATGATTCGAGCGGAGAGGTGGGCATGCGTCGGTCACGGGTAGGCGCGGTGCTGGTCCTGTGTGCGCTGTCGTCGGCATGTGCCGCGGCGGGCGACAGCGGTGGCGGCAGCACGGACGGTCTGCTGAAGCCCACCGCTCAGCCGGGTGCGACGACGCGTGCGGGCGGGCCGGGCAGTGCGGCGCTGGTGGCCGGGGACGCCGACGGCTTCACGGTGTCCACTGCGGCAGACCGCCACAAGGTGCGGGTGACGGAGAACGCCTGTGCCCCGCTGGCCCAGGCCCTGTCCGGCACGCCCGTCGGCAAGCCGGTGTCCACGGTCGTGCGGGAGGCGTCCGGCGGGGGCGCCACGGTCACCGTGGTCCTCGCCGAGTACGCCTCTGACCAGGCCCAAACGGCGATGGACGCCGTCGGCACGGCCCTCGACGAGTGCGCGGCCGGCTTCACGGCGACGGTCGACGGCGTGGAACACAGGCTCGGCAAGGTCGCCCCGGAACTCGCCCCCGAGGGCACCGACCAGGCGATGGGCCTGGGCGCCACGGTGGAGCGGGCCGGCGGGAAGACCCCGGCCAAGGCCGTGATCCTCCGCTCCGGCGACACGGTGGCGTACCTCAGCGGCACGCCGTCGATCCCGGCCGCACTCCTGGACGCCCAGCTCGTCAAACTGCGCTGACGGTCACGCCCGCGCGTATGCCCTTCAGGAGATGCGCGAGGGCGACGGGGGAGGTGGTGAGAGCGGTGGCGGGGGTGTCGCTCTCGCGGAGGTGGACGTGGGTGGGGGAGGCGGCGAGTTCGACGCAGGCGTTGCCTTCGGCGCCTCCCGAGTACGTCGACTTCTGCCAGTGCAGTGCCTCAACCATGGGGACGCCTCACAGTTCCTTCGACAGGCGGTGGACGAAGTCGCGGGACGCGCAAGGGTCGAGCGTCGCCTCCTCCACCTTACGGAAAAGCGTTCGAAGCGTTTTCAGCTGGGGTTCCGCGTCGATGAACGCCGTGCCGGTCGCTCCCTCCCGTAGTCCGGTGTCGAGTTACGAGGAGAGCGTGCGGGTGAGCCTGGAGCGGTCGGTGATCCTGCGGCTCTTCTTCTGGCGGGGGATCGACGTGTCGGGGTCTGTCCTGCGGAGGCTGCAGGAGACCGACGACCTGGCGCAGTTGAAGGACTGGCGGGAGCGCGCCTGTCACGTCGCCACACCCGAGGACCTCTTCGCCGCCGGGTGAGGCCTGCGCGGGTGCACCGCCTCCACCCGGACCCCGCCATGTGTACGGGGCCGGACCCCGACACCCACGCGGAATCCGGCCCCGTACGCCCGCACAAGAGGGCTTCCTCAGTCCTTCGGCTCCAGCGCCTCCACGGGCAGCTGGGCCGGCGGGACCGACGGGCGGAGCTTCAGCCAGACCAGGAAGAAGATCCCCAGGGCCAGCATGCCCAGGCCCGTCCACAGGTTGATGTTGATGCCCTGGGCCTTGTCGATCTCCGCGTCGCCGTCGGTGATGCCGACGATCGTGACGATGACGCCGTAGAGGACGAACAGGCCGCCGATGATGCGGCGCAGGTCGAAGATGCGGGCGGCGGTCGCCGACTTCTGCTCCAGCTCGGAGACCTCGCGCTGGACGTCGGCCTCGGAGTAGCCGGCCTTGCGGAGCCGCTCTTCCGCTTCCGCCCGCTCGGACGGTTCGAATTGCTCTGACATGGTTCTTCCATCCTCCCGCGAACAGCGTCAGCAGGCTCGGGCGGGCTCAGAACGAGAACGGGATGTAGCAGGCGGCGGCGAGGACGACCGCGCTCCAGCCCAGCAGCGCCGGCCGCCGGTACCAGGCGTCGTCGCCGGCGGCGGCCGGTTCGGCAATGCCGGGCGAGACGGTGCCGTAGACCAGGCCCTGGAGTTCCTCGGCCGGCTTGGGGGCGGTGAAGAGGGACACCACCCCCATCACGACCGCGCCCGCGACGAAGCCCGCGATCGCGGAGACGAAGTTGGCGCCCTGGTCGGTGGGGATGCCGATGACGTCCTGCTTGTAGAGGACGAAGTAGTTGACCATCGCGGCCGTGGTGCCCGCGAGCAGGCCCCAGAAGCCGGACTTCCTCGACGCCCGCTTCCAGAACATGCCGACGATGAAGACGACGAACATCGGCACGTTGAAGAAGGAGAACAGCGTCTGGAGGTAGCTCATGATGTTCGAGAACGACGAGGCGAGGAACGCCGTGCCGATCGACGCCACCACGCCGACCGCCGTGATCAGGCGGCCGAAGCGGACGTAGTAGGCGTCCTCACGGCCCCGCACCACGTACTTCGCCCAGATGTCGCTGGTGAACACCGTGTTGAAGGACGACACGTTCGCCGCCATGCCCGCCATGAACGCGGCCAGCAGACCGGTCACCGCGATGCCCAGCACGCCGTTGGGCAGCAGCTGTTCCATCAGGTAGGGAATCGCGTCGTTGTACTGCAGGTCGGAGTCCGCCGTGCCGATCTTCGGGACCAGGACCGCCGCCACCAGGCCCGGGATCATCACCAGGAAGACGATGAAGATCTTCGGGAACGCGGCGATCAGCGGGGTGCGCTGGGCCGCCGAGAGGTTCCTCGCGGACAGGGCGCGCTGCACCTCGGCGAAGTTCGTCGTCCAGTAGCCGAAGGAGAGCACGAAGCCGAGGCCGAGGACGATCGTCAGCCAGTTCGCGCCCAGCGGGTTGTCACTGCCGATGCCGGTGCCGCCCCAGGCGCTGACGAAGTTGTCGCCCTTGGCCGCCGTCAGCGAGTCGGTCAGGCCGTCCCAGCCGCCGACCTTCTTCAGGCCCAGCACCGTCAGCGGGATCAGGGCCGCCAGGATCACGAAGAACTGGAGCACCTCGTTGTAGATCGCCGACGACAGACCGCCCAGCGTGATGTACGCCAGGACGAAGAAGCCCGCGACCACGATCGCCACCCACTGCGGCCAGCCCAGCAGCGCCTCGACGACGATCGCGAGGGCGTACAGGTTCACGCCCGAGATCAGGATGGCGGCGAAGGCGAACAGGGCCGAGCTGAGCAGGTGCGCGCCCTTGTCGAAGCGCAGCAGCAGGAACTCGGGGACGGAGCGGACCTTGGAGCCGTAGTAGAAGGGCATCATCACCAGGCCGAGGAAGACCATGGCCGGGATGGCGCCGATCCAGTACCAGTGGACGGTGTACGCGCCGTACTGCGCGCTGTTGGCGGCCATGCCGAGGATCTCCGTGGCCGCCAGGTTCGCCGAGACGAAGGCGAGACCGGTGATCCAGGCGGGCAGCGAGCGGCCCGAGAGGAAGAAGTCGAGGCTGGTCTTCACCGAGCGGCGCGCGGCGAAGCCGATGCCGAGGACGACCACGAAGTAGATCGCCATGATCGTGTAGTCGAGCCAGTTGGTCGGAAGCCGTAGCTCAGCCGCGAGATACGTGGGGGTTCGCATGCACTGCTCACTTCGCTTGGTGGTCTTTGTTTGGTTGTGGTGGTGACTCTCGTGGGGGATTGTGGTTTGATGTGTTTAGTTCTGTTGGAAGCTTGTTCTGCTCGCTCCGTTCGGTGTGAAGCGAGCCCCGCTCGACGTGAAGCCTGATGCGCTTCGCTCGGTGTACGGATGGAGAGCCGCGGTGAAGAAGACCTCGACCCGCTTGGCCGACGGTCGTGAGCTCATCTACTACGACCTGCGGGACGACGCGGTGCGCGACGCGGTGGACCGGCGTCCGCTGGATCCCACGGTCACCACTTCGGAGGTACGCCGGGACCCGCTCCTCGGTGACTCGGTCGCGATCGCCTCGCACCGCCAGGGGCGCACCTACCACCCGCCGGCCGACGAGTGCCCCCTGTGCCCCTCGCAGGGCGACCGGCTGAGCGAGATCCCGGACTCGTCGTACGACGCCGTCGTCTTCGAGAACCGTTTCCCCTCGCTGGCCGGCGACTCCGGGCGCTGCGAGGTGGTCTGCTTCACCTCCGACCACAACGCCTCCTTCGCCGACCTCACCGAGGAGCAGGCGCGACTGGTCCTGGACGCGTGGACGGACCGGACGTCCGAGCTGTCGCATCTGCCCTCCGTGGAACAGGTGTTCTGCTTCGAGAACCGCGGTGCCGAGATCGGTGTGACGCTGGGTCACCCGCACGGGCAGATCTACGCCTACCCGTTCACCACGCCCCGCACCGCCCTGATGCTGCGCCAGGTGGCCGCCCACAAGGAGGCCACCGGCGGCGAGAACCTCTTCGACGCCGTCCTGGAGCGCGAGCTCGCTGGCGAGCGGGTCGTCCTCGAGGGTGAACACTGGGTCGCCTTCGTGCCGTACGCCGCGCACTGGCCGTACGAGGTGCACCTGTACCCCAAGCGGCGGGTGCCCGACCTGCTCGGCCTCGACGAGGCCGCGCGCACAGAGTTCCCCCAGGTCTACCTGGAACTCTTGAGGCGCTTCGACCGGATCTTCGGGGAGGACCAGCCCCTCACGCCTTACATCTCGGGCTGGCACCAGGCGCCGTTCGGCGCGCTGGAGGAGTTCGAGGGCGTCAACCGCGACGACTTCGCGCTGCACCTCGAGCTTTTCACCATCCGCCGTACGTCCGGCAAGCTGAAGTTCCTCGCGGGTTCCGAGTCCGGCATGAACGTGTTCATCAACGACGTGCCGCCGGAGCACGCGGCGAAGCGACTGCGAGAGGTAGCGAGTTGATGAGCGGCAAGTACTTGGTCACGGGCGGCGCGGGATACGTCGGCAGCGTGGTCGCCCAGCACCTGCTGGAAGCCGGACACGAGGTCGTCGTCCTCGACAACCTGTCCACCGGCTTCCGCGAGGGCGTCCCCGCGGGCGCCGCCTTCGTCGAGGGCGACATCCGCGACGCCGGGAAGTGGCTCGACGCCTCCTTCGACGCCGTCCTCCACTTCGCCGCGTTCTCGCAGGTCGGCGAGTCCGTCGTGAAGCCCGAGAAGTACTGGGAGAACAACGTCGGCGGCACCATGGCCCTGCTCGGCGCCATGCGCGAGGCGGGCGTGCGCAAGCTCGTCTTCTCCTCCACCGCCGCGACCTACGGCGAGCCCGTCAGCACCCCCATCACCGAGACCGACCCGACCGCGCCGACCTCCCCGTACGGCGCGTCCAAGCTCGCCGTCGACCACATGATCACCGGCGAGGCCGCCGCCCACGGGCTGGGCGCGGTGTCGCTGCGCTACTTCAACGTGGCCGGCGCCTACGGCGCGCAGGGCGAGCGGCACGACCCCGAGTCGCACCTCATCCCGCTCGTCCTCCAGGTCGCGCAGGGCCGTCGCGAGGCGATCTCCGTCTTCGGCGACGACTACCCGACCCCGGACGGCACCTGCATCCGCGACTACATCCACGTCGCCGACCTGGCCGAGGCCCACCTCCTCGCCGTCGAGGCCGCCACCCCCGGCGAGCACCTCATCTGCAACCTCGGCAACGGCAACGGCTTCTCCGTCCGCGAGGTCGTCGAGACCGTCCGCCGGGTCACCGGCCACCCGATCCCCGAGGTCGTGGCCCCGCGCCGGGGCGGCGACCCCGCCGTCCTGGTCGCCTCGGCCGCCACCGCCCGCGAGCGGCTCGGCTGGAACCCGTCCCGCGCGGACCTCGCGGGTATCGTCGCCGACGCGTGGGAGTTCACGCAGAAGATCGCAAAGGAGCGGTAAGTGGGGGCAGAGCAGCAGGTCAGCGCCGGCTTCGCCGAGCTGTACGGGACCGCGCCCGAGGGCGTGTGGGCGGCCCCCGGCCGCGTCAACCTCATCGGTGAGCACACCGACTACAACGACGGCTTCGTGATGCCCTTCGCGCTGCCGCACACCGCGGTCGCCGCGGTCTCCCACCGCACGGACGGCCGTCTGCGCCTGCACTCGGCGGACGTCGAGGGCGGCGTCGCCGAACTGCGCCTCGACGACCTCGCGCCCGAGTCGGACCGCTCCTGGACGGCGTACCCGGCCGGCGTGGTGTGGGCGCTGCGCGAGGCCGGGCACCCGGTCACCGGCGCCGACGTCCACCTCACCTCGACGGTCCCGTCGGGCGCGGGCCTGTCCTCCTCGGCGGCCCTGGAGGTCGTCGTCGCCCTGGCCCTGAACGACCTGTTCGAGCTGGGCCTGCCGGGCTGGCAGCTCGCCCGCCTGTGCCAGCGCGCCGAGAACGTCTACGTCGGCGCCCCCACCGGGATCATGGACCAGACCGCGTCCGCCTGCTGCGAGGCCGGCCACGCCCTGTTCCTCGACACCCGCGACCTGTCGCAGAAGCAGATCCCCTTCGACCTCGCCGCCGAGGGCATGCGCCTGCTCGTCGTCGACACCCAGGTCAAGCACGCCCACAGCGACGGCGAGTACGGCAAGCGCCGGGCCGGCTGCGAGAAGGGCGCCGCCCTGCTGGGCGTCGACGCCCTGCGCGACGTCCCCTACGCCGAGCTGGACGCGGCGCTGGAGCGGCTCGGGGACGAGGAGGAGGTCCGCCGGCTGGTCCGGCACGTCGTGACCGAGGACCGGCGGGTGGAACGCGTGGTGTCGCTGCTGGAGTCCGGCGAGACCCGCGCGATCGGCCCGCTCCTGGTCGAGGGCCACGCCTCGCTGCGCGACGACTTCCGCATCTCCTGCCCCGAACTGGACCTCGTCGTCGACACCGCCCTCGCCGGCGGCGCCCTCGGCGCCCGCATGACCGGCGGCGGCTTCGGCGGCTCCGCGATCGTCCTCGCGGAGGCCGCAGACGTCGACGGCATCACCAAGGCGGTCGAGGAGGCCTTTGCGGCAGCGGGCTTCACGGCCCCGAGAACCTTCGAAGCCGTCCCCTCGGCGGGCGCCCGCCGCCTGATCTGAACCCCGGCGGTCCCGAGCGACCCGCGCCCACCGAGGGCACGGGTCGCTCACTCTTGGTGACGACGGGCGACGACCGCGCCGGTCGCGGGGGAGGGCAGGCCGGGAATCCCGTGTCCGGCCGACGCACTCCGAACGCTCACCCCAGCCGCTTCGTCAGCGTGTACTCCGTGACGCCCGGCGGGTAGTCCTCGATCACGCAGACCACCTCGTAGCCCCGGCGGCGGTAGAAGCGGGGGGCCTGGAAGTCCCAGGTCTCCACGCGGGAGCGCAGGCAGCCGTGGTCGTCGCGGGCCAGGCGTTCCGCCTCCGCGAGCAGGCGGGTGCCCAGGCCGCTGCCGCGGTGGCGTTCGTCGACCCAGAGGTGGGTGACGTGCAGCCAGGTCGTCCAGGTGTGGCCGACCAGGCCGCCGGCCAGCGCGCCGGTGTCGTCCGACGCCCACACGTGCAGCGGCGCCTCGCGTTCGGCGGGGGTGCCGCGCAGCGCGCGCAGGACGGGAGAGGCCGCCGTGTCGGCGTCGCGCAGCCGGGAGCGGAGCAGATCGCGTCGGGATCTGTCGACTTCTGCCTCAAGACGGAACATGCGGCACACCATAAACGCGCAGGACGACCAGTTCCGCGATTCCCCTTCCGCTCTCCCCGCACGGCCCTACTCTGTTCGACAGCACCGGTGGGGGCCGGTGCGGATCAGGGGGCGAGACAGCCGGGTACGACGCCCGCGGTGGGGGTAGCAGTCTCTGCACGGCGGCGGCCGTGCGGTCGCACACCCCTCCCGGGCGTCGGACCCGCGCCGGTCGTCGTTCTCCGGGCCTGGGGTATCCCCTGCTCCGTGGAGGAGCCTGGGGGAGGGGGGTTTCGTGGTTCGCATCCGAGTTCTGGTCGTCGACGACCACCGCATCTTCGCCGAGTCGCTCGCCGCCGCCCTGGCGGCCGAGCCCGACGTCGACGTCTTCGCCGCCGGCAGCGGTCCGGCCGCCCTGCGCAGCCTGGAGCGCGCCGCCGCCGAGGGGCGCCGCTACGACGTCCTGCTCGTCGACGCCGACCTGGGCGGGCGCCTGCCCGGCGTGCGGCCGGCCGTGCCCGTGCGGGAGGTGGGGGAGGACGGGCTGGTCGACGGGCTCTCCCTCGTCGCCGGCGTCCGCGCCGCCCAGCCGTACGTCAGGATCGTCGTCCTCGCCGAGAAGGACGACCCGCGCCGCGCGGCCCTCGCCCTCCAGGCCGGCGCGTCCGGCTGGGTGGCGAAGGACTGCTCGCTGTCGCGGCTGCTCACCGTCGTGCGCGGGGTGCTGCGGGAGGAGACGCACCTGCCGCCCGCCCTGCTCACGGGCGTGCTCAAGGAGCTGACCACCGCGCGCAAGCACCGTACCGAGAGCGAGCGGCTCGTGGAGTCCCTCACGCCCAGGGAGCGCGAGGTGCTGCGCTGCATGGTCGCAGGGCTCGGACGCAAGGCGGTCGCCGAGCGGCTGTTCCTGTCCCCGCACACCGTGCGCACCCACATGCAGAACGTCCTCGGCAAACTGGGCGTGCACTCCACGCTCGCCGCGGTCGCGCTCGCCCGGCGGGCGGGGGTCGGACCGGCGGAGCCGGAACAGGCCCTAACCGGGGATGTTGTCGAACGGGGCGGTCAGCTGGCGTAGCAGCGCGGCCAGCTCGGCGCGCTGCGCGTGGGACAGCTCGGCGAGGATCGCCCGCTCCTGTTCGAGCAGGCCGGCCAGCGCCTGGTCGGCGCGGTCCTTGCCGTCGTCCGTGAGCCGCACCAGCACACCGCGCCGGTCGCTGGGGTCGGGCAGCCGCTCGACCAGGCCCTTCTTCGCCAGCCGGTCGATACGGTTCGTCATCGTGCCCGAGGTGACCAGGGTCTGGGTCAGCAACTGCCCCGGCGACAGCTGGTACGGCGGCCCGGCGCGCCTGAGCGCGGTCAGCACGTCGAACTCCCAGGGCTCCAGCTGGTGCTCGGAGAACGCCAGACGGCGTGCGCGGTCCAGGTGCCGGGCCAGTCTGCTCACCCGGCTGAGTACTTCCAGCGGCTCCACGTCGAGGTCCGGGCGCTCCCGGCGCCACGCTGCGACCAGCCGATCGACCTCGTCCTCCATGACGATCAGTGTAGTGGTTGTGTCGACGTGAAGTCTCTTGATGTCGAGCTTCTTGACATTGAGGTAAATTGGCGGGACGGTGGAACCGCCGCGAACGACGAAGACCCCACCCCGAGGAGCCGCCCATGCCCTCCCTCACCTGGGACCCCGCCCAGTACCTGCGCCACGCCGGCCACCGCGCCCGCCCCTTCGCCGACCTCCTCGCCCGCGTCCCCGACCCACCCGGCACCCCGCCCCGCATCGCCGACCTCGGCTGCGGCCCCGGCAACGTCACCACCCGCCTCACCGACCGCTGGCCCACCGCCCGCGTCACCGGCTACGACAACTCCGCGCCGATGCTCGCCCGGGCCCGGACGCACGCCGGCCCGCACCTCGACTTCGTCCACGCCGACCTCACGACCTGGGCGCCCACCGAGACGTACGACCTGATCGTGTCCAACGCCGCCCTGCACTGGGTCCCCGGCCACCTCGACGCCTTCCCCGCCTGGCTGGCCGGCCTCGCCCCCGGCGGCACCCTCGCCTTCCAGGTCCCCCACAACACCGACGCGCCCCTGCACGCCCTCATGCGCGACCTCGCCGACACCCCCCGCTGGAAGAGCCGCCTCCACGGGGTGCTCCGCCCCACCGACTCCGTCCACGCCCCCGGCGTCTACCTCGACCACCTCGCCCGCCTCGGCTGCGAGACCGACGTCTGGACGACGACGTACCACCACGTCCTGACGGGCGAGGACCCCGTCCTCGACTGGGCCCGGGGCACCGGCCTGCGCCCTGTCCTCACCGCCCTCGCCGACGACCCCGAGGCCCGCGACGCCTTCGTCACCGACTACCGCGACCTGCTCCGCGAGGCCTACCCGGCCCACCCCTACGGCACGGTCCTGCCGTTCCGCCGCCTGTTCGCGGTGGCACGGAAGGGGGCCTGAGCTACGGGGTCCGGCCCAGGTGGGTGACCAGGACATGGATCACGTCGTCATCAATGCGGTAAAGGACGCGGTAACGGCCGACGCGGAGACGCCGAGCCGTTGGCCCGTAGGCGGTCGAGGCGGCGGGACGTGGAGTCTCGGCGAGGGCGTCGACGGCTTCGTAGACTGCGCTGAGCCCTGTCGGGTCGTCCTTGAGGAACCGTACGGCCTGATCCGCGGCGCCCGGCTCCCAGATGATGCGATAAGTCACGGACGCAGCCCCAGCATGCGTCCGACTTCCTCATGGGCGATGCCCTCGGTGAGCGTGCCCTCGGCCTTGCGTCGCTCGTAGTCGGCGAGTGCCAGGGCGTCCTCGAGATCCTCTATCACCTGCGGCGAGACGAGAAGTGCCGCCACATGCCCGTGATCGGTGAGGGCGATGGTCTCGCGACTGTGGGCGGCGCGCCGGACCAGGTCGCCGAGCTGGGCACGGGCCGCGCTGATCGCAATCTCAGTCATGTGCACATGGTGGCAGAACATTACTCTTCATGCACATGGTTTGGGATGCCTGAAGCGGGTCACCCGTAGTGACACGACAGGACACCGTACTTCACTGGGAGTGATGGATCGTGGCAGGCGAGCAGAAGTCCAAGGCGAAGACGGAACAGGTCAAGGGCAAGGTCAAGGAAGCGGCCGGGCGGGCCGTGGGCAACGAGCGGCTCGAGGCCGAGGGACGTGCCGAGCAGGCCAAGGGCGACGCCCGCCAGACCAAGGAGAAGGCGAAGGACGTCTTCAAGCACTGACCCGGATGTGCACGGAGGGGCCCCGTCCGACGGACGGGGCCCCTCCGCCGCGTGTACGTCAGCTCTTGCGGCGGCCTATCAGGTGCGGCTTGGCCTCCAGGCCGTCCAGCCCGTGCCACGCCAGGTTCACCAGGTGCGCCGCCACCTCCGCCTTCTTCGGCCGCCGCACGTCCAGCCACCACTGGCCGGTCAGCGCGACCATCCCCACCAGCGCCTGCGCGTACAGCGGCGCCAGCTTCGGATCGAAGCCCCGGCTCTTGAACTCCCGGCCCAGGATGTCCTCCACCTGGGTGGCGATGTCCGAGATGAGCGAGGCGAAGGAGCCGGTGGACTGGGGGATCGGGGAGTCCCGCACGAGGATGCGGAACCCGTCCGTGTACTCCTCGATGTAGTCCAGGAGGGCGAACGCCGCCTGCTCGCACAGCTCCCGCGGATGACCGGCCGTGAGCGAACTCGTCACCATGTCCAGCAGCCGCCGCATCTCACGGTCGACCACCACCGCGTACAGCCCCTCCTTGCCGCCGAAGTGCTCGTACACCACCGGCTTGGACACCCCGGCCTTCGCCGCGATCTCCTCCACCGAGGTGCCCTCGAACCCCTTCGCGGCGAAGAGGGTGCGACCGATCTCCAGCAACTGCTGGCGACGCTCCGCACCGGTCATCCGGGTGCGACGCACTCGCCGCGGCTTCTCATTGCTCGGGGTACTGCTGGAGTCGGTCGCCACGGCGTCCATCATGCCGCGTCGGCGGTCGCCTTCCGGCGCCGGGAGCCGTCCCCGCCCGTGTTCCGGCGCGAATCGATACGCGAGCGTGACGGCCAGCGCACGTCGTACGCCCAGCCGAGCATCTCGAACCAGCGGATGAACCGCGCCGAGGAGTCCAGCTGGCCCCGCATCACACCGTGCCGCGCCGAAGTGGGGTCGGCGTGGTGCAGGTTGTGCCACGACTCCCCGCAGGACAGCACCGCCAGCCACCACACGTTGCCGGACCGGTCACGCGACTTGAACGGCCGCTTGCCCACTGCGTGACAGATCGAGTTGATCGACCAGGTGACGTGGTGCAGCAGCGCCACCCGCACCAGCGAACCCCAGAAGAAGCCGGTGAACGCGCCCCACCAGGACATCGTCACCAGCCCGCCGATCACCGCCGGCAGCGCCAGCGAGAGCACCGTCCACAGCACGAACTGCCGCGAGATCGCCCGCAGCGCCGGGTCCTTGATCAGATCCGGCGCGTACTTGTCCTGCGGCGTCTGCTCCTCGTCGAACATCCAGGCGATGTGAGCCCACCACAGGCCTTTCATCAGCGCCGGCAGCGTCTCCCCGAACCGCCAGGGCGAATGCGGGTCGCCCTCCGCGTCCGAGAACTTGTGGTGCCTGCGGTGGTCCGCCACCCAGCGCACCAGCGGCCCCTCGACCGCCATCGACCCCATGATCGCCAGCGCGATCCGCAGGGGCCGTTTCGCCTTGAAGGAACCATGTGTGAAGTACCGGTGGAAACCGATGGTGATGCCGTGGCACCCGAGGTAGTAGAAGAAGACCAGCAGGCCCAGGTCCAGCCAGCTCACCCCCCAGCCCCAGGCCAGCGGCACCGCCGCCAGCAGGGCCAGGAACGGCACGACGATGAAGACGAGCAGCGCGATCTGCTCGATCGAACGCTTCTGCTCACCGCCCAGAGTGGCGGTCGCCGCGGGGGAGACGTGGGGGGAGGGGGTACCGGAGCCGTCGGGCGCCGGCGAAGGGTCTTCGATCACGTCGGAGCTTGAGGTCATGCGCGTCCCTCGTGGGGTCGTGGGTTGAGAGAGGTGCCGGGCCCGGAGAACCGCACCACACTTCCTACGGTTCCGTAACCTACGGTGACGTAAATATGGCAGTGCGGCAACCGTCGGCACGAGCCCGCCAGACCGCGAGTCCTCCCGGACACCTATCCTTGGATCGGTCGGACAGCGCGGTCCGCTCTGTTTTCTTCCCGGACGACAGACCCGTAAGCGGCCCCGCCGCCGGGCCTGGAGGCCGAGTTCCCTCCCGGACGAGCTTCAACACTGCAAGGAGCCGCACCTGTGAGCAGTGCCGACGACCAGACGACAACCAGCCCCGAGCTGCGCGCCGACATCCGCCGACTGGGTGACCTCCTCGGTGAGACCCTCGTCCGGCAGGAGGGCCCCGAGCTCCTCGACCTGGTCGAAAAGGTCCGCCGCCTCACGCGCGAGGACGGCGAGACAGCCGCCGATCTGCTGCGCGGCACCGAACTGGAGACCGCGGCCAAGCTGGTCCGCGCCTTCTCCACCTACTTCCACCTCGCCAACGTCACCGAGCAGGTCCACCGCGGCCGCGAACTGCGCGCCAAGCGCGCCGCCGAGGGCGGCCTCCTCGCCCGCACCGCCGACCGCCTCAAGGACGCCGACCCCGAACACATCCGCGAGACGGTCCGCAACCTCAACGTCCGCCCCGTGTTCACGGCGCACCCCACCGAAGCCGCGCGCCGCTCGGTCCTCAACAAGCTCCGGCGCATCGCCGCGCTCCTGGAGACCCCCGTCATCGAGGCCGACCGCCGCCGCCACGACACCCGCCTCGCCGAGAACATCGACCTCGTCTGGCAGACCGACGAACTCCGCGTCGTCCGCCCCGAGCCCGCCGACGAGGCCCGCAACGCCATCTACTACCTCGACGAACTCCACGCCGGAGCCGTCGGCGACGTCCTCGAGGACCTCACCGCCGAACTCGAACGCGTCGGCGTCACCGTCCCCGCCGAAACCCGCCCCCTCACCTTCGGCACCTGGATCGGCGGCGACCGCGACGGCAACCCCAACGTCACCCCCCAGGTCACCTGGGACGTCCTCATCCTCCAGCACGAACACGGCATCAACGACGCCCTGGAGATGATCGACGAACTCCGCGGCTTCCTCTCCAACTCCATCCGCTACACCGGAGCCACCGAGGAACTCCTCGCCTCCCTCAAGGACGACCTCGAACGCCTCCCCGAGATCAGCCCCCGCTACAAGCGCCTCAACGCCGAGGAGCCCTACCGGCTCAAGGCCACCTGCATCCGGCAGAAGCTGGAGAACACCAAGCAGCGCCTCGCCAAGGGCACCCCGCACGAGCCCGGCCGCGACTACCTCGGCACCAGCGAGCTGATCGGCGACCTCACCCTCATCCAGACCTCCCTGCGCGAGCACCGTGGCGGCCTCATCGCCGACGGCCGCATGAACCGCACCATCCGCACCCTGGCCGCCTTCGGCCTCCAGCTCGCCACCATGGACGTCCGCGAACACGCCGACGCCCACCACCACGCCCTCGGCCAGCTCTTCGACCGCCTCGGCGAGGAGTCCTGGCGCTACTCCGACATGCCCCGCGACTACCGCGCCAAGCTTCTCGCCAAGGAACTCCGCTCCCGACGGCCCCTCGCGCCCACCCCGGCCCCCGTCGACGCCGCCGGCGAGAAGACCCTCGGCGTCTTCCTCACCGTCAAGCGCGCCCTGGAGGTCTTCGGACCCGAGGTCATCGAGTCCTACATCATCTCCATGTGCCAGGGCGCCGACGACGTCTTCGCCGCCGCCGTCCTCGCCCGCGAGGCCGGCCTCGTCGACCTGCACGCCGGCTGGGCCAAGATCGGCATCGTGCCCCTCCTGGAGACCACCGACGAGCTGAAGGCCGCCGACACCATCCTGGAGGACATGCTCTCCGACCCGTCGTACCGCCGCCTGGTGGCACTGCGCGGAGACGTCCAGGAGGTCATGCTCGGCTACTCCGACTCCTCCAAGTTCGGCGGCATCACCACCAGCCAGTGGGAGATCCACCGCGCCCAGCGACGCCTGCGCGACGTCGCCCACCGCTACGGCGTCCGCCTGCGCCTCTTCCACGGCCGCGGCGGCACCGTCGGCCGCGGCGGCGGCCCCTCCCACGACGCCATCCTCGCCCAGCCCTGGGGCACCCTCGAAGGCGAGATCAAGGTCACCGAACAGGGCGAGGTCATCTCCGACAAGTACCTCATCCCCTCACTGGCCCGCGAGAACCTGGAACTGACGGTCGCCGCCACCCTCCAGGCCTCCGCCCTGCACACCGCACCCCGCCAGTCCGACGAGGCACTCGCCCGCTGGGACGCCGCCATGGACGTCGTCAGCGACGCCGCCCACGCCGCCTACCGCCGGCTCGTCGAGGACCCGGACCTGCCGACGTACTTCCTCGCGTCGACGCCGGTGGACCAGCTCGCCGACCTGCACCTGGGCTCCCGGCCCTCCCGCCGCCCCGGCTCCGGCGTCTCGCTCGACGGCCTGCGCGCCATCCCGTGGGTCTTCGGCTGGACCCAGTCCCGCCAGATCGTCCCCGGCTGGTACGGCGTCGGCTCCGGCCTCAAGGCCCTGCGCGAAGCCGGCCTCGACACCGTCCTCGAAGAAATGCACGGCCAGTGGCACTTCTTCCGCAACTTCATCTCCAACGTCGAGATGACCCTCGCCAAGACCGACCTGCGCATCGCCCAGCACTACGTCGACACCCTCGTCCCCGACGAACTGCGCCACGTCTTCGACACCATCAAGTCCGAACACGCCCTCACCGTCGCCGAAATCCTCAAGGTCACCGGCGAGAAGGAACTGCTCGACGCCACCCCCGTCCTCAAGCAGACCTTCGCCATCCGCGACGCCTACCTGGACCCCATCTCCTACCTCCAGGTCACCCTGCTCAAGCGCCAGCGCGACGCGGCGGCCGCCGGCCAGGAACCCGACCCCCTCCTCGCCCGCGCCCTCCTCCTCACCGTCAACGGCGTCGCCGCCGGCCTGCGCAACACCGGCTGACACCCACCCGCACCACGACGAAGGGCGCCCCCGGGAATCCCGGGGGCGCCCTTCGCCCGTCGTACCGGACCACGCCGTACGGCACCACGCGCGCCTACACCGCCACGAACACCGCCGTCAGCAACGCCACCCCCGACCCCGCCAGCACCCAACCGAGCCGCGCCCGCCCCAGACCACCCGCGACCACCACCGACGCCAGCAGCAACGCACCACCCATCGGCACCCACGCGTACAGCACCCCCGCAGGACCGGACCGCACGACGTCGTCACCACCACCCGGCTTGATCACCACCGTGTACGTCTGCCCCCTGCGCACCGCCACCGTCTTCTCGATCACCACCCGCGCCCGCGCCAACGACCCCGGCGACAACGGCGTGTACGGCCCCGAGCAACTGTCCGCACCACAGCGCGCCACCGCGATCGTGCCCTGCTCCCGGCCCTTCGTCAGCATCACGTGCTGCGCCGTCCCCCAGGAACCCCACACCCCCGCCACCAGGATCAGCGACGCCACCACCCACATCGCCGCCAGCCGCCCGAACCGCACCACGCCCACCGAGGCACGACGGGAGGAACCCCGGCGCGCGGAACGCCGACGAGCGGGACGCCGGTGGGACGTGGCGACGATGGCAGGCATGGCCGGGATCATTGGCCATGCCTCAACGGCCCGTCAACCTCCACGGGTGACACATCGCGAGTTGTCCCCACCTGTCCACGCCCCGCACCCCCGGCTCAGGAGTTGTACGTCCCCTGCGCCCGCTCCAACCCCTCGATCACCAGACACTCCACCGCGTCCGCCGCCCGGTCCACGAAATAGTCCAGCTCCTTGCGCTCCGCCCCCGAGAAGTCCTTCAGCACGAAGTCCGCCACCTGCATCCGCCCCGGCGGCCGCCCGATCCCGAACCGCACCCGGTGGTAGTCCGCCCCGAACGCCTTCGTCATCGACTTCAGACCGTTGTGCCCGTTGTCCCCACCACCCAGCTTCAGCCGCAACATCCCGTAGTCGATGTCCAGCTCGTCATGAACCGCCACCACCTGCGCCACCGGCACCTTGTAGAACTCCCGCAAGGCGTTCACCGGCCCGCCCGACAGGTTCATGTACGACATCGGCTTCGCCAGCACCACCCGCCGGTTGGCCGGCCCCGGCGGACCGATCCGCCCCTCCACGACCTGCGCCTGTGCCCGCCCCGCCCGCTTGAACCTCCCCCCGATCCGCCCGGCCAGCAGATCGGCCACCATGAACCCCACGTTGTGCCGGTTCATCGCGTACTCCGGACCCGGATTGCCCAGCCCCACGATCAGCCAGGGGGCATTGGCGTCGGTCGTCACGTCCATGTCTCCTCGATACGCGCCAGCCGCTGCCCCCACAAGGGAACAGCGGCTGACGAACAAACGACGACGGTGAGGATCAGGCCTCCGCGGAAGCCTCCTCGCCCTCACCCTCGGTGGGCTCCTCCGCCTGCGCGGCCAGCACCTGCAGCACGACGGTCTCGCCGTCGACGCCCAGCTTGGTGCCCGACGGCAGCGGGACGTCCTTGGCCAGAACCGAGTCACCGGCCGTCAGACCCTCGACGGAGACCGTGACCGACTCCGGGATGTGCGTGGCCTCGGCCTCGACCGGCAGCGGGTTCAGGACGTACTCCAGCAGGTTGCCACCCGGAGCGAGCTCACCCTCGGTCTGCACGAAGATCTCGACGTTGACCTTCTCGCCACGCTGGACCAGCTGAAGGTCGACGTGCTCCAGGAAACCCTTGATCGGGTCACGCTGCACGGACTTCGGGATCGCCAGCTCGTTCGTCTTGCCGTCGATGTCCAGGGAGATCAGGACGTTCGGCGTACGCAGCGCGAGCAGCAGCTCGTGACCCGGCAGCGTCAGGTGGATCGGGTCCGAACCGTGGCCGTACAGCACACCGGGAACCTTGCCGTCACGACGGATGCGACGAGCCGCACCCTTGCCGAACTCGGTACGGGTCTCAGCGGCGATCTTTACCTCGGACATGACACTCACTCCTCGTAGAAACAGCGACGACAAAAAGGTCACCCGGCCACGAACGGCCTGCTACGAAGAGCGCGTCGATAACGGACCGCCGTACACACGGGTACGGCCTCCCTCGCCGAGCAACTCGCGCAGTCTACTCGGCGGGGGAGGCCGCAGAAAAATCGATCAACCCGGCAGAAGCGGGCGCACCGCCTACTGCTCGTCGAACAGGCTCGTCACCGAACCGTCCTCGAACACCTCACGCACCGCGTTCGCGATCGTCGGCGCGATCGACAACACCGTGATCTTGTCCACTTCCAGCTCACCCGGCGTCGGCAACGTGTTCGTGAAGACGAACTCACTCACCTTCGAGTTCTTCAACCGGTCCGCCGCCGGACCCGACAGCACACCGTGCGTCGCCGTCACGATGACGTCCTCCGCACCGTGCGCGAACAACGCGTCCGCCGCCGCACAGATCGTGCCACCGGTGTCGATCATGTCGTCGACCAGGACACACACCCGGCCCTTCACCTCGCCGACGACCTCATGGACCGTCACCTGATTCGCCACGTCCTTGTCACGCCGCTTGTGCACGATCGCCAACGGCGCACCCAGACGGTCGCACCAACGGTCCGCCACCCGGACCCGACCCGCGTCCGGCGACACCACCGTCAGCTTCGAACGGTCCACCTTGCTGCCCACGTAGTCCGCCAGCAGCGGCAGCGCGAACAGATGGTCCACCGGACCGTCGAAGAAACCCTGGATCTGGTCCGTGTGCAGATCCACCGTGAGGATCCGGTCCGCACCCGCCGTCTTCATCAGATCCGCGATCAGCCGCGCCGAGATCGGCTCACGGCCACGGTGCTTCTTGTCCTGCCGCGCATAACCGTAGAACGGCACGATCACCGTGATCGAACGCGCCGACGCACGCTTCAGCGCGTCGATCATGATCAACTGCTCCATGATCCACTTGTTGATCGGAGCCGTGTGGCTCTGGATCAGGAAGCAGTCCGCACCACGCGCCGACTCCTCGTAGCGGACATAGATCTCACCATTGGCGAAGTCGAAGGCCTTCGTCGGGACGACCCCGACACCCAGCTGGTGGGCGACCTCCTCGGCAAGCTCGGGGTGGGCGCGGCCGGAGAAGAACATCATCTTCTTCTCGCCGGTCGTCTTGATCCCGGTCACAGCACTGTCTCCTCAGAGGTGTCTCAGCCGGCCGACCCAAGACCTCGCCGCTGGGCGCGACGGGGCCGTCTCAGCTGGTGGGGGTGCGGATGTGCACTTATCACGGTACGCCGTCCACGACGCACTCGTTTCCGGTCAGTTCTCCCCGTCGCCCTCCCGGGAAGCCGCCTCGGCAGCCTTCGCCGCCGCACTCCCCGGACGCTTACGAGCCACCCAACCCTCGATATTCCGCTGCTGACCACGGGCCACGGCCAGCGAACCGGGCGGCACGTCCTTCGTGATCACGGACCCGGCAGCGGTGTACGCGCCGTCCCCGATCGTGACAGGAGCCACAAACATGTTGTCCGAACCCGTCTTGCAGTGCGACCCGACGACGGTGTGATGCTTGTCCTGTCCGTCATAGTTCACGAACACACTCGCCGCCCCGATGTTCGTGAACTCCCCGATCGTCGCGTCCCCCACGTACGACAGATGCGGCACCTTCGTGCCCTCACCGATCACGGCGTTCTTCGTCTCCACGTACGTACCGATCTTCGACCTCACACCCAGCCGCGTACCCGGCCGCAGATACGCGTACGGCCCCACGGTCGACTCCGGACCCACCTCGGCCCCGTCCGCCACCGTGTTGTCCACCCGAGCCCCCGCACCGACCACCGTGTCCTTCAACCGGCTGTTCGGACCCACCTCCGCACCCTCACCCACACGCGTCACACCCAGCAACTGCGTCCCCGGCAACACCACCGCGTCCTGCCCGAACGACACCGTCACATCCACCCACGTCGACGCGGGATCCACCACCGTCACCCCCGCCAGCATCGCCGCGGTCAGCAACCGGTCGTTCAGAATCCGACGGGCCTCCGCCAACTGCACCCGGTTGTTGATCCCCGCGATCTCACGATGATCACCGGCCACGGACGCACCCACACGGTGACCCGCCGCACGCAGAATCCCCAGGACATCCGTCAGGTACTCCTCACCCTGACTGTTGTCCGTACGCACCTGCTTCAACGCCTCCGCCAACAACCGCCCGTCGAACGCGAACACACCCGAATTGATCTCCCGGACCGCCCGCTGCGCCTCCGACGCGTCCTTGTGCTCCACGATCCCCGTGACCGCACCCGACACCTCGTCCCGCACGATCCGCCCGTACCCGGTCGCGTCCGGCACCTCGGCCGTCAGCACGGTCACCGCGTTCCCGTCCGCGTGATGCGTGGCCGCCAGCTGCGCGAGGGTCGCACCGGTCAGCAGGGGAGTGTCACCGCAGACCACCACCACGGTCCCGTCCACGGACCCACCGAGCTGCTCCAGACCCATCCGCACGGCGTGCCCCGTGCCGTTCTGCTCCTCCTGCACGGCCGTCCGCACGGCCGGGTCGATCGCGGCGAGATGCGCGGTGACCTTCTCGCGCGCGTGCCCGACGACGACGACCAGGTTCTCGGGGTCCAGCTCACGGGAGGCGGCCAGGACGTGCCCCACGAGACTGCGGCCGCAGATCTCGTGCAGGACCTTCGGTAGGGCCGACTTCATACGGGTGCCCTCACCCGCTGCGAGAACGACGACGGCTGCCGGGCGGATGGCGCTCACGGAGTTGCCCTTCGGCTGTGGAGAGGTGGGACATCCGAAGGATACCGGGGCGTTTCCCGGCGGACATGAGAGTGGGCCCTGACAGTGCTGTCAGGGCCCGAACCAAGGTCTTGTGTGCTGTGGCTCCCCCGCAAGGATTCGAACCTTGTCCTGCTGGTACCAAAAACCAGTGTGCTGCCAGTTACACCACGGGGGACAGCGCTTCAGACCTTACCGGAGAGGTTCCTGCGACTGAACCAAGATGCCCTCCCACCAGCCCTCGATGCGGAGGTACAACTTGGCGCTCTGTGCAACTGTCACGACCAGACAACCGTGGTAGTCGTTACCGATGTTCTTGCGAACGGTCTTCGGGTTGTGCGTCTTGAGCGTGGGCTTGGCGAAGTCGGAAACGTCGACGCCGGCGATGTCCGCCCAGAAGCGGTGCGCCGCATCGACATCGGCGGACTCATGGATGAGGACTCGGAAGCCCAGCCGTTCCGGTGCTACATCGAGCAACCTGAGCCACGCGAGGTATGTACGGATCACGCCTGGGTCGCTGTTGACGAAGGCGACGCGTTCACGGCGGGCATAGGGCTTGCTCTTGGAGCCCTCGGCCCAGTAGAGCGCGACTCCTGCCATGAAGAGTTCGCGGTCGGTAAGTTTCCCGATCTCCTCCCGTGACGCAGCCTTGATCCTTACCCGCTCTTCGTCCTCAGCCGCACGGCGCCTTGCCAGACCTTCTTGCATGAGGGCCAGCTTTTCTTCCTGCGTGTAGCGAGGCGTGGGCTTGGGCAGGTCCCGCACCCACAGCGACACCGAGCTCTTGGAGCAGCCCAGCTCCGCCTGGATCTGGTTGTACGTCCAGCCCTGCTGCCGCAGCTCGCGCGCCTTCTCGCACAGGTCGTCCTTCGCCCGGGGGCGTTTCGTCCACTCCGGAGGAGGCTCCCCCTCGACGAGCCGTTGGAGTGTCTCTTTGTTGTGCACCTGAAGCTCGTCCCGGATCTGCCGGAGGCTGAGTCCCGCCCGCCGTAGCGCGACCGCCCGCTCCCGCAGCCCCTCGAAGTCCGTGTACTTGTCGAGTGAAGGTGTCATAGGCATACCGTCCGGCCGGAATGTGAGCTTCCGGGCTCGAACAGGGCTCATTCAGCAGTTCGAGGGATACCGGGGGGTTTCGATGCTGTTCGGTTGTGGGGTGTGGTGGGGAGGAGTCGGTGAAAGTCGCCGGAAAAGGCGGGGCGGGCGCCCGTAGGGTGGAGGTATGACCACGACGGGGGAAGAGCACGCCTCGGCTCGGGGAGGGCCTTGGTGGTGGAGCAGGCGCCGCAGTGCGGTGTTCGACTGGAGTCTCGCGGTGGTGTCCGCCGCGGAGTGCGCGGTGGAGGGGTATCCGTTCGCGCGGGACGCGGGTGTGCCGCCGGCGGCGGGGGTGGTGTTCGGGCTGCTCGCCGGGTCGGTGCTGCTGGTGCGGCGGAAGTGGCCGATCGCGGTGGTGCTGGTGGCGATCGCCGTCACGCCGGCGCAGATGGGCTTCCTGATGGGGATCGTCGGGCTGTACACGCTGGCCGCGTCCGAGTTGCCGCGGCGGATCATCGCCTCGTTGGCGGGGATGCAGTTGGTGGGGACGTTGATCGTGACGTTCGTGCGGGTGGGGCAGAGCATGGACCAGGGGCGTCTGACGATCGGTGACTGGTTCATTCCGTTCGCCGCGATCACGACGTCGCTGGGGCTGACCGCTCCGCCGTTGCTGCTGGGGCTGTACGTGGGGGCGCGGCGGCGGCTGATGGAGAGTCTGCGGGAGCGGGCGGACAGTCTGGAGCGGGAGTTGCAGTTGCTGGCCGAGCGGGCCGAGGAGCGGGCGGAGTGGGCGCGGGGTGAGGAGCGGACGCGGATCGCGCGGGAGATGCATGACGTGGTGGCGCATCGGGTGAGTCTGATGGTGGTGCACGCGGCGGCGTTGCAGGCGGTGGCGCGGAAGGATCCGGAGAAGGCGGTGCGGAACGCGGCGCTGGTGGGGGACATGGGGCGGCAGGCGTTGACCGAGTTGCGGGAGATGCTCGGGGTGTTGCGCAGTGGTGAGGGTGTGGGGGCGCGGGGTGCGTCGGTGTCGTCGGCGGTGGTGGGGGTGGCCGCGGTGGCTGTCGCCCGGGGGGTGGTGGAGGAGGGGGAGGGGCCGTGTCTGTCGGAGCTGGACGAGTTGGTGGGGCAGTCGGCGGCTGCGGGGATGGTGGTGGATCTGTCGGTGGAGGGTGAGGTGCGGGGGTATGCGCGGGAGGTCGAGCAGACGGCGTACCGGGTGGTGCAGGAGGCGTTGACGAACGTGCACAAGCATGCGGCGGGTGCGAAGACGTATGTGCGGTTGGCGCACCGGGTGGCGGAGATCGCGATGCAGGTGGAGAACGAGCCGCCGCCGGAGGTGGGGGCGGCGTCGTCGGCGCGGTTGCCGTCGGGTGGCAACGGGTTGGTGGGGATGCGGGAGCGGGTGGTGGCGTTGGGTGGGGTGTTCGTGTCGGGGCCGACGGAGGCGGGGGGTTTTCGGGTGTCGGCGGTGATTCCGGCGGTGTAAGGGGTGTGCGGGTGGGGGTCCTGCGGGGTCAGCCGGCGGTGAGGCGGACGGGTTCGATGCCGAAGATGAGGGTGCCGAGGGCCTGGTCGATGTCGGGGCCGAGGTACCAGTCGCCGGTGTGGTCGAGGGCGTAGACGCGGCCTTCGGCGTCGATGGCGAGGAGGGAGTGGCTGTCGGTCTCGGTGCCGAGGGGGCTGACGTCGGTGTCGAGGGCGCGGCCGAGGTCGACGAGGGTGCGGGCGAGGTGGAGGCCGTGGAGGGGGTCGAGGTGGACGGCCGTGGGGGCGATCTGGCGGCCGGGTCCGGTGGGGGTGATGTGGAGGCCGCCGAATTCGGCCCAGGCTTCGACGGCGGCGGGGAAGACGGCGTGGCGGTGGCCGGCGGGTGAGGTGTGTTCGCGCAGGGTGTCGGCCCAGATCTCGGCCTGTTTGATGTCCCAGCGTCCGGGTTGCCAGCCGGCGGTGCGCAGGGCGGCGTCGACGGGTACGGGGAAGCGCGTGGTGGTGCGGTCGGGGTGCATCTGCCCTTCGTTCGTCGGGGTCGTGGGTCGGCGCGGGGCCGTCGTGCGGTGGTGGTGCGGGGTGGTTGGTGGGGGCGTGGGGGTCAGCTGTCGTCGGTGGTGGGGTCGACGATGCGGACGCCGAAGTGGGCGCTGAGGGCGGTGCAGGCGCGGCAGGGGGTGGCGAAGCTGCCGTGGAGCGGGTCGCCGTCCTCGCGGATGCGCCGGGCGGTGAGTTTGGCCTGTTTGAGGGCTTTGCGGGCTTCGCCGTTGGTCATGGGTCTGCGGGCGGCGCGTTTGCTGCGGGTGGCGTCGGCGGTGGTGATGTGGCGGGAGATGAGGAGTGCTTCGGCGCAGCGGCCGGTGTAGCGGTCGCGGCGGTCGCTGGGGAGGGTGTCGAGGAACTCCTGGACGAGGGGGTGCAGGGTGGGGGGCTGGTCGCCGCGGGCGGCGGTGCTGGTGAGGGTGGCGCCGCGGACGGAGAGGGCGGCGGCGATGGTGGGGAGTATGCCGTCGCGGCGGTGGCGGAGGACGGGTGCGTGGGGGGTTTCGTCGCTGCTCCAGCCGATGCGGGGGTCGCCGGAGCGGCTGGTGTGCGGTCCCGTTTGCGTGGCGTTCATGATCGTCTTTCCCCTCCGTGCATCCCCCCGGAAGTCATCAGAGTGCCAAACGGCGTGGCCGGTGTGGAAGCTGGGGCGGTGCGACACGCCCGGTTCGGGCTGGTTGTCACGAGGGGGTGACGGCTGGTCACGGAAGTGGAGGGCCGGTGACCGGTGTCGTCGTACCGCTTAGGCTGTCGGC
This sequence comes from Streptomyces sp. NPDC051051, assembly GCF_040682975.1. Lineage (NCBI taxonomy): Bacteria > Bacillati > Actinomycetota > Actinomycetes > Kitasatosporales > Streptomycetaceae > Streptomyces > Streptomyces sp. NPDC051051. The sequence continues at coordinate 135,242 of NZ_JBFBCB010000006.1, forward strand.
ACCGCCTGGCGCGCGGTTGACGCGCGTGGGAGACCGTTGGAGACAGTCGGATACGGGGCGTGGTGGTCGGTCCGGATGCGGATTCGGCCGCCGGGGTCCGTCCAGAGCGCCGCAGGGGGCAACCGCCATGACGACAGGTCGGCTCGGGCAGCGAGCCGTGCCGCCGAACGCGGCCTATGCCGGGCAGGTCGTGCATTTCCCGGATCCGGTCCGGGCCGCACGTCACCCGAGAGGGGTACGGGTGGACGAGCGCGGTTACCCGGATTTCTCGTCCTATGCGCGGGCGGCCGCGGAGATCGCGGAGCCGCCGGAGGGTTTCGGTGTCGACGAGCTGCGGCTGACGGACTACGTGTCGGCGAACGCGGCGTTGTCGGCGTCGGGGCACGAGTTGTGGGACACGGTGGACAGTGTGGCGACGCCGCACGGCTGGACGTGGCACCACGTGGTGGGTTCGCGGCGGCTGGAGCTGGTTCCGGTCGAGGTGAAGGCGTTGTTGCGGCATCACGGTGGGATCGCGACGGCGGTGGTGGATCAGGGGAAGCGCGGGACGCGGCCGTTGCAGGAGACGCGTCCGGCGCATTTCGGGCTGCCGAAGTCGGGTGTGGTGGTGACGGAGCAGCAGGTGCAGGGGGTCGAGGAGGACCTGGGGTACCGGTTGCCGGGCGCGTACCGGACGTTTTTGAAGGCGGCGGGCGGTTGTGCTCCGGTGGGTGCGGCGCTGGACGCGGAGTTGGGGCTGTTGGTGGACCAGCCCTTCTTCACGGTGCGGGACGAGGCGGCGGTCAATGATCTGGTGTACGTGAACAAGTGTCTGCGTGATCATCTGACCAAGGACTATCTGGGGGTCGGGTTCGTGCAGGGTGGTCTGCTGGCCGTGAAGGTGAAGGGTGACCGGATCGGTTCGGTGTGGTTCTGCGCGTACGACGATGTGCGGGACGTGGATCCGGCGTGGTCGCCGGCGGAGCGGGTGGAGCGGTTGCTGCTGCCGTGCGGTGAGGACTTCGACGTCTTCCTGTCGCGGCTGGCGGGGCGGCCGCCGGAGTTGGAGACGGTGGCGAATCTGATGGTGGACGGTGGTTTCGCGCGGGTTGTCCCCGTGGCTTCCGGTTCTTCCGTTCCGTCCGTCGGTGTGGGGGAGTGATCGGGTGATGGTGACGTTCGCGCAGGCGCAGGAGCGCGGTGAAGAGTGGGTCAACGGGGACGTTCCGGCGTATCAGCACCGTGAGGTGCGGGTGCGGGAGTTCGGGCTCGGGTTCGTGGTGTGGGCCGAGGACCGTGCGGAGGGGCCGCGTTCGGACGGGGGCGGGCAGCGGTTGGTGCTGGCCCGTGACAGCGGTGAGGTCACGTTGTGGCCGGCGCTGCCGGTGGGTGAGGTGATCCGCCGGTACGAGGAGGAGTACGGCCGTCCGGAGGGTGAGCCGGCGCCGGTGCCGCCGGCCGCGGCGCGGGTGGACCTGAACCAGACGTCGTTCCTGCTGTCGCCGCCGGAGTGGTTGCAGGAGGCGGCGGACCGGTTGGGGATCGGGGAGGCGGCGGATTCTTCGTCGTCCGCGTCGCCTTCGTCGTCTCCGTCGTCCGTGTCTTCTCCGTCGGGGTCCGCTTCCGCTTCCTCCGCTTCCCCGGCTGCTTCCTCCTCGCCCGCACCCGCCGATTCGGTGGGTGCGGCCGGTGACTTCGGTGATCCGTCGCTGCCCCGGACGCAGGCGGGGGTCCCGACGCCGGCTCCCACGCCCGCCGGGGCCACGCCCTGGACGGGTACGGACACCAACGGCGATTCCGGTGACGACCGTTCCGTGCCGCTGCCGGTGACGGTGTTCGCGCCGCCGCTGAGCGGTGCCGACGACGAGGCGCCGCCGTCCTCCGTCGCGTCGGACGCCAAGACGGCGCTGATCTCGGGCGGCAGCCGGATTCCGCCCACGGCGGTCTCGCCGGCGCTCCCGGACGTGGACGGGCAGGGCGCGTCGGTCGGCGCTCCCGCACCGTCGTCCGCCCCCCTGCCGCCTCCGCCTGCGGCGCCGGGTGGGCCGGGGACACCGCCGCCGCCGGCCGGGCCGCAGGGGACGCCTCCGCCGGGCCCGTCGTCCTACGGCGGTCCGCAGGCGCCCGGTGCGCCGCAGCCGCCGGCCGGTCCGGGGGCCACGGGTGGCTTGGCCCGGCCGCTCGCGCCGAACGCCGGGGACATCGCCGATGCGGCGACCAGCAAGGCGGCTCCGCCGCCGCGCCGCCGTACCGGTGGGGCGCCGCCGCCCCCGCCGCCCCCGCCGAGCGCGCCGGGCGTGCCCGGCGCGCGGCCGGGTGCCACACCTCCGCCGTCCGCCGGTCCGGGTGGGCAGGGAGCGTCGACGGGCGGTTACGTGCCCACGCAGCTGGTGTCGGCGCTGGGTCCCGAGGGGCCGGCCGGACGGGAGGCGCCGGGTGGTCCCGGTGCCCCCGTTGCTCCGGGTGCCCCGGGTGCCCCCGTTGGGCCGAACCCGCCCGCGCCGCCGAACCCGCCCGGCGGTACGCCCCCGGGTGGGGTGCACCACGCCGCGACGATGCTTGCCGACCCGAGCCGGATGGGGCCGGGCGCGCCGCAGCCGCCGGGTGCTCCGGGTTCTCCGGGGGTGCCCCCTGCCCCGGCCGTGCCCGGCGGGCCGGGCGCCCACGGCTCCGCCGGTGGGGCTCAGGGTGCCGCGCACCGGGCCGCCACGATGCTGTCCGGGCCTCCGCCGGGCGGTCCCGGTGCGCCGCCGCCTCCGCCGCCGCCCGCTCCCGGTGCGCCGGGTGCTCCGGGAATGGCTCCGGGTGCCCCGCGGCCGCCGATGCCGCCGCCCGGTGCGATGCCGCCGGGCGCGATGCCGCCCCCCGGCGCCGTGCCGCCGCCGGGTGTGCCCGGTCCCGGGCAGCCGCAGGCGTACGGGTATCCCCAGCAGGGTCAGCCGACCGTCGGGCCGGGTTACCAGGCCGTGCTGCGCTACCGGGCGCACGACGGGTCGGAGCAGCAGGTGATCCGGCGTTCGGCGCCGGGCACGCCGCACCCGGAGTGGCAGATCTTCCACGAGCTGCGGGCGATGAACGTGCCGCCGGACCAGGTGCTGGAGCTGCACACCGAGCTGGAGTCGTGTGAGCTGCCGGGGGCGTACTGCGCGCGGATGATCCGTGAGCAGTGGCCGCAGGCGCGGATCACGAGCATCGCGCCGTACGGCACGGACCATGCGAGCCGGCAGCAGGGGATGCGGCAGCTCCTGGCCCATCAGGGTGAGTTGCATCAGGTGGCCGACGGTCCGGCGCGTCCCGCCCCGGTGCGCGCCCCGTTGCCGCCGGTGCAGCCGTTGCCGCCGGTCCCGCCGGAGGCGATCGCGCAGGAGATGGGCGCGGTGTTCGGGCCGGGGGTGTTCCGGTTCGAGCAGGCCGCGGTGTCCCGGCAGGGTGTGCCGCCGATCGTGGCGCACACGCTGGTGGTGGCGGGTCTGCCGGTGGACCTGGGTCCGTTCTTCTGGGCGCAGGCCCAGCCGGGGCGGCCGGTGCCGACGCTGGCGGAGCTGGCGGCGGAGCGGGGGGTGCAGCCGGCGGCGGACGCGGGCTCGTACCTCGTCATGGGCAGCGACTTCGGCAAGGCGGTCTGCGTGCAGTACGGCACGGCGCACATCGTCGCCGTGCCCGTGGAGGCGGGGCCGGGCGGGGCGCCCGTACCGCCGCAGTTCGTGAACAGCGGGCTGCCGGAGTTCGCGCGCTGCCTCGCGCTGCTGGGGCGGATGTGGCGGCTGCGGTTCGGTCTGAACCAGGAGCAGGCGGGCCGCTGGACCGTCGACTTCCAGGCGCAGTTGGCCGCGCTGGATCCGGCGGCGCTCGGTTCGCCGGAGAGCTGGTGGTCGGTGCTGCTGGAGGAGATGTGGGACGGGCTGCTGTGAGGCGTACGCCCCGCTGACGCGCGTGTGCGGGAGGGCCGGGCCCGGTCGTGTGACCGGGCCCGGCCCTTTCGCATGGGTGGTCGACGGTGACCAGCGCGCGGAGTGTCGCGCTATGAACCCTTGCGTCTCATACCTCAGGATATGCGGGAAATCATCTTTTCTGCGGCCGTCCGGTGGAGAGGGGTTCCAGGTGATCAGGGCTTCGACGGCACCACCCGGGTTCATGACCGTTCGCGGGCGCGGTTACCGGCCCGAACAGGTCGACGCGTACGCCGCCGCTCTCTCGGCCGACCGGGACGCCGCCTGGGAGCGGGCCGCCCGGCTGACCGTGCTGGCCAAGGACATGGAGGCGGAGGCCGTACGGCTGCGGGACGCCGTGAGCGGGCTGGCGCCGCAGACGTACGACGCCCTCGGGGAGCGGGCGCGGCGCATCTTCCAGCTCGGACGGGAGGAGGCGGCGGCCGTGCGGGAACGCGCCCGGAGCGCGGCGCGGGAGCAGGTCGTGCGGGCCGAGGCGGATGCCCGGGCGGTGCGCGCGGAGGCGCGGGAGCGGGCCGGCGAGGTGCGCGCGGAGGCGGAGGAGCGCGCCCGGCAGCACCTGCTCGCGGCGCGTGCCGAGGCCCACGGGATCCGCGTCGGCGCCCGGCGCGAGGTGAGGGAGCACCGGCGTGAGGCCCTCACGGCCCTGCGCGAGGTGCGCCGGCGCGCCGCCGCCCTGCTCGCCGACCGGGAGGGGGACGAGGCCGAGCGGTGGGCCGCGGTCGAGCGGGCGGAGGCCGACCGGGCCGCCGCGCTCGACGCGGACCACGCGCGGTTGGTGGCGCGGGCCGAGTCGGCGCTGTCCGCGGCCCGGCAGGCCTTCGCCGACGCCGGGGAAGCCGCCCGCCGACGCCAGGAGGAGGCACACGCGCGTGCCTCCGAAGTCCTCGTCGAGGCACGCGCGCGTGCGGAACGGATCGCCCGCGAGACGGAACGGGTGCTGCGCGAGCACGGCGAGCGGTGGGACGACGTGCAGGCGCAGATCGACTCCGTGCGCAGCAGCCTGAGCACCCTGACGGGGCACGCCGCGCAATGAGCGCCCGCCGGGCCCCGCCCGTCCGCCGGTCGCCCCGCCCGGGTGCCGGTCGCCCGGCCGTCCGTCAGTTTCCCCGCCGGACCGCGCCCGCCGGGATCCAGCCCTCCACGGCCTCGTACCGGTGCCGCTGTTCCGCCGCCCCGCGGCGGCCCGAGACGAGTGGGTACCGGCCGGGCGCGAGGGTTTCGGCAAACTGGCCGGTCGGTATGCGCTTGCTGTGCCGCCGGGGTCCTGAGCCGGGGTGTCACCCGCGTCAACAGGTCGGTGCGGGATCAGTCGCCCGGCTCGGCCAGTACCGGGAAGTGGCGCGGGGCCAGGCACAGCAGCACCAGGAAGGCGAGCGCGGCGGCGCCCGCCGCGCCCAGGTACACCGCGTGCACGGCCTCGGCGACCGCGTGCCGGCTCGCCCCGGCGGCGGCGCCCGCGTCCAGGTCGCGCACGACGGAGTCCAGGTCGCCCGTGCCGCCCAGCCGGGCCGCCAGCACGCCGTTGGCGACCGCCCCGAAGACGGCCGCGCCGATCGTCTGCCCGCTCTGCCGGCAGAAGAGGACGGACGCGGTGGCGGTGCCGCGCTCCGACCAGCCGACCGTCGACTGCACGCCGACGATCAGCGGCAGCTGGAACAGGCCCAGGGCCGCGCCGAGCAGCAGCATCAGCAGCGCCGGCTGCCAGGCCGCACCCGGATACGGCAGCAGGGGGAACGCGAGCAGGACCAGCGTCGCCGCGCCGATGCCGAGGAGGGCGGTGTCGCGGAAGCCGATGCGCCGGTACACGTGCTGGCTGAGGGCGGCCGACAGCGGCCAGCTCAGCGTCCACACCGACAGCACGAACCCGGCCGTCACCGGATCCAGGCCCAGCACCGCCTGGGCGTACGTCGGCAGGAACACCGCGGGCGCCACCATCAGCAGGCCCAGCGCGCCCAGCGCGAGGTTGACCGCGGCGATCGTACGGCGGCGCCACACCCAGCCGGGGATGATCGGCTCGGCGGCCCGGCGCTCGACGGCCACGACGAGGCCGGCCAGGGCGAGTCCCGCGGCGAACAGCGCGAACGACGGCGCCGACAGCCACGGCCAGGCCACCCCGCCCTGCACCAGCGCGGTCAGCAGCACCCCGCCGGTCGCGAAGACCGCCAGCGCGCCCGCCCAGTCGACCCGCGCGCGTGTCCCCGACGTCCGCTCCGGCTCGTGCAGGTGACGCACGATCAGCCACAACGCCACCGCCCCGACCGGCAGGTTGACGAGGAAGATCCACCGCCAGTCGGCGTACGCCGCCAGCAGCCCGCCCAGACCCGGTCCCGCGACCGCGGACACCGCCCACACCGTGGACAACTTGGACTGGATCCTGGGGCGCTCCTTCAGCGGGTAGAGGTCGGCGGCCAGGGTCTGCACGGTGCCCTGCAGCGCGCCGCCGCCCAGACCCTGCACGACGCGGAACGCGATCAGCGCGCCCATGTTCCAGGCGAGCGCGCACAGCAGCGAGCCGAGCAGGAAGAGGACCGCGCCGGCCACCAGTACGGGCTTGCGGCCGAAGGTGTCGGAGAGCTTGCCGTAGACGGGCAGGGTGACGGTGACGGCGAGGAGGTAGCCGGAGAACAGCCAGGAGAAGACGGAGAATCCGCCGAGGTCGCCGACGATCTGCGGCACGGCGGTGGAGACGACGGTGGCGTCGAGCGCGGCCAGCGCCATGGAGAGCATCAGCGCGGCGACCACCGCCCCCCGCTTCCCGGTGGCCGTGCCCCGCCCCGCGGCCTCCCGTGTCGCGGGTCTGACGTCGCCCATCCCGTACCCCTCCCCTGCCTGTCCCGTGCCCCTTGCACCCATCAGGCCCGGACAGCCTGCCACTTGACCCTGACCCGAGGGGAGGGTGGAGCCTGACCGGGCCTGAGGGTGGACATGACCCCGAGGAACACTCCACCTCTCGGTGGACAGCCCCTAGGGGTATCTCCGCACTACGGCTCGGGGAGGGTTCGTACCGCCGGAGGAGGAGAGAGGCCGGGACGGCTCCTTAACCTGGCTTTACGCCGCTGGGGCGGACAACCCCGCCGGTCGGAGGTGGGGTTAACCCCCCACGAAGACGGGCCCGAGCCCCAGCGCGCCGCACCCGGTCGCGCCGACAGACTCTTCGACGTAGCACCGATGACGTACCACCGGGACGCGACACCGCACCACGCGACACCGCACCACACACCGACGCGGCACCACGCGCGTCCCCTTGCTTCCTCTCTTTCGACCTTTGGAGATTCACGTGACTTCGGCTGTGACCATTCCCAGGCACGGGGGCACTGGAGGGCGTACGGCCGTTGCCGCTCGGGCGCGGCAGGTCGTCAAGGCGTACGGGTCCGGGGAGACCCGCGTCGTCGCCCTCGACCACGTCGACGTGGACATCGCCCGTGGCCGCTTCACCGCGATCATGGGCCCCTCGGGATCCGGCAAATCCACCCTGATGCACTGCCTCGCCGGCCTGGACACCGTCACGTCCGGGCAGATCCACCTGGACGAGACCGAGATCACCGGGCTCAAGGACAAGAAGCTGACGCAACTGCGCCGGGACCGGATCGGGTTCATCTTCCAGGCGTTCAACCTGCTGCCGACGCTCAACGCGATCGAGAACATCACGCTGCCCATGGACATCGCCGGCCGCAAGCCCGACAAGGCCTGGCTGCAGCAGGTCGTCGAGACGGTCGGGCTGTCCGACCGGCTCAAGCACCGGCCCACCCAGCTCTCCGGCGGCCAGCAGCAGCGCGTCGCCGTGGCCCGCGCCCTCGCCGCCCGCCCCGAGATCATCTTCGGCGACGAGCCGACCGGGAACCTCGACTCGCGTGCCGGTGCCGAGGTCCTGGGCTTCCTGCGCCGCTCCGTGGACGACCTGGGCCAGACCATCGTGATGGTCACCCACGACCCGGTCGCCGCCTCCTACGCCGACCGCGTCCTGTACCTCGCCGACGGCCGCATCGTCGACGAGATGCACCAGCCGACCGCCGAGCAGGTCCTGGACCGCATGAAGGACTTCGACGCCCGGGGGCGTACGTCATGACCGTGATGAGAACCTCGATGCGCAACTTCTTCGCGCACAAGGGGCGCATGGCCCTGTCGGCCGTGGCCGTCCTGCTGTCGGTGGCCTTCGTCTGCGGGACGCTGGTGTTCACCGACACCATGAACACCACCTTCGACAAGCTGTTCCAGGCCACGGCATCGGACGTGACGGTCAGTGCCGAGGGCGCCTCCGACACCGGGGAGACCACCTCCCGCACCGGCAAGCCGCCGGTCATGCCGGCCTCCGTGCTCGACGGGGTGCGCAAGGCCGAGGGCGTCCTGAAGGCGGAGGGGACGGTGTTCTCCACCTCGGTGACCGTGGTGGACCAGGACCTGGACAAGCTCTCGCCCACCAGCGGCGCGCCGACCATCGTCGGCAGCTGGAACAGCAACGAGGCCCGCACCATGGAGATCACCTCCGGTGCGGCGCCCGAGGGGCCCGACCAGATCATGGTCGACGCGGACACCGCCGACAAGCATCACCTCCGGCTCGGCGACGAGATCGGCGTGATCACGGTCGTCGGCACGCACCACGCGCGGGTGTCCGGCATCGCCGCCTTCACCGTCACCAACCCCGGTGCGGCGATCTTCTACCTGGACACCAGGACCGCCCAGCAGATCCTGGTCGGCCGGACCGGGGTCTACACCAACGTCAACGTCACGGCCGCCCGGGGGGTCACCGACACCCGGCTGAAGAAGAACGTGGCCGCCGAACTCGGCGGTGGCTACAAGGTGCAGACCGCCAAGGAGGTCGCCGAAGCCAACCAGCAGAGCGTCAACGGCTTCCTGAACGTGATGAAGTACGCGCTGCTCGGCTTCGCCGGGATCGCCTTCCTCGTCGGCATCTTCCTGATCGTCAACACCTTCTCGATGCTGGTCGCCCAGCGCACCCGCGAGATCGGCCTGATGCGCGCCCTCGGCTACTCCCGCAGGCAGATCAACCGGTCGGTGCTCGTCGAGGCCCTGCTGCTCGGCGGGCTGGGCTCCGTCCTCGGCGTCGGCGCGGGGATCGGCGTCGCGGTCGGCCTGATGAAACTCATGGGTCTCATGGGCATGCACCTGTCCAGCAGCGACCTGACCGTCGTCTGGACGACTCCGGCCCTCGGCCTGCTCCTCGGCGTGGTCGTCACCGTCCTGGCGGCCTACCTGCCCGCCCGGCGTGCCGGCAGGATCTCCCCGATGGCCGCGCTGCGCGAGGCGGGCGCCCCGGCAGGCGTCGGAGCGGGTGTCGTGCGTGCCGTGTCCGGCCTGGTCCTGACGGCCGCCGGCGGCTGGAGCCTGTACGTCGCCGCCACCGCGGACACGGCCAAGGCCGGCTCGGCGTGGCTGGGCCTGGGCGTGGTGCTGACCCTGGTCGGCCTCGTGGTCGTCGTCCCGCTGATCGCCGGCGGTCTGGTCCGCGTCCTCGGCGCGGTCATGCTGCGGATGTTCGGCCCGGTCGGCCGGATGGCCGAGCGCAACGCGCTGCGCAACCCGCGCCGCACCGGGGCCACCGGCGCCGCGCTGATGATCGGTCTGGCCCTGGTGGCCTGTCTCTCGGTGGTCGGCTCCTCGATGGTGGCGTCCGCCACCGACCAGCTGGACAAGACCGTCGGCACGGACTTCATCATCCAGGGCGACAACGAGGGTGCGCTCGTCACTCCCCAGGCCCTGCGGGCCGTGAAGGACACACCGGGCCTGGCGCGCGTCACCGAGTACAAGGTGCTGGACGCCTCCCTGACCACCCCGGACGGCCGGGTCTCCAAGAGCGAGACGATCAACGCGGCCGACGCGACGTACGCCCAGGACCTGCGTACCGAGACCGTCGCCGGCGACCTCGCCGACGCTTACCGGCCCGACTCGATGTCCGTCCACGAGGACTTCGCCGAGGCACACGGGATCACGCTGGGCTCCACGGTCGCCGTCGACTTCGAGGACGGTGCGACGGCCAGGCTGACGGTCCGTGCCATCACCAGCGACGACGTCGTCATCGACAAGGGGGCCATGTACGCGTCCATCGACACGGTGGCCAGGTACGTGCCCGCCGACAGGATGCCGCTCGACCTGATGCTCTTCGCCACCGCCGAGGACGGTCAGCAGGAAGCCGCCTACAAGGCGCTGAAGTCGGCCCTGCACGGTCTGCCGGAGTACACCGTGCGCGACCAGACCGACTACAAGCAGGCTCTGAAGGACCAGATCGGCCAGCTGCTCAACATGATCTACGGGCTGCTCGCACTCGCGATCATCGTCGCGGTCCTCGGTGTCGTGAACACCCTCGCCCTCTCGGTGGTCGAGCGGACCCGGGAGATCGGCCTCATGCGGGCCATCGGCCTCTCCCGCCGCCAGCTGCGCCGCATGATCCGCCTGGAGTCCGTGGTGATCGCGGTCTTCGGCGCCCTGCTGGGTCTGGGTCTGGGCCTGGGCTGGGGCGCGACCGCCCAGAAGCTGCTCGCGCTGGAAGGTCTGAACACCCTGGAGATCCCCTGGCCGACGATCACCGCCGTCTTCGTCGGCTCGGCCTTCGTGGGCCTGGTCGCGGCCCTGGTGCCGGCGTTCAGGGCGGCGCGGATGAACGTGCTGAACGCCATCGCGACGGATTGACGGACCGGACGAGCGGTTTCGGACCGGACGAGCTGTTCCGGAGCGGACGAGCAGTTTCGGACCGGCAGGCCGGCGGGGCACGGGGAAGAACTCCGTGCCCCGCCGGCCGTCTGTGCCGCCCCGCGCCGGTCAGCCGGCGGCGCGTACCGCCTGGTAGTACTTCTTCGCGGTCTTGAGGCAGGCCTCCTTCAGCTTCTTGCGCTGGGCGGGCGTGTACGGGTCGGCCCAGGGGCGGTAGCCGCAGGCGGTGTTCAAGTCCCTGAGGAGGGCCTTGTCGATGCGCAGCTTGTGATCCCGCTTGAAGTAGTAGTTGCCCACGAGAGCCTTGTAGTTCCGGTAGCCGAAGTCGTGGCGGTAGCAGCCCCATTTGAAGACGTAGCCGCCGGGGAGCGAATCCGGCGAGGAGCTGCAGTAGTCGGTGTTCCAGTTGAACTTGTATTTTTCGATCGCCGGCTTGCGGCCGAGGTGCTGGGAGAGCGCCTCGTTCCACTTCAGCGACGAGGCGTTCGAGTCCCCTGTCAGGGTCTTCAGTTTGGCAAGCTTCTGAGCCTTGGTCACGGCGGCGGTCGCTGCCTGGGGGGAAGCCCCGACGGATGCTGTGGAATCCGCCATTGCGGGCGTGGCCGCGGTGGCGAGAAGAATTCCGGAAATGACGATCCCGGGCAGTGTGGCACGCAACTTGGTCAAGGTTGCTTTCCTTTCTGGGTGATCTGGCGGCAACCATGACATGCCCGTGCAACGGGATCAATTGCTTTCTTGGCGGGCGGCACACCGGGGAAATCGGAATAGATTGTTCCGTGCGTCCTGAGCTCGGCTTACCGGTGAGGTGCCGTGACATATACCAGTCTCGCTATATGTCGCGGAAGAGATGCGCCGGGCGTCCGCCGGTGCGGGTCGGCGAAGCTCAGATGTTGCTCAAGTGGACCTTCACCGAAGACGCTTGGACTAGTGTCCGGAGAGATGTCCGTTCCGAGGTTCGTCGGTGTCGAGCGATCCGGGAGTGAAGGTGCAGCGTCATCAACGGGGGATGGCCTGGGTGCGTGTCGAGTGCGGAAGAATCCATGATGAAAGGCTGGAGGAAACCCTGGGGCGAGCCGTGCGGGAATGGCGGGGGAAAACCGGGATGACCCAGGTGAGGCTGGCGGAACTCTCCGGCCTGACACAGGCGGCGATCTCCCGGCTGGAACACGGAAAATGCATGCCGACGTTCCCTTTGCTGGAACGGATCGCCCGGGCCTTCGGTTCGGCCCTGCTCGTGTCGGTGGAGCCCGGCCGGGGCGTGACCGTCACGTTCGCCGGCAGTGCTGACGTCGTCTGAGAACCCCTGTTCCGTCGGGGCCGGCGGCGGTGGCGCCGCCCGAGGGCACCTGCCCGCCCGGGCCCGCAGCGGTCCGCGCGCCGCCACCGCCGTCGACGTCGTAGGCTGGCATCCCCGGCCCGTGAGACGTGTCGGGCTGTTTGCGTTGCCCCCTCCAGGGATGGAAGAAGCCCTCAATGAGCCTGCACGGTCTGCTCGACGCCGTAGTGAAGGACCCCGCCCTCGCGGAAGCGGTCTCCGCCGCCGCCGACGGCAACCGCATGCACATCGACCTCGTCGGCCCCCCGGCAGCCCGCCCCTTCGCGATCGCCGCCCTCGCCAGGGAGACCTCCCGCACGGTCCTCGCGGTCACGGCGACCGGCCGGGAGGCGGAGGACCTCGCCGCCGCCCTGCGCTCGCTCCTGCCCGCGGACGGCGTCGTGGAGTACCCCTCCTGGGAGACCCTCCCGCACGAGCGGCTCAGCCCGCGCAGCGACACCGTCGGCCGCCGCCTCGCCGTCCTGCGCCGCCTGGCCCACCCCCGCCCCGACGACCCCGAGACCGGCCCGGTCTCCGTCGTCGTGGCACCCGTGCGCTCGGTGCTCCAGCCACAGGTCAAGGGACTCGGCGACCTGGAGCCGGTGGCCCTGAGGGGCGGCCAGACCGCCGACCTGAACGAGGTCGTGGAAGCCCTCGCCGCCGCCGCGTACGCGCGCGTGGAGCTGGTCGAGAAGCGCGGCGAGTTCGCCGTGCGCGGCGGCATCCTGGACGTGTTCCCGCCCACCGAGGAACACCCCCTGCGCATCGAGTTCTGGGGCGACGACGTCGAGGAGATCCGCTACTTCAAGGTCGCCGACCAACGCTCCCTCGAAGTCGCCGCACACGGACTGTGGGCGCCCCCCTGCCGCGAACTCCTCCTCACCGACGACGTCCGCACGCGCGCGCGTGCCCTCGCCGAACAGCACCCCGAACTGGGCGAGCTGCTCGGCAGGATCGCCGAGGGCATCGCCGTCGAGGGCATGGAGTCCCTCGCGCCCGTCCTCGTCGACGACATGGAGCTGCTGCTCGACGTGCTGCCCGAGGGTTCGATGGCCGTCGTCTGCGACCCCGAGCGGGTCCGCACGCGCGCGGCGGACCTGGTGGCGACGAGCCAGGAGTTCCTCCAGGCGTCCTGGGCGGCCACCGCGGGCGGGGGCGAGGCCCCCATCGACGTCGGCGCGGCCTCCCTGTGGTCCATCGCCGACGTGCGGGACCGCGCGCGCGAGCTGGACATGATGTGGTGGTCGGTGTCCCCCTTCGCCGCCGACCTGGAGCTGGAGGCGGACACCCTCAAGCTCGGCATGCACGCCCCCGAGGCCTACCGCGGCGACACCGCGAAGGCGCTCGCCGACACCAAGGGCTGGCTCGCCGACGGCTGGCGCACGGTCTTCGTGACCGAGGCGCACGGCCCGGCGGCCCGCACGGTCGAGGTGCTGGGCGGCGAGGGCGTCGCGGCCCGCCTCGACGCGGACCTCGGCGAGATCTCCCCCTCGGTCGTGCACGTGGCGTGCGGCTGCATCGACTACGGCTTCGTGGACCCGGCACTCGGACTCGCCGTACTGACCGAGACCGACCTGACCGGACAGAAGGCGGCCGGCAAGGACGGCGCCCGGATGCCCGCGCGCCGCCGCAAGACCATCGACCCGCTCACCCTGGAGGCGGGCGACCACATCGTCCACGAGCAGCACGGCGTGGGCCGCTACATCGAGATGGTCCAGCGCACGGTCCAGGGCGCCACGCGCGAGTACCTGGTCGTGGAGTACGCCCCCGCCAAGCGCGGCCAGCCCGGCGACCGCCTCTACATCCCCACCGACCAGCTGGAGCAGATCACCAAGTACGTCGGCGGCGAAGCGCCCACCCTGCACCGCCTCGGCGGCGCCGACTGGACGAAGACGAAGGCGCGCGCGAAGAAGGCCGTCAAGGAGATCGCCGCCGACCTGATCAAGCTGTACAGCGCCCGCATGGCCGCCCCCGGACACGCCTTCGGCGCGGACACCCCCTGGCAGCGCGAACTGGAGGACGCCTTCCCCTACGCGGAGACGCCCGACCAGCTCACCACCATCGCCGAGGTCAAGGACGACATGGAGAAGTCCGTCCCCATGGACCGCCTGATCTGCGGCGACGTCGGCTACGGCAAGACGGAGATCGCCGTCCGCGCCGCCTTCAAGGCCGTCCAGGACGGCAAGCAGGTCGCCGTCCTCGTGCCCACCACGCTGCTGGTGCAGCAGCACTTCGGCACCTTCAGCGAGCGGTACGCACAGTTCCCGGTGAAGGTGCGGGCGCTGTCCCGCTTCCAGTCCGACACGGAGGCCAAGGCGGTCCTGGAGGGCCTGCGCGAGGGCTCCGTCGACGTCGTCATCGGCACCCACCGCCTGTTCTCCTCGGAGACGAAGTTCAAGGACCTGGGCCTGGTCATCGTCGACGAGGAGCAGCGCTTCGGCGTCGAGCACAAGGAACAGCTGAAGAAGCTGCGGGCCAACGTCGACGTCCTGACGATGTCGGCCACCCCCATCCCGCGCACCCTGGAGATGGCGGTGACCGGCATCCGCGAGATGTCGACGATCACCACGCCACCCGAGGAGCGCCACCCGGTCCTCACCTTCGTCGGCCCCTACGAGGAGAAGCAGATCGGCGCCGCCGTCCGCCGCGAACTGCTGCGCGAGGGCCAGGTCTTCTACATCCACAACCGGGTCGAGTCCATCGACCGGGCCGCGGCGAGGCTGCGCGAGATCGTGCCCGAGGCGCGGATCGCCGCCGCCCACGGCCAGATGTCGGAGGCCGCGCTGGAGAAGGTCGTCGTCGACTTCTGGGAGAAGCGCTTCGACGTGCTCGTCTCCACCACCATCGTCGAGTCCGGCATCGACATCTCCAACGCCAACACCCTCATCGTCGAACGCGGCGACAACTTCGGCCTGTCCCAGCTGCACCAGCTGCGCGGCCGGGTGGGCCGCGGCCGCGAACGCGGTTACGCCTACTTCCTGTACCCGCCGGAGAAGCCGCTCACGGAGACGGCCCACGAGCGCCTGGCGACCATCGCCCAGCACACGGAGATGGGCGCGGGCATGTACGTGGCGATGAAGGACCTGGAGATCCGCGGCGCCGGCAACCTCCTCGGCGGCGAGCAGTCCGGGCACATCGCGGGCGTCGGCTTCGACCTGTACATGCGGATGGTCGGCGAGGCGGTCGCGGACTACCGGCGGCAGCTGGAGACCGGCGAAATCGAGGAGGAGGCCCCCCTCGAGGTCAAGATCGAGCTGCCCGTCGACGCGCACGTCCCGCACGACTACGCCCCCGGCGAGCGGCTGCGCCTCCAGGCCTACCGGGCCATCGCCTCGGCCAACTCCGAGGACGACGTCAAGGCCGTGCGCGAGGAACTCGTCGACCGCTACGGCAAGCTGCCCGAGCCGGTGGAGAACCTGCTGCTGGTGGCCGGGCTGCGGATGCTCGCGCGGTCGTGCGGCGTCGGGGAGATCATGCTCCAGGGCACCAACGTCCGGTTCGCGCCGGTGGAGCTGCGCGAGTCGCAGGAGCTGCGGCTGAAGCGGGTCTATCCGGGGACGGTCGTCAAGCCGGCCGCGCACCAGCTCCTCGTACCCCGGCCCAAGACCGCGAAGGTCGGCGGCAAGCCGTTGGTCGGGCGCGAACTGCTGGGCTGGGTGGGCGAGTTCCTGGTCACGGTGCTGGGGTAGTCACGGTGCCCGGGCGGCGGGCAGGCGCCGCTGCGCGAGGTCCGGTGCCCGGCGTCCGAACGCCGGGGCCCGTGCACCGGAGCCCCGGGAACGAAGGGCGGCGCAGGACCGTCCGCGGGAGGCTCGCTCCGCGGACGGTCCGCCCCCGTGCGCCCCTGGCCTACGGTGTACACGGGTCCGGCGGGGGAAAACGCCCTGTGCGGGTGTCGGTGGTCCAGCGAGGGAGGGGCGCGTGCGGCGTCTGAGCGGCGGAGCGGCGACGGCCGCGGTACTGGTGTGCGTCATGACCGGCTGCACCGACCAGGTCACCGGCACCGGCTCCACCGGGTCCGGACGTACGGAGGGCGGGGGAGCCGCCCTGGCGGCCGCCGAGTCGCTCACCGTGAAGGGGCGGGCACCGCGCACCGGTTACGACCGGGACAAGTTCGGCCGCGCCTGGGCCGACACCGACTCCAACGACTGCGGAACCCGCGACGACATCCTCAAACGGGACCTGGAGGACGTCCGGTTCACCGGCGGCACCTGCAAGGTGTCCTACGGCGTGCTGGAGTCGGACCCGTACTCCGGCAAGGACGTCACCTACCGGCGCGGCAGCAGCAAGGTCGACATCGACCACGTCGTCGCCCTGTCCGACGCCTGGCAGAAGGGCGCCAAGTACTGGGACGCGAGCAAGCGCATCGCCCTCGCCAACGACCCCCTCAACCTGCTGGCCGTGGACGCGAGCACCAACCGTTCCAAGGGGGACGGCGACACGGCGACCTGGCTGCCGCCCAACAAGGCCTACCGGTGCCCGTACGTGGCGGCGCAGGTCGCGGTGAAGAAGAAGTACCAGCTGTGGGTCACCGCCGCCGAGAAGGCCGCCATGAAGAAGGTCCTCTCCGGCTGCCCGGACCAGAAACTCCCCACGGGCGGCAACCCGACCAGGGCGCCGGAACGTTTCCACGCCGGCTGAGCACACCGGCTGACCGAGCACACCGGCTGAGCACACCGCTCGGCGCCCGGCTCACGCCCGCGAAAACCCGTACCGCGGCCGCCTCGCCGCCGCCTACCGTGCCCTCATGGAACCGAAGGTCTTCTCCCTCGCCGAGCGGCCCGAGATGCTGGGTCCGGTGTTCGACATGCCCGACAGCTGGCCGGAGTTCGCCACCCAGGACCCGGTGGGCAACGCGCACTACGGGCGGATCCCCGTCGAACTGCCGGAGTACGTGCTGTTCGCCGAGGACGAGCGGGGCCGGGTCCTCGCGCACGCCTTCAGCGTGCCGTTCGCCCTGCGTGCCGAGGGGCGCGGCGAGCTGCCCGCCCGCGGCTGGGACCAGGTGCTGGTGTGGGCCTTCTCCGACCTGCGCCGCGGGGTATGTCCGGACACGGTCAGCGCGATCTCCGTCGTGGCCGCCCCGCACGCCCAGGGACGGGGCCTGTCCGGCCGCATGCTCTCCGCGATGCGCGACAACGCCCGCGCGCGGGGCTTCGCCGAGGTCGTCGCCCCGGTCCGCCCGAGCGCCAAACACCTCGAACCGCACACCCCCGTGGAGGAGTACGCCCACCGGGTGCGGGACGACGGACTGCCGTACGACCCGTGGCTGCGGGTGCACGTCCGGGCCGGGGCGAGCATCGAGCGGGTCGCGCCGGCCTCGATGACGGTGGCCGCCTCCCTCGCGGAGTGGCGCCGCTGGACGGGACTGCCCTTCGACAGCCGGGGCGACGTCGAGGTGCCCGGCGCGCTGGTGCCGGTGCGCGACCACGCGGTGTACGTCGAGCCCAACGTGTGGCTGCGGCACCCGCTCTGACCGGCGCCGCCGGGCCCGGCCGGGACTACCTGCCGTACGGGTACCCCTGCTGGTAGGGGTGTCCCTGCGGCCCCGGCGTGCCGTACGCCATCGCCGGCATCGTCGGGACCCGCCGGTCGAACATGGCGAACAGCAGCATGCAGGCCGCCGTCACCAGCGTCACGATGATGGCGAGGCCCATGAACCCGTCCCCGTCGGAGCTGTCGTCCGTCGCCATCCACGGCACGGTCACGCACTCGTACAGCGCGTACGCGCCGAAGGCCATCCAGTCCGAGGACCGCCCGCGGCGGATCGCCACGTACAGGAACGGCACCCACGCCAGCAGGCCGAAGGACAGCCACGCCAGCGCCACCCAGGCGATCCGCTGGAGCCAGCCCGCCTCGAGCCGCTTGTCCGCATCCGTCATCACTGTCGTCATGTCGCCCCCCTAGTAGCCAGGGAGCAAGATTAGGCCACGGCAGGGTCCGCCCGGACCTCCCCGTCTTTACCGTGACATGAGCGAATCTTGCCGCTGCGAGGGCCCGGTGTTTCCCGATCGCGGGGGAGCCGCGGGGTACCGTGCGTTCGATTTAGGGGGCACGCACCTGCGCACACGCGTACGCCACGACCGGGCCGTGCGCGCGCAGACGAAACGATGGGGTGGGGATGGCCGAGCACCGGCAGTCCAGAAGACGCAGGTACATCACGTGGGGGGTGGCCGGCGCCGCCGTCCTCGCCGGGGCCGGGATCGCCGCGCAGACGTCGATGGCGGCCACCACCTGGCCCGCCCAGAAGACCTACACCGGCCGCGCCTTCGACACCTGCACCGCGCCCTCGCTGTCCGCGATGAAGGCCTGGAAGAGCGACGGCTTCTACGGCGCCGCCGCCGTGTACATCGGTGGCAAGAACCGCGGCTGCACCCAGGCCAACCTCACCGCGTCCTGGGTGAAGTCGGTCGACGCGGCCGGCTGGAAGCTCATCCCGCTCTACGTCGGCGCCCAGCCGCCCTGCCAGACCGGTACCAGCCCCGAGAAGATCAGCGCCGCCACCGCCGCCTCCCTCGGCGCCACCGACGCCGCGGACGCGGTCGCCAGGGCCGCCGCGCTCGGCATGAAGGCCGGCAGCCCGATCTACCTCGACATGGAGCCGTACGACATCACGAACAAGGCGTGCAACGACGCCGTGCTCACCTACGTGCGCTCCTTCACCAAGACCCTGCGCGCCAAGACCTACCGGGCCGGCTACTACGGCTTCAGCAGCTCCAGCGCCAAGGCGATCGCCACCGCGACGAACAAGACGGACCTGCCGGGCAACCTCTGGTACGCGCTGTGGGACAAGCAGAACACCACCACCGCGGACTGGCCGTGGGCCGCGACGCAGTACACCGACCACAGCCGCGGCCACCAGTACATGGTCAACAGCAAGGAGACCCGCGGCGGTTACACGATCACCGTGGACCGCGACGCGTGGGACGCCCCGGTCGCCCTCGTGGGCTGACCCCGTACGGGTGCGGGCGCGGCGGTGCCCGAAGTCCCGGTGAATCGTTGGTCCAATGGGTTGGCCCCAGCCGCACCACTGCCTACCATCGATCACCGCAAGACTTTGTGCACCGCCGCACAATCTCCTCGGGAGGCTTCCTTGCACCGCCGTCGTCGCACCGCGCTCCTGCTGTCCGCCGCGATCGTCGTGGCGGGCCCCCTCCTCACGGCCTGCGGGAACGAGGCCCATCCCGGAGCGGCGGCCGTCGTCGGCGGCCAGCGGATCACCGTCTCGCAGCTGGAGAGCCGGGTGAGCGAGGTGCGCGAGGCGCAGCGCGCCGCCGTCCCCGACGAGACCCAGTACGCCCAGGCCATCGCCCGTACCGGCACCCTCACCCGCGACACCCTGCACGGCATGGTCCTCGACCGGGTGCTGCACCGTGCCGCCGAGGACGCGGGCGTCACCGTCAGCCGCAAGGAGGTCCAGGCGATGCGGGCCGGCCTGGAGCAGCAGGCGGGCGGCGCCAAGGGCCTGGAGACCACCTGGCTCCAGCAGTACGGCATCCCGCCGCAGCGCCTCGACGAGAACCTCCGCCTCCAGCTGGAGGCCCAGAAACTCGCCACGGAGCTCGGCACCGACACCAGCCGGCCCGAGTTCTGGAACGCCCTGTCGAAGGCGTCGAAGGAACTCGACGTCGACCTCAACCCGCGCTACGGCGACTGGGACGTGCAGAAGGTCAGCCGCGTCGACGCCAGGACACCGTGGGTCCGCGACGTGACGACGGCGTCCCAGCCCCCGCAGACGGCCTGACCGTCCGGCACGGCCGGGGGCCGTCGGCGGGTTGGGTTACGTTCGGGGAGTGAACGAAACGAGTCCCGAAGGCGCCCCGGCCCCCGGCCGCGTCGTCCTGCTCACCACCAGTCACCGGGTCGCCCCCGGCCTGCTGTCCTGGCCCGCCTGGCAGGCGCTGCGCGAGGCCGACCGGGTGATGTGCGCGGACGGCACCCATCCCCAGCTGCCGTACCTGCGCGAGGCCGGCATAGCGGTGGCGGAGACCGCCCCCACCGCCGAGGACCTCCTCGCGGCCTGCGCCGGCGGCCGCACGGTCGTCGTGGTGGCGACCGGCGAGGGGGAGCCCGCCCTGACCGACGGCCTGGCCCGCCTGGCCGGCTCCGGCCGCGTGACCATGCCCGACCTGGAACTGCTCCCCGCCTCCTACGACCTCCCCGGCGCCCGCCTCCTCGACCTCGTGCAGGTCATGGACCGCATCCGCGCCGAGTGCCCCTGGTCCTCCCGGCAGACCCACCAGGGCCTCGCCAAGTACGGCATCGAGGAGGCGTACGAACTCGTCGAGGCCATCGAGGACGGCGACCGCGACGAACTGCGCGAGGAACTGGGCGACGTCCTCCTGCAGGTCGTCTTCCACGCCCGCATCGCCGAGGAGCACGAGGAGGCCCCGTTCTCCGTCGACGACGTCGCGGGCACGATCGTCACCAAGCTCATCCACCGCCACCCGCACGTCTTCGGCGACGCCACCGCGACCACCCCCGAGGAGGTCAAGGAGCACTGGCTGCGCACGAAGGCGGTCGAGAAGCGCCGCGAGTCGGTCACCGACGGCATCCCCCTCCACCAGCCGGGCCTGGCCCTGGCGGCGAAGCTCGCGTCGAGGGTCCGCTCGGCGCACCTGGAGGTGCCGCTCCCGGCGGCGGAGGGCATCGGCTACGAACTGCTCGCCCTGGCGGCCCGCGCGGAGGCGGAGGGCGTGGACCCGGAGGCTGCCCTGCGAGCGGCGGCCCGCACCTATCGGGACGCGATCCGCTCGGCCGAAGGAGTGGGGGAGTAGGGCGGCGGCCCGTCGGGACCCCGCGATGCGGCAGCCGCGGGCCGTGGCCGCGCCGGGCCGGCGCGGCCGTCGCCCGGTCCCGGTTACCGTCGGGGAGTGACCCAGCAGCCCGCACCCGAGCCGTCCGCGCCAGCCCTGTTCACCTGGGAGTTCGCCACCGACCCCTACCCCGCCTACGCCTGGCTCCGCGAGCACGCGCCCGTGCACCGCACGCGGCTGCCCAGCGGTGTGGAGGCCTGGCTGGTCACCCGGTACGCCGATGCCAAGCAGGCCCTCGCCGACCAGAGGCTCAGCAAGAACCCGGCGCACCACGACGAGCCCGCGCACGCCAGAGGCAGGACCGGCATCCCCGGTGAGCGCAAGGCCGAGCTGATGACGCATCTGCTGAACATCGACCCGCCGGACCACACCCGGCTGCGACGCCTCGTCAGCAAGGCGTTCACGCCCCGCCGGGTCGCCGAGTTCGCGCCCCGCGTGCAGGAGCTGACGGACGGGCTCATCGACCGGTTCGCGGAGCGGGGCACCGCCGACCTCATCCACGACTTCGCCTTCCCGCTCCCCATCTACGCCATCTGCGACCTGCTCGGCGTTCCCCGCGAGGACCAGGACGACTTCCGGGACTGGGCGGGCATGATGATCCGGCACGGCGGGGGCCCGCGCGGCGGTGTCGCCCGGTCGGTGAAGAAGATGCGCGGCTACCTCCTGGACCTCATCCACCGCAAGCGCCTGGAGCTTCCCGCGGATCCGGCCCCCGGCGAGGACCTCCTCTCGGGTCTGATCCGCGCCTCCGACCACGGTGAGCACCTCACCGAGAACGAGGCCGCCGCCATGGCCTTCATCCTGTTGTTCGCCGGGTTCGAGACGACGGTCAACCTGATCGGCAACGGCACCTACGCCCTGCTGACCCACCCCGGGCAGCGCGCCCGCCTCCAGGACTCCCTGGCCGCGGGCGAGAGCGGCCTCCTGGCGACCGGCGTGGAGGAACTCCTGCGCTACGACGGCCCGGTGGAACTCGCCACCTGGCGGTTCGCCACCGAGCCCCTGACCGTCGGCGGGCAGGACATCGCCCCCGGCGACGCCGTCCTCGTCGTCCTGGCGGCCGCCGACCGGGACCCGGAGCGGTTCGCCGACCCGGACGTCCTCGACCTGTCCCGCCGCGACAACCAGCATCTGGGCTACGGCCACGGCATCCACTACTGCCTGGGCGCCCCCCTCGCCCGCCTGGAGGGACAGACCGCGCTGGCCACCCTCCTGACCCGGCTGCCCGATCTGCGACTGGACGCCGACCCGGCCGACCTGAGGTGGCGCGGCGGTCTCATCATGCGCGGACTGCGCACCCTGCCCGTGCGGTTCGGCCCGGCCGTTTCCGGTGAACCCCCCGCAGCCGTCCGCTGACCATCCGTTATGTGCCCGGACGGCGAAGCAGAAGTGACCATTCCTCACTTCTGTGATCTTCACGTGATCTGCGCGGCATTAACTTGTGACAAGTGATCGTCTGCCGATACGTTCACCTGTCAGCGCGGCGCCCCCCTTTCGCGGCCCGCGCAAGCACTGCTGTCTCGAGAAAGGCCCTTGCATGCTCTCCGGGAACGGTCGACACCGGCGCCCCCGCCAGGCTCCGGCCCTCCTCGTCGCGGCCGGCGTGACCGGCTCCGCGATCGCCATCCCGCTGCTCGGCGCCACCGGCGCGAGCGCGGCCGACGGCACGGTGTGGGACACGGTGGCGGAGTGCGAGTCCGGCGGCTCCTGGAGTGCCGACCAGGGCAACGGCGAGTACGGCGGTCTGGCACTGAGTCAGGACGACTGGGAGGCTTACGGCGGACTCGACTTCGCCGAGCGCCCCGACCTGGCCAGTCGCAACCAGCAGATATCCGTCGCGCAGAAGGTCCTCGCCGACCGGGGCGTCGGCGCCTGGGGCACCTGCGGGCTGACGTCCGGGCTCAGCAAGGAGAACGGCGCGGGCAACCTGGACACCGGGGTGGCGGACGACCCGTCCGGCTCCTCCGTGTCGTCCGGCTTGTCCGACCTGTCCAAGGGGTCGTCCGGCTCCTCGAACTCCTCGGGCTCCGCGGACTCCTCGGACGGCAAGACGGCATCGTCCTCCCCGTCGACCGAATCCTCCCCGGATGCCACGGACGAGACCTCTCCGTCCGCTTCGTCCTCTTCCTCCGGTAAGCCGGACAGCTCCTCGAAGTCCGATGTGCCGACGGCCGCGGACGCGGGCACCTCGGGAGCGGACGGCAGCTCGCCCACGGCCACCCCCGAAGTGGACGACTCGGACAAGTCGGTCCAGGAGGCGGGCTCTTGGAGCCTCGTCGACACCGGCTCCCTCGCCTCCGGCCGTCACCGCGGCACCTCCGCCGACGAGGTCGTGCCGGACGGCACCACCACCGCATCCTCCGGCCGGCACGCCGCGGGCACCTCCGGCAGCGCGGTGGGCACCTACGTCGTGCGCGACGGCGACTCCCTCGTCTCCATCGCCGACTCCCTTGACCTCGACGGCGGATGGCGCGCCCTCTACGCCGAGAACAGGGACGCCATCGGCGCCGACCCGAACAACATCGCCCCCGGTCAGACGCTCGACACAGGGGTGGAATAGGGCGGAAAAACGGGAAAAGCAGCGGGAGTTCACGTCACACTTCGCGCTGAATGTCCGTTTTGATCAAAGTGTGGGATGAGTCTCAGAAGGCGTGATCGTCTTTGAAATTCGGCCGAGCGCGTGTCTACGGTCGTGACCGCTCGGCAATCCGAGCCCCGGCTGTCGCAACGCCGAATCCTGCCAGTGGCAGCCCGGGAACAGTCGTCGCGTCAAGCGCCGTAGGCAGGAGCGGGGGACCCAAGGTAAGTGCCGTAACGGTCGGCTGACCGGAACGGCTCGGGGTGAAGCCACGCCTCCCCGGGAGCAGTGCTCCCGGACGGGAGTGGCCGGGCAACTCACACGGCCCGAACCCGACAGCTCACCTCGCAGGCGTCGGTGAGGGGATCCACCATGCTGTTTTCCGCCAAGGGCAAGCACCGCCGTCCGTCCAAGGCCACCCGCGCCGCCGCGCTCGCCGGGGTCACCGGTGTCGCCATCGCCGCCCCGCTGATGGCGGCCGGCAACGCCTCCGCCGCCACCGCCTCCGAGTGGGACGCGGTCGCCCAGTGCGAGTCCGGCGGCAACTGGTCCATCAACACCGGCAACGGCTACTACGGCGGCCTGCAGTTCTCCGCCTCCACCTGGGCCGCGTACGGCGGCACGCAGTACGCCGGCACCGCCGACAAGGCCTCGAAGTCCCAGCAGATCCAGATCGCCGAGAAGGTCCTCGCGGGCCAGGGCAAGGGTGCCTGGCCGGTCTGCGGCGTGGGCCTGTCCGGCGCCGCGTACAACGGCGGCTCGGCTTCCACCGGCTCGTCCACCGGCGGCTCCTCGGCCGGCTCCTCCTCCTCGGAGACCACCACCCGCTCCACCGAGAAGCAGAGCGCCTCCCGCTCCGCCGAGCGCCCGGCGGCCAAGTCCCAGAAGACCGTCACCACCCCGACCGGCAAGAAGGTCGAGAAGGGCGACGGCGAGTACAAGGTCGTCACGGGCGACACCCTCAGCTCCATCGCCCAGGCGCAGGGCGTCGAGGGCGGCTGGGCCAAGCTGTTCGAGCTGAACAAGGACATCGTCCAGGACGCCGACCTCATCTACCCGGGTCAGCAGCTGCACCTGAAGTGACATCCGGCTCCCGGCCGGACCACAGCCCCCTCGCAGCCGAGCCCGTCACGCTGAGGGCCTCGTGAGGGAGCCCCCGTCCCCGCGGTCCCCCCGCCCCGGTGCGTGTTCCCCCGTACGCACCCGGGCGGGGTTTTCTTTTCCCGTTCGCCGCCTTCTGTTGGCCACCCTCTTTGTTCCGGGCTGAAACAATGGGTACCGTCTCCCTGTCCACGGGACGGTCGGTCGGCCGACCGACGCCCCGAGGCGGTTAGGCTCTAGTCGCAAGGCTCAGCAAGGGCTCGTCACGGCCCGCTCGTGCCCCGCACAACCAGCGTCACATCCCAAGAAGGAGATGCTCGTGCCGTCCATCGACGTCGTCGTAGCCCGGGAAATCCTGGACTCCCGAGGCAACCCCACGGTCGAGGTCGAGGTCGGCCTCGACGACGGCAGCACGGGTCGTGCCGCCGTCCCCTCCGGCGCCTCCACCGGCGCCTTCGAGGCCATCGAGCTTCGCGACGGTGACCCGAACCGCTACCAGGGCAAGGGCGTCGAGAAGGCCGTCCTGGCCGTCATCGAGCAGATCGGCCCCGAGCTGGTCGGCTACGACGCCACCGAGCAGCGCCTGATCGACCAGGCCATGTTCGACCTGGACGCCACCGACAACAAGGGCTCCCTCGGCGCCAACGCCATCCTCGGCGTCTCCCTCGCCGTCGCCCACGCCGCCTCCGAGGCCAGCGACCTCCCGCTCTTCCGCTACCTGGGCGGCCCGAACGCGCACCTGCTGCCCGTTCCGATGATGAACATCCTGAACGGCGGCTCGCACGCCGACTCCAACGTGGACATCCAGGAGTTCATGATCGCCCCGATCGGCGCGGAGTCCTTCTCCGAGGCCCTGCGCTGGGGCGCCGAGGTCTACCACACCCTCAAGAAGGTGCTGAAGACCAAGGGCCTGTC
Organism: Streptomyces sp. NPDC051051; assembly: GCF_040682975.1. Lineage (NCBI taxonomy): Bacteria > Bacillati > Actinomycetota > Actinomycetes > Kitasatosporales > Streptomycetaceae > Streptomyces > Streptomyces sp. NPDC051051. Next base: position 160,565 of record NZ_JBFBCB010000006.1, read on the forward strand.
CACCGGCCTGGGCGACGAGGGCGGCTTCGCCCCGAACCTGGAGTCCAACCGCGCCGCGCTCGACCTCATCATCGAGGCCATCAAGCAGGCGGGTTACGTCCCCGGCGAGCAGATCGCGCTCGCGCTCGACGTCGCCGCGTCCGAGTTCTACAAGGACGGCGTCTACGAGTTCGAGGGCAAGTCCCGCTCGGCCGCCGAGATGACCGAGTACTACGAGGAGTTGGTCTCCGCGTACCCGCTGGTCTCCATCGAGGACCCGCTGTACGAGGACGACTGGGCCGGCTGGAAGGTCATCACCGACAAGCTGGGCGACAAGGTCCAGATCGTCGGCGACGACCTCTTCGTCACCAACCCGGAGCGCCTGGCCCGCGGCATCGAGGAGGGCTCCGCGAACGCCCTCCTGGTCAAGGTCAACCAGATCGGCTCGCTGACCGAGACGCTGGACGCCGTCGAGATGGCCCAGCGCAACGGCTTCAAGTGCATGATGTCCCACCGCTCCGGCGAGACCGAGGACGTCACCATCGCCGACCTCGCCGTCGCGGTGAACTGCGGCCAGATCAAGACCGGCGCCCCGGCCCGCTCGGACCGCGTCGCCAAGTACAACCAGCTGCTGCGCATCGAGGAGATCCTCGACGACGCCGCGGTGTACGCCGGCCGCAGCGCCTTCCCGCGGTTCAAGGGCTGAGCCGCACGGCAACAGGGTTGAACCGGCCCGGCTGAGCCGTTGAGGGCTCATCCTGAGCCAGTCGTACGTACGTCCCCGTACCGGTCCCGTACCGTGTCCGGGGACGTACGCACGTGTGAGACGGGAGGCGGGGACGACATGGCCGTGAAGGACCGGGACCGTTTCTCCACCACGACCAGGATCAAGCTGCTCGGCGAGCAGACCGCGGCCCGGGTCTACCGGTCCCAGACCAAGCGCCAGGCCCGCCGCTCGCGCCTGACCGGCCGCGCGGCCCTCCTCGCCCTGGTCCTGTGCACGCTGATCGTGGCCCTGGCCTACCCGATGCGGCAGTACGTCTCCCAGCGCGCCGAGATCGCCGATCTCCACCGCGAGAAGGAGCAGGCCCGCGAGCGGGTGGAACAGCTGCGCGACCTCAAGGCACGCTGGCAGGACGACGCCTACGCCGAACAGCAGATCCGGCTGCGGTTGCACTACGTGATGCCGGGGGAGACGGGTTACATCGTCGTCGACCCCGACGCCGCCGAGCAGTCCCGCGCCGACCAGGGGGCCGCCGACCGCCCCTGGTACTCGAACGTCTGGGACGCCGTCGACAAGTCCGACGCCGCCGCCGGCCGATGAACCGACTAGAGAGACTTCCGTACAGGCATGGAAACCCCCCCGCCCACCACCTCCCGCACCGAGCCCACCGACGCCGACGTCGAGGCCTTCCAGCAGCAGCTCGGACGACCGCCGCGCGGACTGCGCGCCATCGCCCACCGCTGCCCGTGCGGTCAGCCGGACGTGGTGGAGACGGCTCCCCGCCTCCCCGACGGCACCCCCTTCCCCACGCTGTACTACCTGACGTGCCCGAAGGCGAACTCCGCCATCGGCACGCTCGAGGCGAACGGCGTGATGAAGGAGATGACGGAACGGCTCCAGACCGATCCCGAGCTGGCGGCGGCCTACCGGGCGGCGCACGAGGACTACGTGCGGCGACGGGACGAGATCGAGGAGCTGAAGAACTTCCCCAGCGCGGGCGGCATGCCGGACCGGGTGAAGTGCCTGCACGTGCTGGTCGCGCACTCCCTGGCCGCGGGGCCGGGAGTGAATCCGCTCGGGGACGAGGCGCTGGGCATGCTGCCGCAGTGGTGGGCCAGGGGGACCTGCGTGACGCCGTCCCAGCCGCCGGCCGGGGAAGGCCGGCAGGCGGACACGTCCGAGGACGGCACGGGCCCCTTCGCCTTCAAGCCGGTCGAGGGAGACGCCCGATGACACGCGTCGCCGCCGTCGACTGCGGTACCAACTCCATCCGTCTGCTCGTCGCCGACGCTCACCCCGACACCGGTGAACTGGTCGAACTGGACCGCCGCATGACCATCGTGCGGCTCGGGCAGGGGGTCGACCGGACCGGGCGGCTCGCGCCCGAGGCGCTGGAGCGGACCTTCGCCGCGTGCCGGGAGTACGCGGCGGTCGTCAAGGAGCACGGCGCCGAGCGGCTGCGTTTCGTGGCCACCTCCGCCTCGCGCGACGCGGAGAACCGGGACGAGTTCGTGCGCGGGGTGCTGGACATCCTGGGCGTCGAGCCCGAGGTGATCTCCGGCGACCAGGAGGCGGAGTTCTCCTTCACCGGCGCCACCAGGGAACTGACGGGCCGTGACGACCTGACGAAGCCCTACCTCGTCGTGGACATCGGCGGCGGCTCGACCGAGTTCGTCGTCGGGGACGACCGGGTGCGCGCCGCACGCTCCGTGGACGTCGGCTGCGTGCGGATGACCGAACGTCACCTGGTCGTGGACGGGGCGGTCACCGACCCGCCCACCGAGGAGCAGATCACGGCGATGCGCGCCGACATCGAGGCGGCCCTGGACCTCGCGGAGCGCACGGTCCCGCTGCGCGAGGCGCACACCTTGGTGGGTCTGGCCGGCTCCGTCACGACGGTCTCGGCGATCGCGCAGGAACTGCCGGAGTACGACTCGCGGGCCATCCACCACTCCCGGGTCTCCCGGGAACGGGTCCGCGAGATCACCGAGTGGCTGCTGCGCTCGACCCACGCCGAGCGGGCGGCGGTCCCGTCGATGCATCCGGGCCGGGTCGACGTCATCGCCGCGGGCGCCCTGGTGCTGCTGTCGATCATGGAGCGGATCGGCGCCGAGGAGGTCGTGGTGAGCGAGCACGACATCCTCGACGGGATCGGATGGTCTTTGGCCTGACCGCCTACAGGTTGCGGTAGACGTTCCGCCGGTCGCCCACCTTGACGACGAGGATGACGAGTTCACCGTCGTTGATCTGGTAGGCGACCCGGTAGCTTCCGACCCGGAGCCGGTAGAGCCCCGACGGGCCGGTGAGTTTCTTGACGTCGGCGCCCTCGCGGTACGGATCGTCGCCGAGTGCGGTCAGCGCGGTCAGGATGCGCATGGCATCGAGTCGGCTGATGGACCGGAGCTGCCGCTGTGCTGCCGTGGTGAACCGGAAGGCGTACTTCACGCAGCGCCTTCACCGCGCTCGGCGAACAGATCCGCCAGCAACTCGGCCATCGAAACGGTGGGTCCGCCGTCGGCCAGGACTGCTTCCGCCTCTCGAGCCAGCATCACGTCGGCGGCCTCCTCCAGTGCCTCGAAGTCGGTGATCGGCACGACCGCGGCCACTGGGGCGCCGTTGCGTGTGATGACGGTCGAAGTGCCTTCCTCGGCCCGGTTGATGTGCTCCGCCAGGTGTGCGCGCGCTTCCCTGACGGTCACGGTGTTGTCAGTCATGGATCAAGTGTACGCACCTTTGTGTACACGTCGCCAGGGGTGGGAGTCGCGTTCGCGGGACATCCTCGACGGCCTCGCCTGGTCGGTGGCGTGCCCCCCTCTGCTGAGCAGGCGGGAGAACGTTTGAGCACGTTCGAGGGGCTGGAGACGGCCGGGAAACGCCCCTCGGCGACACCCCTTCGGAAAACTTCGTGAAGTTCTTCACAAGGAAAACGGCCCTCTCGGAGGGCCAAGTGGGGCCGCTTGGCCCTTACGGGGGTCCGACAGTCGGATGAACATGTTCAAAAGCGGAAGGCGCGGACGTTTCGCGGGGGTCGCGCGAGACGTGTTTCGGGGTCCTCACCCGGCACCCCGGAGCCCGGAGAGGCAGCTCACGCGGCATTGACAACGGCACCGGATGCACACGGGTTCCCGTCGCGCATCATGACATGGATCACGTGGGCGGCGGAGGATAGCACACACCCCGAGGAAGCTTGTGAAGGGGCGCACGAGCGACCCCCCTGGGGCGGGTGGATACTCGATGGCATGAGCACCACGGAGCGTCCCAGGATCCTCGTAGTAGGCGGTGGGTACGTAGGCCTGTACGCAGCTCGGCGTATCCAGAAGAAGATGCGCTACGGCGAGGCGACCGTCACGGTCGTCGACCCCCGGTCGTACATGACCTACCAGCCCTTCCTCCCCGAAACCGCCGCCGGCAACATCTCCCCGCGCCACGTCGTCGTCCCGCTGCGACGCGTGCTGCCCAAGGCGGAGGTCCTCACCGGCCGGGTCACCACCATCGATCAGGACCGCAAGGTCGCCACGATCGCCCCGCTGGTCGGCGAGGCGTACGAGCTGCCCTTCGACTACCTGGTCATCGCCCTCGGCGCGGTCTCCCGCACCTTCCCGATCCCCGGCCTCGCCGAGCAGGGCATCGGCATGAAGGGCATCGAGGAGGCCATCGGCCTGCGCAACCACGTCCTCGAGCAGCTCGACAAGGCCGACTCCACCACCGACGAGGAGATCCGCCGCAAGGCGCTCACCTTCGTCTTCATCGGCGGCGGCTTCGCCGGCGCGGAGACCATCGGTGAGGTCGAGGACATGGCCCGCGACGCGGCCAAGTACTACAAGAACGTGTCCCGCGAGGACATGCGCTTCATCCTCGTCGACGCCGCCGACAAGATCCTTCCCGAGGTCGGCCCCAAGCTGGGCGCCTACGGCAAGGAGCACCTGGAGAGCCGCGGCGTGGAGATCTACCTCTCCACCTCGATGGACTCCTGCGTCGACGGCCACGTGGTGCTGAAGAACGGCCTCGAGGTCGACTCCAACACGATCGTCTGGACGGCCGGCGTCAAGCCGAACCCCGTCCTCGCCCGCTACGGCCTCCCGCTGGGCCCCCGTGGTCACGTCGACACGGCCGCCACGCTCCAGGTGCAGGGCACCGACTACATCTGGGCCGCCGGCGACAACGCCCAGGTCCCCGACGTCGCCGCCCGCAAGGCCGGTGTCGAGAACGCCTGGTGCCCGCCGAACGCGCAGCACGCGCTCCGTCAGGCCAAGGTCCTCGGCGACAACGTGATCTCCGGCATGCGGGGCTTCCCGCAGAAGGAGTACGCGCACTCCAACAAGGGTGCGGTGGCGGGCCTCGGCCTCCACAAGGGCGTCGCGATGATCGTCATGGGCAAGATGAAGATCAAGCTCAAGGGCCGGCTGGCGTGGTACATGCACCGCGGCTACCACGGTCTGGCGATGCCGACGTGGAACCGCAAGATCCGCGTCTTCGCCGACTGGACGCTCGGCATGTTCCTCAAGCGTGAGGTCGTCTCGCTCGGCGCGCTGGAGTCCCCGCGCGAGGAGTTCTACGAGGCCGCGAAGCCGGCCCCGGTGGCGGCGAAGCAGACCGAGAAGACCGGCGAGAAGGCCAAGGCCTCCTGACACGGTTTCACCGAACCCCCCGAAGGGGCCGCCCGCCATCCGTGGTGCGGGCGGCCCCTTCGGCATGAGCGGGGCGGGCGGGCAGGCCCGGGGTCCGGGGCGGAGCCCCGCGCCGGGACACGACCGACCCGGACGGGCTGCGCACCCGCACCTGGAACCGACCTGCCGCGGACAGCGGAAGGGGCCCCGTCGCCGTACCCGACGGGGCCCCCGAACTCACCTTCCGTCACTGCGACTTGATGGCCGTCAGCACGTTCAGCCGGGCCGCCCGCCGCGCCGGCCAGAGCGCGGCGAGCACTCCGACCGAGCCGGCCAGCGTCAGGAACACGGCCATCCGGCCCCACGGCAGGACGAGTTCGTAGGTCGGCATCGACGTGCCGATCAGCTCACCGGCCGCCCAGCCGAAGAACACGCCGAGACCGATGCCGAGGACCCCGCCGAACAGCGAGATCACGAGCGACTCCAGTCGCACCATCCGCTTCACGGCCCGCCGGTCCAGCCCGATGGCCCGCAGCATGCCGATCTCCTGCGAGCGTTCGAACACCGACATCGCCAGCGTGTTGACGACCCCGAGCACCGCGACGATCACGGCCATCGCGAGCAGGCCGTAGAGCATGTTCAGCATCAGCGTGAACATCTGCGCGATCTCGTCGGAGAGGTCCTGCCTGCTCTGCACCTTGATGGCCGGATTGGCGCCGAGCACCTTCTCCAGCCGGTCCTTCGTGGCGTCCGAGGCGCCGCCGGTTGTCTTGACCATGACCTGCATGTCGGTCGGGTCGTCCTGGTGCGGGGCGAGGGCGGTGTTGTCCAGGATGATGCCCCGGACCATCTCGTTGCCCTGGTAGACGCCGGCGACCGTCAGCCGCTGCTTCGCGCCGTCCTCGTACGCCACCGTGAAGTCCGAACCGGCCTTCCAGCCATGGGACTCGGCGGTGTCGCCGTCCACGACGACCTGGGTGCCGCCGACCTCGAAGGCGCCGTCGTCGACCGTGAGGTCGGTGAGCTGCGCGATGGCGGAGCCGGTGACGCCGGTGACGTACTCGGTCTGCCCGTCGACGCGGGCGGGGGCGTTGCGCAGCGGGCTGGTGACGGTCACCCCGTCGGTCGCCTTCAGCTCCCTCTCGACGTCGGGCGAGAGCCCGCGACCGTTCGCCATCGACACCACGTAGTCGGCCTTGATCGCCGCCGACGCCATCTTGTCGATCGACTTCTGGAGGCTGCCCGCCATCACCGTCATGCCGGTGATCAGGGTGAGGCCCACCATCAGAGCGGAGGCCGTGGCGGCCGTACGACGCGGGTTGCGCACCGAGTTCTGCCGGGCCAGCTTGCCGGACACGCCGAAGACCCGCAGGACCGGCGCGGCGGCCGCGATCAGCGGCCGGGACAGCAGGGGCGTCAGCACGAACACGCCGATCACCAGCAGGACCGCGCCGAGCCCCATGGGGGCCTGGCCGTCGGAGCCGTTCATCGTGGTGGCCACCAGGACGAGCGCGACGCCCGCCGCCGAGAGCAGGGCGCCGAGGGTGTTGCGCAACACCAGCGACTTGGTGGACGCGGTGGCGTGGACGCTGCTCATCGCGGCGACCGGCGGGATCTTCGCGGCCCGCCGGCCGGGCAGCCAGGCCGCCAGCACGGTGATGACGACGCCGACGGCCAGGGCGGTGGCGACCGTGCCGGGCGACACGACCAGCGGGCCGTCGGGAACGGTCGCCCCCAGCGTGCCCATCAGCGAGCGCAGTCCGGCGCCGATGCCGACGCCCGCGACCAGTCCGGTCAGCCCGGCGACCGTGCCGACCACGAACGCCTCGACCAGCACCGACCGGGTCACCTGCCGGCGGGAGGCGCCGACCGCGCGCAGCAGCGCCAGCTCCTTGGTGCGCTGGGCGACCAGCATGGTGAAGGTGTTGGCGATGATGAAGGTGCCGACGAAGAGCGCGATGCCGGCGAAGACCAGCAGGCCCTGCTTCAGGCCGCTCATCTGCGAGGAGATCATCTTCGCCTGGTCGTCGGCGAGCTGCCCGCTGGTGGTGGTCTCGACGAGGTCCTCCGGCAGCGCCTTGTCGAGGGCGGCCTTCAGCGCGGTCTGCGAGGTGCCGGCGGCGGCCTCGACGTCGATCTCGTGGTACGTGCCGGTCTTGCCGAACAGCCCCTGGGCGGTGGCCGTGTCGAAGAGGGTGAGGCTGCCGCCCGCGGCGACGTTGCCGTCGTCGGTGGTGAAGACGCCGGTGATCCTCGGGGTGAGGACGGGCCCGTCCACCGAGAGGCGCACGGTGTCACCGACCTCGTAGCCGGCCCGCCGGGCGGTCTCGGAGTCGAGAGCGATCTCGCCGGGACCCCGCGGGGCGGTGCCTTCCTGAAGCGGGTACCGGGGGTCCTTGTCGCCCCAGTAGTTGCCGCCCTGCGACTGGAAGCCCTCGCCGACGAGCTTGCCGTCCTTGTCGGCGATCGCGGTGAAGCCGCGGACGACACCGATGGCGGACGCGGCGCCGGGCGCCTTCGCGCTCCGGTCGAGCAGCGCCTGGGTCAGCTCGGGCATCCTGCCGATGCGGTCGCCCTCGTCCTCCTGGAACTCGGCCGTGACGGCGACGTCGACCTGGTCGAATCCCTTGGCGGAACTCCTCTGATAGGCGTCGGAGATGGTGTTGGTGAAGACCAGCGTCCCCGACACGAAGGCCACGCCGAGCATCACGGCGAGCACGGTCATCAGAAGCCGGGCCTTGTGCGCGAGGACGTTGCGCAGGGCGGTACGGAACATGGGTTCTTTTCTTCTCGGTCCTGTCGGTCCTTGCGGGTCCTGACCGCCGGTCAGGTGGTGCGGCCCTTGGCGTCGAACTGCTTCATGCGGTCGAGCACGGACTCGGCGGTGGGTCCGTGCACCTCGTCGACGATCCGGCCGTCCGCGAGGAACACCACCCGGTCCGCGTACGCCGCGGCCACCGGGTCGTGGGTCACCATGACGACCGTCTGGCCCAGCTCGCGCACCGAGTTGCGGAGGAAGCCGAGCACTTCGGCGCCCGAACGGGAGTCGAGGTTCCCGGTCGGTTCGTCGCCGAAGACGATGTCCGGCCGGGAGGCGAGGGCGCGGGCGACGGCGACGCGCTGCTGCTGGCCGCCGGAGAGCTGCGAGGGGCGGTGGCGCAGCCGGTCGGCGAGCCCGACCATGCGGATGACCTTGTCCAGCCACTCCTTGTCCGGCCTGCGGCCGGCGATGTCCATCGGGAGGGTGATGTTCTCCAGGGCGTTCAGGGTGGGCAGCAGGTTGAACGCCTGGAAGATGAACCCGATCTTGTCCCGGCGCAACTTGGTGAGCTGCTTGTCCTTCAGGGAGCCCAGCTCGGTGTCGCCGATGCGCACGGAGCCGGAGGAGAAGGTGTCCAGCCCGGCCACGCAGTGCATCAGCGTGGACTTGCCGGAGCCGGAGGGGCCCATGATCGCGGTGAACTCGGCCTGCCGGAAGTCGACGGAGACCCGGTCCAGGGCGACCACCCGGGTCTCGCCCTGTCCGTAGGTCTTGGACAGGTCCGTGGCGCGTGCGGCCACGGCGGTGGACCGGTCGGCGAGGGGTGTGGTGGGCACGGTGGAGCTCCTGTCGGGACGACGGCGTGTTGCGTTTCGGGATCCGCACCATCGTCCCGGCCGCCCGGCGCTGTGTAGTCACCCGCTGTTCCGGTCTTGGGGGGCAACCTCGGATGGACCGCCGGCCGCCGTGTCATACCAGGGGATGACACGCGCCCCTGAGGTGCCGTTCGTCAAGAACAGGTGGAGCACCCTCGTTCGGACGGTGAAATTCCGTCATTCCGTCCACACCCGACGACGGCGCGCATGAGGCTACTGGCATGTGCGGATGGCGAGTTCGTGGTCTGATGCACACTCAGAAGTCAATAAAATAAGACAACATCGGTTCGCCCAACCCCTGTTGGCTCGACGCCTCCCGATAGGCTCCAGTCGCGACGCGGAGCCCATGGCCTGCCCGGATGGTGGAATGCAGACACGGCGAGCTTAAACCTCGCTGCCCCTCGCGGGCGTACCGGTTCAAGTCCGGTTCCGGGCACCACCTCCTTGCGGCGGCCGGCCGTTCACCGCCCCCGGCTCCGATCCCCATCGCTTCCCGCCCCACCCGTTGACACCCGGCAAGCGCACGCGCAGACTCACGTCCGGCAAGAGTGAAGAAAAGTTCACTGCGCGAACATCGTGCCCTGGTGCCGCGAGCACCAGGCACCGGACACCGTGGCGATGACGCCCGTCTGAAGGGAACGCCCGATGCGCACCACCGTCGGCATCATCGGCGCCGGCCCCGCCGGCCTCCTCCTCGCCCGGCTGCTGCACGACGCCGGGATCGACTCCGTCGTCGTGGAGGGCCGCGACCGGGCCTACGTCGAGCAGCGCCAGCGCGCCGGGATCCTGGAGCAGGGCACGGTGGACGTCCTGCGCGCGGCCGGGGCCGGGGAGCGCCTGGACCGCGAGGGGCTGCGCCACGACGGGATCGAGCTGCGGTACGACCGCAAGCGCCATCGCGTCGACTTCCCCGCCCTCACCGGCGGCCGGTCCGTCACGGTCTACGCCCAGACCGAGGTGTGCAAGGACCTCATCGCCCTCCAGCTGAAGGAGGGCGGCCCGCTGCTGTTCGAGGCGGAGGCGCTCGCCGTCGAGGGGGCCGACACCGACCACCCGCGCGTGCGGTTCCGGCACGACGGGCGCGAGGGCGTCCTGGAGTGCGACTACGTCGTCGGGTGCGACGGCTTCTGGGGGGTCTCCCGTGCGGCCGTACCCGCCGAACTGGCCCGCGTCTTCGAGCGCACGTACCCCTTCGGCTGGCTCGGCGTCCTCGCCGACGTGCCGCCCTCGCACCACGAGCTGGTCTACGCCCGCCACGACCGCGGCTTCGCCCTGCTGTCCATGCGTTCCCCGTCCGTGTCCCGTCTCTACCTCCAGGTGCCCGAGGGCACGGACGCCGAGTCCTGGAGCGACGAGGAGATCTGGGCCGAGCTGGAGCGCCGCTTCGAGACGGACGACGACTGGACGCTGGAGCGCGGCCCGATCACCCAGAAGTCGGTCACCCCCATGCGGTCCTACGTCCACGAGCCCATGCGGCACGGCCGCCTCTTCCTCGCCGGTGACGCGGCCCACATCGTGCCGCCCACCGGCGCCAAGGGCCTGAATCTGGCCGTCGGCGACGTCGTCACCTTCGCCCGCGCCCTCGTCCACGAGCGGGAGACGGGGTCGGCGCAGCTGCTGGAGGCCTACTCGCAGACCTGCCTGCGCCGCGTCTGGCAGGCCGAGCGGTTCTCGTACGACATGACGACCCTCCTGCACCGCGCCCCCGGCGCCACCCCCTTCGAGGAGCGCCTCCAGCTCGCCCGCCTGGACCGCATCGCCTCCTCCCGGGCCGCCGAGACCGACCTTGCGGAGGCCTACACCGGGTTCCCGTTCGAGTGACGTGAGTGACGCGAGTGACGTAGGGACAGCGTCGGCGGGCTGTCGCGGCCCGGTCCCGGTCCGGTACCGAGTCGGTCCCGGACCGGTCAGGAGTGAGGCACTCCACCCCGGGGAATCAGAGATCGACATAACGTGTTGCCCAAGACGGCAAGGGAAAGATCCTCCCCAAGCAGTAGGGTCATTCCTTTGCCTACCTATTACTCTTGAGCCAAGGCCGCGCTGTGTGGCCATGGAGGAGTGAAATGAGGAGCAGAAACCCGGTCTTCTCGCGACGGGGGTTCAGCCGCGACAACGGCTACGCGGGCTTCAACGCCGCGCCGCAGGCCGGGGGTCCCGCTGTCGGCACGCAGCAGGGCAACCCGTACGCGCAGGGCGGCCCCGCCGCCCAGCCGGCCGGCAACCCCTACGCGCAGAACCCCTACGCCCAGCAGGACGTCCAGTACGGCGCACCGCAGGCCCCGGTCACCACCGGCGGCGTCATGACCATGGACGACGTCGTCGCGCGCACCGCGACCACGCTCGGCGCCGTGGTCGTCACCGCGGTCCTGTCCTGGCTGCTGCTGCCCGTCGACGAGGCCAACCTCGGCAAGTCCTACGCCATCGGCGTCGGGGCCGGTCTGGTCGCGATGGTGCTGGCGCTCGTCCAGTCCTTCAAGCGCCGCCCGTCGCCCGCGCTGATCCTGTCGTACGCCGCCCTCGAGGGCGTCTTCCTCGGCGTGATCTCCAGCGCGGTGTCCACGTACATCGCGGACGGCGTCGTCGCCCAGGCCGTGCTCGGCACGATGGCGGTCTTCGCCGGCGTGCTCGTCGCGTACAAGGCCGGCTGGATCCGCGTCAACCGCCGCTTCTACGGCTTCGTGATGGCGGCGGCCCTCGGCTTCGTCCTGCTGATGGCGGTGAACCTGCTGTTCAGCGTCTTCGGCGGCGGTGACGGCCTCGGCTTCCGCAGCGGCACCCTCGGCATCGTCTTCGGTGTCATCGGCATCATCCTCGGTGCCTGCTTCCTCGCCCTGGACTTCAAGCAGGTCGAGGACGGCATCGCCTACGGCGCCCCGCGCGAGGAGGCCTGGTTCGCCGCCTTCGGCCTCACGCTGACCCTGGTGTGGATCTACATGGAGTTCCTGCGACTCCTGTCGATCCTCAACAGCAGCGACTGACGCGAGCGCCTCGGCGGCGGCGCGCCGACGTCACGAAGGGCCCCGGGTCACCCCGGGGCCCTTCGTCGTGGGTGACGCGTGCGGTGCGGGCGCGCTACCGGAGCTTGCGCGCGGCCCTCCTCAGGTCGTACTCGTGGACGATCGCCTTCGCGTGGCCGTACGCGAGGTCGTACTCGTGGCGGAGCCAGCTCACCTTCTCCTCGAAGCGGAAGAGGGAGGGGCCGTCCTCCACGGTGCGGAGCCAGTCGGCGACTTCACGACCGGTGCAGTGGGGAATGCGGGCGAGCATGTTGCGGTGGGTCTCCTCGGAGAGGACGTGGGACATCGGCGCCTCCGGACGCAAAGGGGATGTAAGCCGGTCCTTCAGGTCACCGTGCCCGAGCGTTCGCCCGTTGGCAACAGTCCCGGTACGGCGCGTACGCTCACGGAGTGGTGGATACGAAGCGTCTGACGCAGGCCGTGGATCACTTCGCCGACCGGTTGCGGGCGGCACCGCAGAGTCGGCTCCAACGGAGCGGCGCGGCCGAAGCGCTGGGGCTGGCCAGGGAGTTCGCCCGGCGGGCCCAGCTCGCCGAGGCGCCGCAAGCGGAACCCCGGGAGATGCCCGACGCCGGGATGTTCGCCGCGGCCGACCAGATCACCGTCGCCGTGCACGACCTGGCCCTCGTCCTCACGGACGAGGGCCAGGTCGACGAGGCCGTGCGGTTGGTGGAGGAGGCGCAGAAGCGGGCGGGGGTCTGAGGGGGGACGCCTCAGAGGCTGGCTATGACCCGGTCCGCCAGGATGTAGACGCTCTCCTCGCCGCACGCGAAGGTCAGGGCGTACGCGCCCGAGATGCCCGAGCCGCCCAGCAGGTACGGCGTCTCGCCGGCCGTCAGGGCCCGTGCGAGGCGGTCCGCGGTCTCCCGGTGACCCGGGGTCATGCACAGGGTGGTGCCGTCGGCGAAGACGTAGACGTCGAGGGTGCCGAGCGGACCCGGCCGCACATCGGTCAGTTCGACACGGGCGGCGGCGAGTTCCTCCAGCGCGGTCACCGTGCGCTCGTGGTCGTTGGCTAGGGGTGACTGGACCGGCACGAAGTCCGGGTGGGAGGGGTGACGGCGGCGGGCCGCGGCCAGTTCGGGGGAGTCGCCGGCGAACTCGTCGGCGTCCGCGGGCGGCTCGGTCACCGGCTCGAGCGGCTCCAGGCCCACGAAATCGGCCTGCCGGGGCAGGAACAGCTCGCTGTCGGGCAGACCCAGCAGGGAGGGCGCGTCGGAAGCGTCACGGGCCTCCTGGGCGGCCCAGAAGGCGCGCGCCTCGGCCAGCTCCCGCTCCCGCTCCTCGGCGAGGGCCTCGGCCACCGCCGCGCGTATCTCCTCCGTGTCGGCCGTGGTGCGGGCGGCCGGAACGAAGCCGCGCGTCCCGGTGGCGCTCTCGGCGGTCTCCGCGAGCTGCGTGTGCAGAGCCGCGACCTGACGGCGCAGCTGCAGCAGGGTGCGCAGGACGGCGACGCCCACGGCGCCCGTGGCGGCCGTGGTGACCAGCAAGGCGATCGGCATGGCGCTCACTGACGTACTCCCGGTTCAAAGTCGACCCCCGACTTCCTACATCAGCTTGAAGGGCGGACTATCCAGCTGTCAGTGCGTAACGTCACGAAACGGGCAGGAAATTGGACCCGGCCCCAGGTGGTGAAACGACTCTGAGCTGCGTAAATCCCTCCGGGGAGGGAGATAGGTCACATCCTGGGGGAGATTGGATCACAAAACGGCCCGGAATCCAGGTGCTTCCCAGACTCCGGGCCATCGGCTCACGATGGGTGCCCCGACGGCTACCGAGAGATGACCGTCGGGGCCTCCGCGCGACTCAGCTGAGGCGCTCGACGACCATCGCCATGCCCTGGCCGCCGCCGACGCACATCGTCTCCAGGCCGAACTGCTTGTCGTGGAACTGGAGGGAGTTGATGAGCGTGCCGGTGATGCGGGCGCCGGTCATGCCGAAGGGGTGGCCCACGGCGATCGCACCGCCGTTGACGTTCAGCTTCTCCAGCGGGATGCCGAGGTCGCGGTAGGAGGGGATCACCTGGGCGGCGAACGCCTCGTTGATCTCGACCAGGTCGATGTCGTCGACGGTGAGGCCGGCCCGGCGCAGGGCCTGCTTGCTCGCCTCCACCGGGCCGAGACCCATGATCTCGGGAGAGAGGCCGGAGACGCCGGTGGACACGATCCGGGCGAGCGGGGTCAGGCCCAGCTCACGGGCCTTGGTGTCGCTCATGACGACGAGCGCGGCGGCGCCGTCGTTCAGGGGGCAGCAGTTGGCGGCGGTGACCATGCCGTCGGGGCGGAAGACCGGCTTCAGGCCCGCCACGCCCTCCATCGTGACGCCGGCGCGCGGGCCGTCGTCCTTGCTGACCACCGTGCCGTCGGGGGTGGTGACCGGGGTGATCTCCCGCTCCCAGAAGCCGTTCTTGAGGGCTTCCTCGGCGAGGTTCTGCGAGCGGACGCCGAACTCGTCCATGTCCTGGCGGGTGACGCCCTTGAGGCGGGCCAGGTTCTCGGCGGTCTGGCCCATCGCGATGTAGGCGTCCGGGACCAGGCCGTCCTCGCGCGGGTCGTGCCAGGTGGTGCCCTCCTGCTCGGCGACGGCCGCGGTGCGGGCCTCCGCCTCCGCGAAGAACGGGTTGTGCGTGTCGGGCAGGCTGTCGGAGTTGCCCTTCACGAACCGGGAGACCGTCTCGACGCCGGCCGAGATGAAGACGTCGCCCTCGCCGGCCTTGATGGCGTGCAGGGCCATGCGGCTCGTCTGGAGGGACGAGGAGCAGTAGCGGGTGACCGTGCAGCCGGGCAGGTGGTCCATGCCCATCTGCACGGCGACGACGCGGCCGAGGTTGTTGCCCTGCTCGCCGCCGGGGAGGCCGCAACCGAGCATCAGGTCGTCGATGTCCCTCGGGTCCAGCTCGGGGACCTTGGCGAGGGCGGCCTGGATGATGGTGGCGGTGAGGTCGTCCGGGCGCAGGTCCTTCAGGGAGCCCTTGAAAGCACGGCCGATGGGGGAGCGGGCGGTCGAGACGATGACGGCTTCGGGCATCACGGCTCCAGAGAAGAAGGGGGCGGCGCGCGGCGCCTCGTCGAGGGGCGGCGGGCGGGCGTACGGGGTGGTTCTCCCGGACGGGACGTGACTGGAAGTTACCCGTACGTATGGGCCAGGTCACGGGTGTGGCGGTGTGACCCTGGCCGCAGTTTTCTAAGCGCTTGCTTTTTCGGCACCCCTCCCTCCGGTCCCTCCTCGCCCCCTGATCCCTCCGCGCCCTCCGGTCACGGCGACACCCGGGACGGCTCCGGCTCCGGCACGCGGCGCCGCCGCCGCCGTTTGAGCAGGGCCCACGGGCCCCTCGGGCCCGTCGGCATGGCCGCCGCGACCTCGGTCCCCGCCTCCTCCACCGCCTCGGCCGCCGCCCGGGCCACCGGGAGGAAGCCTTCGCGGCGGGAGGCGTCGGGGCGCTCCTCCTCCGCCGGCCACAGCCCCAGCGCCGCGCAGACCGTCGGCAGGACCGCCATCGCCGCCGTGGCGTAGCCCTCCGCCGAGGGGTGGTAGTGGTCGGGGCCGAACAGCTCGCCCGGGTTCGCCTCGAACTCGGGGCCCAGCAGGTCGCCCAGCGACACCGTGCGGCCGCCCTGCTCGACCACGCCGATCGTCTGGGCGGCCGCCAGCTGGCGGGAGGTCCGTCTGGCGAGCCACCGCAAGGGCTGCCCGACCGGCTCGATCGTGCCCAGGTCGGGGCAGGTGCCGACGACCACCTCCGCGCCGGCCGTGCGCAGCCGCCGTACCGCCGCCGCGAGGTGGCGTACCGAGCGGGTCGGGGGCATGCGCGCGGTGACGTCGTTCGCGCCGATCATGATGACGCAGACGTCGGGCACCGGGCCGTGGTCGCCCACGACGAGTGCCACCTGACGGTCGAGGTCGTCGGACCGGGCGCCGGGCAGCGCCACGTTCCGCAGTTCCACGGGCCGCTCGGCGACCGCCGCGAGTCCCGAGGCCAGTAACGCCCCCGGTGTCTGCCCGGCCCGGTGCACGCCCTGCCCCGCCGCCGTGGAGTCGCCCAGCAGCGTCAGGTACAGGGGCTCCACACCGGGGCCGGGGGTGTCGTAGGCGCGGCCGTAACGACCGTCCGCCTGGGGGACGTGCGGGTGTGTGCCGTTGCCGACCTGGCGCCGGGCCAGCCGCATCTCGGCCAGCAGCAGACCGACGGCCGCCGCGCCGGCCAGCCCGATCCCGCCGCCGCCGTAGGCCGCTCCGGCCGCGATGCGCCGGGCCACTCTTGCCCTGGACGTGCTCGTCATGCCTCGCCGCCACCTCCTCGTGTCCGTACACCCACTCCTTGCCCCGTACGGACCGTCGGCCAATCGCGACGGGGAGTGAACGTCGCGGGCGGGGCCGTAGGCTGGCGTGACCACTACGACCACTGTTTTGCAAGCAACCGGAGACAACGGTGCAATTCCACGACTCGATGATCAGCCTCGTCGGCAACACCCCGCTGGTGAAGCTCAACAGCGTGACCAAGGGCATCCGGGCGACCGTCCTGGCCAAGGTGGAGTACTTCAACCCGGGCGGTTCCGTGAAGGACCGCATCGCCCTGCGCATGATCGAGGCGGCGGAGGAGAGCGGCGCGCTCAAGCCCGGCGGCACGATCGTCGAGCCGACCAGCGGAAACACCGGTGTCGGCCTGGCCATCGTGGCGCAGCAGAAGGGGTACAAGTGCATCTTCGTGTGCCCCGACAAGGTGAGCACCGACAAGATCAACGTGCTGCGGGCGTACGGCGCCGAGGTCGTCGTCTGCCCGACCGCCGTGGACCCCGAGCACCCGGACTCCTACTACAACGTCTCCGACCGGCTGGTCCGTGAGACGCCCGGCGCGTGGAAGCCCGACCAGTACTCCAACCCCAACAACCCGCTCTCCCACTACCACTCGACCGGCCCCGAGCTGTGGGAGCAGACGGAGGGGCGGATCACCCACTTCGTCGCGGGTGTGGGCACGGGCGGCACCATCTCCGGGACCGGCCGCTACCTCAAGGACGCCAGCGACGGCCGCGTCCAGGTCGTCGGCGCCGACCCCGAGGGGTCCGTGTACTCGGGCGGCTCCGGACGGCCGTACCTCGTCGAGGGCGTCGGTGAGGACTTCTGGCCGACCGCCTACGACCGGACCGTCGCCGACGAGATCGTCGCCGTGTCCGACAAGGACTCCTTCCAGATGACCCGGCGGCTGGCGAAGGAGGAGGGGCTGCTCGTCGGCGGCTCCTGCGGCATGGCCGTCGTGGCCGCCCTGCGGGTCGCCGAGCGGCTCGGGCCGGACGACGTCGTCGTCGTGCTGCTGCCCGACAGCGGCCGCGGCTACCTCAGCAAGATCTTCAACGACGAGTGGATGGCCGACTACGGCTTCCTGGAGGACGAGGGCCCCAGCGCCCGCGTCGCCGACGTCCTGGAGGACAAGCAGCACGGCGCCATGCCCTCCCTCGTCCACATGCACCCGGAGGAGACCGTCGGCCAGGCCATCGAGGTGCTGCGCGAGTACGGCGTCTCGCAGATGCCGGTCGTCAAGCCGGGCGCCGGCCACCCCGACGTGATGGCCGCCGAGGTGGTCGGCTCCGTCGTCGAGCGCGAGCTGCTGGACGCCCTGTTCAGCAAGCGGGCCTCGCTGGAGGACCCGCTGGAGAAGCACATGTCCGCCCCGCTGCCGCAGGTCGGCTCCGGCGAGCCGGTCGGCGACCTGATGTCCGTCCTGGGCACGGCGGACGCGGCGATCGTGCTCGTCGAGGGCAAGCCGACCGGTGTCGTCAGCCGGCAGGACCTGCTGGCCTTCCTCGCCAGGGGCGGGAAGTAGCTTCCGGCGTCCGGAGGCGGAACACCGGGGAAACCTGCGGTGAACCGCCCCCGGCGGCGTCGGACTTCCGTTTCCCCACCGAAAAGGTGGACTTCGGAGCGGACTTCGCGGAAGTGGTACGAGGGCGTCACGTCCGCGCAGCACACGCTTAACACGCGTCCGGCATATTCGTGGGTGTCGGCAGGGGTGGGAGCGGCTCCCCGCCCCACCGGCGACAGAACGGCGTCACGGACCTCCGGAGCGGCTCCCGGACCTCCACCGACGCCACGGACGCGTAGGTCTGGCCTGACCCGGCCCGCGTCCCTCGCGGGGACCGCCGTCGTCCCGCCCCCCGTAAGGGGGTGCGGCGGTCCCCGCGCACACCTCTTCCCGGCGCCCCGCGCGGCCCCTCGCCGCCCTCGGATCCGCGCGACCCCCGCTGTCCCCGACGCCGTCGGACGTGCCCGGCCGGCCTCCGGATGCCGGATCCGCGCCTGTGCCACCGCCCGTCAGCCCTCCCAGTCGCCGTTCTGCGAGGATCCGCGCCGCCGGCCGAACAGGTTCGGGTTGATCCGGGCCGCCTGGACGACGTTGAGGCCGACGATGCCGACCCAGGACACGATCAGGCCCGGCAGGTGGGCCACGCCCGCGCCGATCGCGGACAGCGGGATCGCCAGCACCAGCGAGACGATCCCGAAGCCGAAGCGCTCGCCCCAGGAGTCGGTCGCCCCGGACGGACGGCCGCCCCGGGCCGACACCATCTGCTGCTCCGCGAACTGCCGCCGCACCCGCCGCTCGACCGCGCCGTCGATGCGCTGGTCGACCTTCTCCAGGAACGAGTCCACCAGCGCGGACTCGTACTCCTCGCCCAGCTCCCTGCGGGCCTGCAGAGTGGCGTCGAGTTCCTTCTTCAGCTCGGTGTCCCGCGCGTCCATGGTGGTCTCCCGTCCGGTCATGGGATCCACGGTAGGCAGCGGACGCGGCGCGGGCACTGGGGTTAGCCCCCGTGTCGGTACGGGGGCCCGCCGACGGTCCGGACGGGTCGGACGGGTCTGCCCGCCGGCATCCGGGCGGGACCCGTCCGCCGGCCGACGGCGACCGGTGCCGCCCCGCTTGCCTTGCCCGGCTGTATGACGTCATGCAGAGTTACTGACCGGTGAATAGCTCGGCGGGCGGACGCCCGGAGGGGGAACGAGACATGAGCGCGGACAGGGACGCGGAAGCGGACGGGGAGACGCCCGGCGCGGGTGCGGCGGAGGGCACCGGCCCCCGGGCCGCCGACAGCCCGGCCAACCGGCTCCAGGCCCTCTTCGAGGGGCACCGGCTGACGCCCACCCAGCGGCGCATCGCGCACAGCATGGTGCGCCGCGCCGCCGACGTGCCCTTCCTGTCCAGCGTCGAGCTGGCCGAACTGGCCGGGGTCAGCCAGCCCTCCGTCACCCGCTTCGCGGTCGCCCTCGGCTTCGACGGCTACCCGGCCCTGCGCCGGCACCTGCGGGAGGTCGCGCCCGCCGAACAGAGCGCGGACTCGGCGTCGTACAACGAGTACCAGCAGGCCGTCGAGGCCGAGATCGAGAACCTGCGGCACCTCGCCGAGGCGCTCGCCGACCCGCGGCCGGTGCGGAGGGCGGGACGGCTGCTCGCGGCCTCCCGGCCGCTGCCGGTGCTCGGACTGCGGGCCGCCGCCTCCCAGGCGTACGGCTTCGCCTACTTCGCCGCCAAGGTCCACCCCGACGTCCGGCTGCTGCACGAGGGCGGCACGATGATCCACGACCGGGTCGACGCGGCCGTACGCGCGGGCGCCTCCGCGCTGCTGTGCTTCGCGCTGCCCCGTCATCCGCGCGAGGTCGTCGACACCCTCGCCTACGCCAGGGAGGCCGGGCTGACCGTGGTGACGGTCGCCGACTCCGCGTTCGCGCCCGTCGCCAAGGTCTCCGACCTGCTGCTGCCGGCCGCCGTCGGCACCGGCCTCGCCTTCGACACCGCATGCGCCCCGATGCTGCTCGGGCGCGTGCTGCTGGAAGCCATGTGCGACGACCTGCCGGACGCCCAGGCCCGGTTGGAGGAGTTCGACGCCAGGGCGGCGGTGCGGGGCCTGTTCGTGGAGTGAGCCCGCCGTCCCGCCCCTTCTCGCGCGGCTCTCATGGACATCTCACGTTCGCTCGCTAATCTGCCCGATCGGAACGGGATGTGATTCGTCCGGGCTACGAGGAGGCGGAACATGGCACGTGGAGGTCAGGGACTGGCTCGGGTGGCCGTCGTCGTACGGGCCGGGGCCGCGCCCCTGTGGTGGTGCGGAGTGCTCGCGGCCGGTGTCGGCGTACTGCCGCCCGGGATCACGGGGCGGCGGATCGGGGTGATGGCGGGGGCCGCGCTGTTCATCGTGGCGGCGGCCGTGGTTCCGCTGGCGCGGCGCAAGCGGTACACCGCGCTCGCCCGCGCCGCCGTCCGGGCGGGCAAGCACGATGTGCTCCAGGACCGCGGAGTGACCGTGCGCAACTGGCGCCGCGGTCACCGCTGGTGGCTGCTGTCGGCCTTCGTCGCCGCGCTGGGCTGCGCGTTCGCCGTGCCGGCCGCGGGCGGTCTGCTGCTCGCCGGGTGCGGCACGGGACTGCGGCTCAAGGCGGCCTGGCTCGGGAGGCTGGAGCGGGCCGAGGACGCCCTGTTGTGGGTGCGCGTCGACTGGCTCGCCGCGGACGGCGGCCGGCCGGCCGGCAAGGCGGTCGGGTCCTACCGCAGCACGGGCATCGCGGCGGGCGACGCGGCCCCCGGTGGAGCGCGCCGCCGCGCCGCGGCACTCGTGTAGCTCGGGCGGTTCGTGCGGTTCGTGCGGTTCGTGCGGCGCGGCTTCCGCGGCCGGTGGGGGCCCGGCGGGTCAGACCTCCAGCTCCTCCTCGATCCGCTTCAACTGGTGGCGGGCCATCGCCAGGTTGGCCCGCTTGCCGTCCAGGACCAGGTAGAGGAAGAGGCCGTTGCCGCCGCGCCCGCTGATCAGACGGATCAGGTGGTACTGGTCGGACAGCGTGATCAGGATGTCCTCGATCTGGGCCTTCAGCCCCAGGTGTTCCATGGTGCGCATCTTGGCGCGCACCACGTCGGTGTTGCCCGCGGCGGCGACGTTCAGGTCGAAGTTCTTGCTGCCGCCCAGCGTGCCCAGGGCCATGCCGCTGGTGTAGTCGACGAGCGCGACGCCGGTGGCGCCCTCGATGGCGGCGAGACATTCCTTGAGCGTGGTTTCGGTGTTGGCCATGACTGTTCCTCGGTTCCTCTCAACTTTCGGTGGTGGTACGGGGCTCGGTGGTCGTGGGACGGGGGGTGCGGGCGCTCCTGGTCCGGGTGGCGGCCGGGGCTGGGGCGCGCGCCCGCTCGGCGGCGTCGACGAGTTCGCCCACGCGGGCGCCGGACCGGCGGCTCTCCAGATGCAGCCGGCCGACGTTGACGCGGTCCTGCGCGAGCACCGTCAGCACGGCGCTCTCCCCGGCCGCGTACGTCGCCACGTAGCCGTACACGCCGCGCACGAGCAGCTCCCGGAAGTCGCCCTGGCCGGTGGTGTCCGCCAGCCGCACGGCGACGGCCAGGGCGGTCGCGGTGAGCGCGGCCACCCCCTCCGCCTCCACGCCGGGCGTGTCGTGGGCGAGGACGAGGCCGTCCACGCCGGCCACGAGCGCCCCGGTCAGCTGGGGAACCCGCGCCCGCAGCCGCCGCAGCTCGGCGAGCATCTCGGGTCCCGCCGCCATCAGCTCGCTCCTCTCGGCACGCGGTCGCTGCCGTTCAAAGGGCCTCCAGCGCATCCCTGAGCCTCTTCAGCAAGGTGATGTCGGGGTCGTTGACGTGGGGCAGGGAGAGGGCCGGCGGCGGTTGCGGGACGGGGGGCGGGAACTGGGCGGTCACCAGCCCCGCCGCCGCCAGCCGCCGGACGTCCACGAGGGTGGGGAACGCCCGCCGGCCCAGCTCCCCGGCGATGTCCGACGCCGTGCGCACACCGTTCACCAGCGCCAGCACCGCGCGCTGCCGGGCGGACGGCGGCTGGGCGGCGGCCGGGTCGGCCCGCAGCAGCGGCGCGCTGTCCGGCAGCGGGTCGGGCCACAGGCGGTGCAGCAGCTCGCGGCGGCGCAGCGTCTCCCGCTCCACCGCGTCGACCGGGACCGGCCGCAGCGCGCCGAACCAGTGACCGGCTCCGTACCGGAAGCGGCCCGGGGAACTGCTCGGGGCGAGCGCGAAGTACGCGGCGTCGTACAGCGCGCCCAGGTGGCACAGCTCCAGCGCGCTCCGCCCGATCCGGCCGGCGTCGAGCAGCAGCCGGGCGGCGCCGCGCGTCTCGTCGGCCCGCTCCACCGCCTCCCACCAGACGCGGGGCTCCAGCGTGCCGTGGGTCAGGAGGAGCACGTCGAGGCCCGGGGCGAAGGGGCTCTCGGCGTGCACCACCCGGCCCTCGGCCAGGTAGATCGCCCCGCGTTCGCGCTCCAGGACGCCGGTGGCCCGTTCGGCGGCCAGCCGGGTCAGCATCGGCGAGACCGCGCCGCTCGCGTACTGCCGGCCGGCCACTCTGTCCCGCATGGGCAGCCGGGGCGGCGGGGTGGTTTCCACGACGGTCATCCCAGCACCAGCCGTCCGGCCATCTCGCTCAGCCGGATCCGGGCCAGCGCGAGATTGCCGTCCGACCGGGCCAGCCACACGTGCAGGAACACGCTGCTGTCGAAGGACGTGGGCACGAACCGCAGGACGTGGTAGCTGTCCCGGTTGCTGATGATCAGGTCCTCGACCGGGGGGTCGGCGTGCTCCTCGGCGCCGTCGGGCGTGAACGCCCGCTGTTCCGCCGTGAGCCGCGCGACCTCCGCGGCCTCGGCGGCCGCGGCCTCGTGGTCACCGCCCGGGAACTCCCCGACCGAGCCGAGGGCCAGCCCGCTGGTCCAGTCGACCAGTGAGGCTCCCCGGGCTCCGGGCAGCCGCATGGCCTCCAGTAGACACTCGTCGATTCCGGGCACCGTTGACTCCCCTCCTGCCTGCGGTTCGGCTGAGTGAGGAAGAAGCTACGCAACGTGTGCGACAGGAGTGAGTCTTCTGGCATTTTCCAGCGGAACATGCTCAGAGGTGACTAGGGTGGGTCGACTGACCTCCTTTTCCGCACAGTTCAACACCGTGCCGCCGGGCGCGCGTCAAGGGCGCGCGGGCGGAGGACGGGAGTGCGGGCGGGTGGCGTGGTGGCGGTTCGCGCGCCCCGGCCGCTGCTGAGCTGCACGATCCTTGGCCACCGCGCCGGACCACGGCCGGGGCTTCGCCTGCGCGCCGCCACCCGTGGGTGACTCGCCCGCGACCTCCGTCGGCGCCCGTCGCGCCGCCGACTCCTCCCGTGCACCCGGTCCGGTCCGGGATCTCCTCCGTCCGGAGGCGCCCCCTCCACTCCGAGGCCCCGCGTCTCCGCTGCGCCCGCCCCGCACTCCCGGTGTATTGACTAGCTCTATTCATCAAGTCAGGATGTGAATAGCCACTGCAACAATCCGTCGGGACCCCCACCCTCCAGGAGGCAGACCATGTCAGGACCCCGCCCCGTCCGAGCGCCGCGCGGTACGGAACTGAGTGCCCTGGGATGGCAGCAGGAGGCCGCGCTGCGGATGCTCCAGAACAACCTCGACCCCGAGGTCGCCGAGCACCCCGACAAGCTCGTCGTCTACGGCGGCACCGGCAAGGCGGCCCGCGACTGGCGCTCCTTCGACGCGATGGTGCGCACCCTGCGCACGCTGAAGCAGGACGAGACCATGCTCGTCCAGTCCGGCCGCCCGGTCGGCGTCATGCAGACCCACGAATGGGCCCCGCGCGTCCTCATCGCCAACTCCAACCTGGTCGGCGACTGGGCCAACTGGGAGGAGTTCCGCCGGCTGGAGCAGCTGGGGCTGACCATGTACGGCCAGATGACGGCCGGCTCCTGGATCTACATCGGCACCCAGGGCATCCTCCAGGGGACCTACGAGACCTTCGCCGCCGTCGCCGCGAAGCTGCATTCGATCGGTAAGGGGGTCGGCGGCACCCTCGCCGGGACCATCACGCTGACGGCCGGCCTCGGCGGCATGGGCGGCGCCCAGCCGCTCGCCGTCACCATGAACGACGGCGTGGCGATCTGCGTCGACTGCGACCCCCGCGCCATCGACCGCCGCATCGAGCACCGCTACCTGGACGTCAGGGCCGACAGCCTGGAGCACGCCCTCCAGCTGGCCGTCGAGGCCCGCGACCAGCGCAAGCCCCTCTCCATCGGTGTCCTCGGCAACGCCGCCGACGTGGTCCCGCGGCTCCTCGCGATGGGCGCCCCCATCGACATCGTCACCGACCAGACCTCGGCCCACGACCCGCTGGCCTACCTGCCCACCGGCGTCGCCTTCGAGGACATGGCCGACGCCGCCGCGAAGGACCCGGCCGGCTTCACCACCCGGGCCCGCGAGTCGATGGCCCGGCACGTCGAGGCGATGGTCGGCTTCATGGACGCCGGCGCCGAGGTCTTCGACTACGGCAACTCCATCCGCGGCGAGGCCCGACTGGCCGGATACGACCGGGCGTTCGCCTTCCCCGGCTTCGTCCCCGCCTACATCCGCCCGCTGTTCTGCGAGGGCAAGGGCCCCTTCCGCTGGGCCGCCCTGTCCGGCGACCCCGCCGACATCGCCAAGACCGACAGGGCGATGCTGGACCTCTTCCCCGAGAACGAGTCCCTCGCCCGCTGGATCAAGCTGGCCGGCGAACGCGTCCACTTCCAGGGCCTGCCCGCCCGCATCTGCTGGCTCGGCTACGGCGAGCGCGACAAGGCCGGCGAGCGGTTCAACGACATGGTCGCTGCCGGTGAGCTGGCCGCGCCGCTGGCCATCGGGCGGGACCACCTCGACTGCGGTTCCGTCGCCTCGCCCTACCGCGAGACGGAGGCCATGCTCGACGGCTCCGACGCGATCGCCGACTGGCCGCTGCTGAACGCGATGGTCAACGTGGCCTCGGGCGCCTCCTGGGTGTCGATCCACCACGGCGGCGGCGTCGGCATGGGCCGCTCCCTGCACGCCGGCCAGGTGACGGTGGCCGACGGCACGAAGCTGGGCGGCGAGAAGATCCGGCGCGTGCTGACCAACGACCCCGGCATGGGCGTCATCCGGCACGTCGACGCCGGATACGACATCGCCGAGTCGGTCGCCGACGAACGGGGCGTACGGGTGCCCATGCGCGAGGGTGACGACGCGTGACCCGCACAGGAGACGCGCCGGGCGGCAACCGCGCGGCCGGGGCCGAAGACCCGCCGCCGGGCGCGGGCGCGGGTCCGGCCCCGAGGCCGGCAGGCGAGTCCTTCCACCGGATGTGGCGTGACCTGCGCCCGATCGGACGGCACCCGGAGTCCGGCGGTTACCGCCGCTACGCCTGGACGGCAGCCGACGCCGACTGCCGGGCCTGGTTCAAGGAGCAGGCCGAGGCACGGGGGCTGGCCCACGAGGTCGACCGCAACGGCAACCAGTGGGCCTGGCTCGGCGACCCCGCCGCCGGCGACGCCGTCGTCACCGGGTCCCATCTCGACTCGGTGCCCGACGGCGGTGCCTTCGACGGACCCCTCGGCGTCGTCTCGGCCTTCGCCGCCCTCGACGAACTGCGCCGCCGGGGAGCGCGCTTCGCCAAGCCCCTCGCCCTCGTCAACTTCGGCGACGAGGAGGGCGCCCGCTTCGGACTCGCCTGCGTCGGCTCCCGGCTCACCGCCGGACACCTCACGGCCGAGCAGGCCCACCGGCTGACCGACGGCGACGGCGTCACCCTCCCGCGCGCCATGGAGGCCGCCGGGTACGACCCCGACGCCATCGGACCGGATCCCGAGCGGCTCGCCCGGATCGGCGCCTTCGTCGAACTCCACGTCGAGCAGGGCCGCGCCCTCGACCTCAGCGGCGACCGGGTCGGCATCGCCAGCGCCATCTGGCCGCACGGCCGCTGGCGGTTCGACTTCCGGGGCGAGGCCAACCACGCCGGCACCACCCGGCTGACGGACCGCCGCGACCCGATGCTGCCGTACGCCGAGACCGTGCTCGCGGCCCGCCGTGAGGCCCGGCTCGCGGGTGCCGTCGCCACCTTCGGCAAGATCTCCGTCGAGCCGAACGGCGTCAACGCCGTCCCCTCCCTGGTGCGCGGCTGGCTCGACTCCCGCGCCGCCGACCAGGAGAGCCTCGACCGGGTGGTCGGCGGCGTCGAGGAGGCGGCCCGCGAGTACGCGCGGGCGCACGGCGTCGACCTGGACGTCGTCCGCGAGTCCTTCACGCCCGTCGTCGAGTTCGACCACGCGCTGCGCGACGAACTGGTCCGCCTCCTCGGCGAGGACGCCGACCTGAAGGTCCCCGTCCTCGGCACGGGCGCCGGACACGACGCCGGAATCCTCTCCGGGAGCATCCCGACCGCCATGCTGTTCGTGCGCAACCCCACGGGCGTCTCGCACTCCCCGGCCGAGTCCGCGGCCGAGGACGACTGCGTGGCCGGGGTGACCGCGCTCGCCGACGTACTGGAAGGGCTGGCCTGCCGGTGACACCGAAGACCTACTGGCTGGAGCACGCCTGGCTCGGCGACCGCGTCGAACCGGGCGTCGCCCTCGACATCGGCGACGGCCGCATCGCCGCCGTCCGCACCGATGTCCCCACCCCGCCCCCCGGCGCCGAGATCCTGCGCGGCCTCACCCTCCCCGGGCTGGCGAACGCCCACAGCCACGCCTTCCACCGCGCCCTGCGCGGCACCGTCCAGGTCGGTTCCGGGACCTTCTGGACCTGGCGCGAGGTCATGTACTCCGTCGCCGACCGGCTGACCCCGGAGACCTACCACCGGCTGGCCCGCGCGGTCTACGCCGAGATGGCGCTGGCCGGCATCACGGCCGTCGGCGAGTTCCACTACGTGCACCACGCCCCCGGCGGCACCCCCTACGCCGACCCCAACGCGATGGGCGAGGCCCTGATCGAGGCCGCCGCCGACGCCGGCGTCCGCATCACCCTCCTCGACACCGCCTACCTCTCCGCCGGCTTCGGACAGTCCCCCAACGCCCACCAGCTCCGCTTCTCCGACGGCGACGCGGAGGCCTGGGCCGAACGCTGTTCACTCCTCAAGGAACGGGATCACGCACGGATCGGGGCCGCGATCCACTCCGTACGGGCCGTGCCCGCCGGGCAGTTGACGACCGTGGCCCGCTGGGCGCGGGAGCGCGGGGCGCCCCTGCACGTCCACCTGTCCGAGCAGACCGCCGAGAACGACGCCTGCCGCGAGGCCCACGGCCGCACCCCGACGCAGCTCCTCGCCGAGCACGGCGTCCTCGGCCGGGGCACCACCGGCGTCCACAACACGCACCTCACCGACGAGGACGTCGCCCTCCTCGGCCGCTCCGGCACCGGCACCTGCATGTGCCCCACGACGGAACGGGACCTCGCCGACGGCATCGGCCCGGCCGTCGCCCTCCAGCGGGCGGGCTCCCCGCTCTCCCTCGGCTCCGACAGCCACGCCGTGATCGACCTGTTCGAAGAGGCCCGGGCGATGGAGCTGAACGAGCGGCTGCGCACCCGCACCCGGGGACACTGGACGGCCGCCGCCCTCCTGCGGGCCGCCTCGGCCGACGGTCACGCGGCCCTCGGCCGGGACGACGCGGGCACCCTCCGGGCCGGCGCGGCCGCCGACTTCACGACGATCGCGCTCGACTCGGTCAGGACGGCAGGGCCGCTTCCGCGGCTCGGGGCCGAGACGGCCGTATTCGCCGCGTCGGCAGCGGACGTGTCGCATACGGTCGTGGCCGGTCGGCACGTCGTACGGGACGGGGTCCACCGCCTCGTACCGGATGTGCCGAAAGCCCTCGCGGACGCCGTCGCAGCCCTGCGCGGATGACCGCCGGCCGCCCGCCCGAGCGGCCGGCCCCCGCCCCCGACCCCACCGCCGACCAGGCCAGCGAGGACGCCATGAGCAACGCGACGACCGTCAGCCCCGCCCACTCCGCGAGCACCGCCAGCACGCTCATCACCAACATCGCCGCCCTGGTCACCAACGACCCCTCCCTGGGGGACACTTCCCCCCTCGGACTGATCCAGGACGCGGCCGTCGCCATCGAGGGCGACCGCGTCGTGTGGACCGGTGACCGAAGCAAAGCACCCGCCACTGACAACCGGGTCGACGCCGGCGGCCGGGCGGTCGTCCCCGGCTTCGTCGACTCCCACTCCCACCTCGTCTTCGCGGGCGACCGGACCCAGGAGTTCAACGCCCGGATGTCGGGGCGGCCGTACGGTGCGGGCGGCATCCGCACGACCGTCGCGGCCACGCGGGCGGCGAGCGACGCCGACCTCGAACGCAACCTCACCCGTTACCTCGCCGAGGCCCTGCGCCAGGGCACGACGACCTTCGAGACGAAGTCCGGCTACGGCCTGACCGTCGCCGACGAGGCCCGCGCCCTGCGCATCGCCGCCGCCCACACCGACGAGGTCACCTACCTGGGCGCCCACATCGTCCCCCCGGACCTCGCCGACGACCCCGCCGCCTACGTCGCCCTCGTCACCGGCGAGATGCTCGACGCCTGCGCCCCGCACGCCCGCTGGATCGACGTCTTCTGCGAGAAGGGCGCCTTCGACGGCGACCAGGCCCGCGCGATCCTCACCGCCGGCAGGGCCAGGGGCCTGCACCCCCGCATCCACGCCAACCAGCTCTCCCACGGCCCCGGCGTGCAGCTGGCGGTCGAACTGGACGCGGCCAGCGCGGACCACTGCACCCACCTCACCGACGCCGACGTGGACGCCCTCGCGAACAGCGAGACGGTCGCCACGCTGCTGCCCGGCGCCGAGTTCTCCACCCGGGCCGAGTGGCCGGACGCCCGCCGCCTGCTGGACGCCGGCGTCACCGTGGCCCTCTCCACGGACTGCAACCCGGGCTCGTCCTTCACGTCCTCGGTCCCGTTCTGCATCGCGCTCGCCGTACGCGACATGCGGATGACCCCCGACGAGGCCCTCTGGTCGGCCACGGCGGGCGGCGCCGCGGCCCTGCGCCGCACGGACGTGGGCCGCCTGACCCCCGGCGCCCGCGCCGACCTGGTCCTCCTGGACGCCCCCAGCCACGTCCACCTGGCCTACCGCCCCGGCGTGCCGCTCGTCTCGCAGGTGTGGCGACGGGGCGTACGGGTGGCCTGAGGGGGCTCGCTCACGGTTTCGCCCCCCGCACCCGCCGCCGTGCGGCCCCGGTCCGCCACCGACCGCCCCCACGCCGTACCGGCGAGGACCAGCACCGCGCCCGCGAACCCCGGCCACCCCGGCCGGTCCCCGGCGAGCGCGATGCCCACGGCCGCCGCCCACACCGGCTCGGTCCCCAGCAGCAGGCTGACCCGGGACGGCGACGTACGGCGGACGGCCCACATCTGCACGAAGAACGCGAACAGCGTGCAGAACACGGAGAGGTAGACCAGGCCGGCCCAGTCCCCGGCGTCGAAGCCGGCAGCGGCGGCCCACGGCGAGGCGCCCGTCCCCGGCATCGTCACCAGCACCGCGAACACGGCGACCGCCCCGCCCAGTTGGACCGTGGTCAGGGACAGCGCGTCCGCTCCCCGCACGGACTCCATCCGCGCCATCGCCAGCACGTGCACGGTACGGGCGACCGCCGCCCCCAGCATCAGCAGATCGCCCCCGGACGGAGCGGTGAACCCGGCGCCCTGCGTCAGCAGCGCCACCCCCAGCACCGACACGCCCGCCGCCGCCAGGAACGCCCCCGGCAGCCGCACCCCGCGCACCCGGCTCTCCGCGAGCGGCGTGAACACCATGGTCAGGCTGATGATCAGCCCCGCGTTCGTGGCCGAGGTGTGCACCACCCCGTACGTCTCCAGCAGGAAGATTCCCGCGAGGATCAGCCCGAGCAGCCCGGCCCCCCGCCACTGCGCGCCGCTCAGCGCGCGCAGCCGCCGCCGGCCGACGGCCACCAGCACCGGAAGCACCACCGCGAACCGCAGCACGAGCACGGCCGGCACGGTGCCGGCGGTGGTGACGCCCTTCGCGGCGAGGTAACTGGACCCCCACACCACGGCGACCAGCAGCACGGGAACGTCAACGAGGCGGCCGAGGCGGGCCGGGGCGGCGGGGAAGTCGGGCATGGGGTTCCTCACGAGCGGACGACGTGGCCGACCCAGCAGCGCCGCTGGTCATGGGGCGGGGCCAGCGTAGTCGTCGCGGGGAAACCGGCCAGTGGGTTTCCACGATGGGGACACCCGACGCGACGCCCCTGCGCGTGTAGGGCTCCGCACGACAAGGCCGCGCCCGGGTGGCGGCATCCGACCGCTCACCCGGGCGCGGACCGCACTGGTCCCCGGCCGGCCCCGGTCCCCACCGGGGAGGCGCGCTCACTCCTCCAGCGTCAGGCCCTTGCGCAGCCGCACCAGCGTGCGCGACAGCAGCCGCGAGACGTGCATCTGCGAGATGCCGAGTTCCTCGCCGATCTCCGACTGGGTCATCCCGGCGACGAAGCGCAGCGAGAGGATCTTCCGGTCGCGGGGCGCGAGTCCGGCGATCAGCGGCTTCAGCGACTCGACGTACTCGATGCCCTCGAGTCCGTGGTCCTCGTAGCCGATGCGGTCGGCGAGGGCGCTCTCCGCGTCGTCCTCCTCCGGCTGGGCGTCCAGCGAGGCGGCGGTGTACGCGTTCGAGGCTGCCATGCCCTCGACGACCTCCTCGCCGGCGATGCCGAGGCGCTCCGCCAGCTCCGCCACGGTGGGGGCGCGGTCGAGCTGCTGGGCGAGTTCGTCGCCGGCCTTGGCCAGGTCGATCCGCAGCTCCTGGAGCCGGCGCGGGACGCGCACGGACCAGGACGTGTCGCGGAAGAACCGCTTGATCTCGCCCACGATGGTCGGCATCGCGAAGGTGGGGAACTCCACACCACGGCTCAGCTCGAAGCGGTCGATCGCCTTGATCAGGCCGATCGTGCCGACCTGGACGATGTCCTCCATGGGCTCGCTGCGGGAGCGGAAGCGGGAGGCCGCGAACTTGACCAGGGCGAGGTTCAGCTCGACGAGGGTGTTGCGCACGTACGAGTATTCGTACGTGCCTTCCTCCAGCGACTCCAGTCGCTCGAAGAGGGTCTTGGACAGGGCCCGCGCGTCGACCGGTCCGACCTGGTCGTACGGCGGGATCTCCGGGAGTCCTGCGAGGGCGTCACGGGGATCGCCGCTCCGCTCGATGGGATTCAGGTGTTCCGGAGGGGGTGTCGACGTCGCCCTGTGGGTATGCGGAGCGTCGAGCCGGGATGACATGATGTCCTCCATCGTTCTCGGCATACGGCTGCCGAAGCCAGTGCGTGCACTACGGTGTGCGGCGCCTCCAAAGCCGGCCGTGTCGGGTGTGTTCCTCTAGCCCTACCCGCTTTACTCAGCCGATCGCAAGTGCGGTTTGTTGGGTTATGTCTGTTTGTGGGTGATTGTTCGGCTGTTGGAGTGCGGATCGAAGGCGTAGTGTTCGAGGGCGTCAGCAGCAGTCACGACCTCGGGAGAGACACGGCATGGACCGCGGGACGGTCGGCAGCGCACAGTCTGGCCGGCTCATGGTGGAAGTGCGGGAAGAGGGCACCAGTGCCGTCGTGACCCCCGCCGGTGAGCTGGATCACCACACGGCCGATCTGTTGCGCGAGCCACTCGACGAGTGCCTCGCCAAGGGGCTGAGCCGGCTGGTCGTGGACTGCTCCCGGCTGGAGTTCTGCGACTCCACGGGGCTCAACGTCCTGCTCGGCGCCCGCCTGAAGGCCGAGGCCGCGGGCGGCGCGGTACACCTGGCGGGCATGCTGCCCGTGGTGGCCCGGGTGTTCGAGATCACCGGCGCGGACGCCGTCTTCACCGTGCACGACACGGTCGAGGCGGCCCTCGCGGACGGGGACGGCTGACCCTGGGACCCGCCCGTCGGCCCTCACGGCGGCCGGGCGCGACCGGACCCCCGCGCGCCACGGACGACCAGGGACGGACGGGCCGGTCACCTGTGGGCGAACGAGGGGTGTTCCGCCGG
This sequence comes from Streptomyces sp. NPDC051051, assembly GCF_040682975.1. Taxonomy (NCBI): domain Bacteria; kingdom Bacillati; phylum Actinomycetota; class Actinomycetes; order Kitasatosporales; family Streptomycetaceae; genus Streptomyces; species Streptomyces sp. NPDC051051. Next base: position 192,316 of record NZ_JBFBCB010000006.1, read on the forward strand.
TCGTGTCGGGCAGGAGACACCTGAACATGTCGGCGGCACAGCACGAGGAGAGGGCGGGATGCGCAGACCGACCGTGCAGCGGCCGCTGAACGTGTGCAGGGATTCCGGCACCGCCGGGGTGTCGTGCACCCTGGGGATCCCCCGTCGTGCGAACGATGAACCGCAGCACGAACTGAACGCTGAATTGAACCCTGAACTGGTGAATCGGTGAGGTGAAGCGCTGATGAGCACCACCCGGCCTTACTCGCCGGGCGACCGCGGCCCGGAGCCCAGCGGCGCTTCCGGAGCGTCGTCGGGTCGTCAGGTCCGCACGCTGAGCTTCGACGGCGAGAGCGGTGTCGTCCCGCTCGCCCGCGACTTCGCCCGTCAGGCGTTGTACGCGTGGGGTTGGCTGCCCGCCGGAGGCGCCGACCAGCGGGCCGCCGCCGAGGACGTGCTCCTCGTCGTCTCCGAACTGGTGACCAACGCCTGCCTGCACGCCGAAGGGCCCGACCAGCTCCAGATCGGCTGCGACAACAAGGTGATCCGCGTCGAGGTCTCCGACCGTGGCAGCGGCCAGCCCGCCCCCCGCAACCCCCACCGCGCCGGCCGCCCCGGCGGCCACGGCATGTTCATCGTGCAGCGTCTCTGCCTGGACTGGGGGGTCGTACGGACCCCGGGCGCCGCGGGCAAGACGGTCTGGGCGGAACTGGGCGCCCCGGCCTGAGCCGCGGCGCCGGGAGTCCTCGCCGTCGAGGGCCCCGGCACGACCCCCACCTGCACTCCGACAGGCCGGCGGACCCGCTGGACGCGCCGAGGGCCGCCGCGACCGGAGTCGTGGCGGCCCTGCGGGAACCGTGGGGGGAGGGGACGTCAGCGGACGTCGCCCATGAGTTCCTTGACGCGCTTGCGGTACATCCACACCGCGACACCGGCGACCACCGCGAGCGTGGCCTCCATCGCGACGATGCCCGTCCTGTTCAGGTCGACGCCGGCGATGGAGAGCAGACCGGTGGTGGCGTCACCTGCGGTGACGGCCAGGAACCAGACGCCCATCATCTGCGAGGCGTACTTCGCCGGCGCCATCTTCGTGGTGACCGACAGGCCGACCGGGGAGAGCAGCAGCTCACCGACGGTCTGCACGAAGTAGATCGCCACCAGCCACATCGCGGCCGCCTTGTGACCGCCCTCGGCGATCGACAGCGGGGCGAGGAAGAGGAAGAAGGACGCGCCGACCAGGACCAGGCCCGAGGCGAACTTCACGATCGTGCTCGGCTCCTTGCCGCGCTTGTTCAGCGCGAGCCAGAACCAGGCGAAGACCGGGGCCAGGGCCATGATCAGGACCGGGTTGACCGACTGGTACCAGGAGACCGGGAACTCCCAGCCGAGGACGGTGTTGTCGGCGGAGGAGTCGGCGAAGATCGACAGGGTCGAGCCGCCCTGGTCGTAGATCATCCAGAACACGGCGGCGGCCACGAAGAACCAGATGTACGCGGACATCTTCGACTGTTCGGGGCGGTCGAGTTCCCTGTCCCGCTTGATGTTGACCAGCACCATCACCGGGATGATCACACCGAGCAGGGTCAGCGGGACCAGGATCCAGTTCAGCGTGTAGTGGCCGGAGAAGCCGACGATCGCGTACGCCACGACGGCGATGCCGGCCCAGATGGCGGCCTTGCGCAGCGTGCCGGCCTTCTCCTCGGCGGACAGCGGCTTCGGCACGACGCTGGAGCGGTCGGCCAGGTGGCGGCTGCCGAGCAGGAACTGCGCCAGGCCCAGCGCCATGCCGAGCGCGGCGAGCGCGAAGCCGAAGTGCCAGTTCACGTTCTCGCCGATGGTGCCGATGATCAGCGGGGCGGCGAAGGCACCGAGGTTGATGCCCATGTAGAAGACGGTGAAGCCGCCGTCGCGGCGCGGGTCGTCCGGGCCGTCGTAGAGGTGGCCGACCATCGTGGAGATGTTGGCCTTCAGCAGACCGGAGCCGATCGCGACCAGGCCCAGACCGGCGTAGAAGGTCCCGGCGGACGGCAGGGCCAGGGTGAGGTGGCCGAGCATGATGACCGCACCGGCGACGGCGACGGTCCTGCGCGGCCCCCAGACGCGGTCGCCGAACCAGCCGCCGGGCATGGCGAGCAGGTACACCAGCGACACGTACACGGAGTAGATCGCGGTCGCGGTGCCCGCGTTCAGGTGCAGGCCGCCCGGCGCGACCAGGTACAGCGGGAGGAGAGCCCTCATGCCGTAGTAGGAGAACCTCTCCCACATCTCGGTCATGAAGAGAGTGGCCAGTCCGCGGGGGTGGCCGAAGAAGGTCTTCCCGGTTCCGGGGGTTCCCGGGCGGACCGAGTCCTTCGTCAGGCTGGACGCCATGGTCGTTCCTTGCTGGTCGGGACGCGCGGTGGAGCGTGCGCGCCCGGTTGGGGCGGCCGGCACCGGCTTGATCGGCCCGTCCACCCACGCCCACGGGGGAGCCGCTCCGGGTCACGGAACGGCGGACGGCGACCACCGGGATCCACGCCCCGCGAGTGGGGGCCCGGCCACAGGTCGTTCCTTTCGAGGGCCGGCGGAGAGCCGGCCCGCACACAAAAGAGACCCTCAGCGTCAAGTCGAGCGCCAAAGGTCCCCGTGGTGCTACAGGCGTCCTTTCACCATACGGCAGGACAGAACCGGATATGGAAGGACTTGAGGCGCAGATCACAGGCCAGGCAGGAACCGGGGCGAGGTTTCCAAGGTCCATACCAGGATGACATCCCGTGACCTCAGGTCCGTACCAAGGGCGGCGGGGTCGCCGCGGGCGGGTTGTCCGGCATGTCCCCGAGTAAGAGCCGGGGTCGGGCATCACACCCTTGGCCCCGTCCCACGCGGACTACCATCGCCTCATGACCCGTGTACTGCTCGCCGAGGACGATGCGTCCATTTCGGAGCCGCTGGCCCGCGCCCTGCGCCGGGAAGGGTACGAGGTCGAGGTGCGTGAGGACGGACCCTCCGCGCTCGACGCCGGAATGCAGGGCGGCGTCGACCTGGTCGTGCTGGACCTCGGGCTCCCCGGCATGGACGGCCTGGAGGTGGCCCGCCGGCTGCGCGCCGACGGCCACGCCATCCCCATCCTGATCCTCACCGCGCGCGCCGACGAGGTCGACACCGTCGTCGGACTGGACGCGGGCGCCGACGACTACGTCACCAAGCCGTTCCGGCTCGCCGAACTCCTCGCCCGCGTCCGGGCCCTGCTCCGGCGCGGCTCCGTCGAACCCCAGCAGCCGCCCGCCACGCACGGGGTCCGCATCGACGTCGAGTCGCACCGCGCCTGGATGGGCGAGGAGGAACTCCAGCTCACGGCCAAGGAGTTCGACCTCCTGCGGGTCCTCGTGCGCGACGCCGGCCGGGTGGTCACCCGCGACCAGCTGATGCGGGAGGTCTGGGACACCACCTGGTGGTCCTCGACCAAGACCCTCGACATGCACATCTCCTGGCTGCGGAAGAAGCTGGGGGACGACGCGGCGAACCCCCGCTACATCGCCACGGTGCGTGGCGTGGGCTTCCGCTTCGAGAAGAGCTAGCCGCTTCGAGGAGAGCCGACCGGTTCGAGGAGAGCCGACCGGCGACCGGCCGGACGGGGATCCAACCGGTGAAGGGCGTGACCGGCGGCGGCCCGGTCGGCGAGGGGCCCGGTCGATGAGGGCCACGGTCGCCGAAGGCCGGCCGGCGGCAGCCGCGGGTCACCGCCGTCGGGGCCGGCCGCGCCCCGCGGCGGAGTCGCGTGCGGACGCGGCCCCACCCCGGGCGAGCCGTCCCCACCCGTCCCGTGAAGTCACCGTCCGGAGGGCCCTGTGCGTCGCCGTCTGATCCAGTCCACGCTGGCCGTCGTGCTCGTCGTGATCGCCGTGTTCGGGGTCTCCCTCGTCATCGTCGAGACGCGCACGATCAGCAACAGCGCACAGGAACGCGTCGAGCTGGAGGCGGCCCGCCTGGCCAGCATCGTGGACAGCCGGCTCGCCGGCGCCGGGACCGTCGACGCCGAGGTGCTGCGCAGCCAGCTCACCCACGAGCGGTACGCGGTGATCCGGATGCCCGGGAAACCGGTCATCGCGGTCGGCAGCCGCCCCGAGGGCGACGTCATCCGGGGCGAGGCCCGGGGCGAGGAGGGGGAGACCGTCGTCGTCGAGGAGCCCCGCTCCTCCGTGACCCGAGAGGTCGGCCGCACCCTGCTCATCATCGGCCTGGTGGCGCTGCTCGCGGTGGTCGCCGCGGTCCTCCTGGCCATCCGCCAGGCCAACCGGCTCGCCTCCCCGCTCACCGACCTCGCCGAGACCGCCGAACGCCTCGGCTCCGGCGACCCCCGCCCCCGCCACAAGCGGTACGGCGTCCCCGAGCTGGACCGGGTCGCCGACGTGCTCGACTCCTCCGCCGAGCGCATCGCCCGCATGCTGACGGCGGAACGCCGGCTCGCCGCCGACGCCTCCCACCAGCTGCGCACCCCGCTCACCGCCCTGTCCATGCGCCTGGAGGAGATCACCCTCACCGACGACCCGGACACGGTGAAGGAGGAGGCCACGATCGCGCTGACCCAGGTGGAACGCCTCACCGACGTCGTGCAGCGCCTGCTGACGAACTCCCGCGACCCCCGCACCGGATCCGCCGTCACCTTCGACCTCGACGAGGTCATCCAGCAGCAGCTCGCCGAGTGGCGCCCGGCCTACCGTGGCGTGGGCCGGGCGATCGTCAGCTCCGGCAAGCGGCACCTCCAGGCGGTGGGCACCCCGGGCGCGGTGGCCCAGGTGCTGGCGGCCCTCATCGAGAACTCGCTCATGCACGGCGGCGGCACGGTCGCCCTGCGCACGCGTGTCACCGGCAACCAGGCGGTCATCGAGGTCACCGACGAGGGTCCCGGCGTCCCCGCGGACCTCGGCGCCCGCATCTTCGAGCGCACGATCAGCGGCCGGAACTCCACGGGAATCGGCCTCGCGGTGGCCAGGGACCTCGCCGAGGCCGACGGCGGCCGCCTGGAGATGCTCCAGACCAAGCCCCCGGTCTTCGGCCTGTTCCTGTCACGAACGGCCCCGGAGAAGAAGCCGCCCCAGGACACGGAACCCACGGTGAGGTGACCGGCCGGCCCGCCCGGGGCCACGGCCCCGGCCCCCTCAGCCCACCCGCTGCTTCGCCGCGGCCTCGGCCGCCGTCATCCGCGACTCCCCGACCACGGTCCCCTGCCGGGGCATCGCCTTGAACACCCATGTCCGGTACGACCAGAACCGGAACAGCGTGGCGATCCCGATCCCGAGGAACTTGAACACGTTGCTCTGCAACGGGCTGTCCCAGCCGAACCCGTACGTCGCCAGGAACAGCAACCCGTTCTCGATGACCAGCCCCACCGCGCTGAACAGCAGGAACAGTGACATCTCCTTCGTACGTCCGCTCTTGCCCCGGTCCCGGTAGGTGAAGTACCGGAACCCGACGTAGTTGAAGGCGATGGCGACCACCGTGGCGATGACGCTCGCGCGCACCACCTGGAGATCGGTGACGTGCCGCACGAAGTTGAACACACCGAGGTTGACCAGCAGGCCCGCCCCACCGACCGCGCCGAACTTGGCGAGCTCGCGGGCGAGTCTCCGCAGCCGTCCTTCCCCCGAGGAACCATGTGCCATGGTCGTGCAGGCCCCCGTCCGGGTGTCGGTTTCGTCAACCCAGCCATGCTAACCACCCCCCTCGTGGGTTTCCTGTGCCACCGCCCCACCGGTGCGCGACGGCCCGGCGGGAAGCCGGGAAACCGCCGGTACCGGGTTGGAACGGGCCCGGTGGGAGGTGCGGAACCAGCCGGTGCGACGTGGCCGATACCCTAGGGGCGTGACGTTCCCGGTAGTCGGCATGGTCGGCGGGGGCCAGCTCGCTCGTATGACACACGAGGCGGGCATCCCGTTGGGCATCAGGTTCAAGCTCCTCAGTGACACTCCTCAGGATTCCGCGGCCCAGGTGGTGAGCGATGTCGTCGTCGGCGACTATCGCGACCTGGACACGCTGCGCGAGTTCGCGCGGGGCTGTGACGTGATCACCTTCGATCACGAGCACGTCCCCACCGAGCACCTCCGGGCCCTGGAGGCGGACGGCATCCCCGTCCGCCCGGGCCCCGAGGCGCTCGTGCACGCCCAGGACAAGGGCGTGATGCGCGCGAGACTCGACGCGATCGGCATCCCCTGCCCACGGCACCGCATCGTGGCCGACCCGGCGGACGTCGCCGCGTTCGCGGCGGAGGGCGAGGGCTTCCCGGTCGTCCTCAAGACGGTCCGCGGCGGCTACGACGGCAAGGGCGTGTGGGTCGTGAACTCCGCCGAGGAGGCCGAGGACCCCTTCCGCGCGGGCGTCCCCGTCCTCGCCGAGGAGAAGGTCGACTACGTCCGCGAGCTGGCCGCGAACGTCGTGCGCTCCCCCCACGGCCAGGCGGTCGCCTACCCGGTCGTCGAGTCCCGGCAGGTCGACGGCGTCTGCGACACGGTGATCGCCCCGGCCCCCGACCTCGACGAGACCCTGGCGCTCAAGGCCGAGGAGATGGCCCTGACCATCGCCAAGGAACTCGGCGTCGTCGGCCACCTCGCCGTCGAGCTGTTCCAGACCCGCGACGGCCGCATCCTCGTCAACGAGCTGGCGATGCGCCCGCACAACTCGGGCCACTGGACCATGGACGGCGCGATCACCTCGCAGTTCGCCAACCACGTCCGCGCGGTCCTCGACCTCCCGCTCGGCGACCCGCGCCCGCGCGCCGAGTGGACGGTCATGGTCAACGTCCTCGGCGGCGACTACCCGGACATGTACTCCGCTTACCTGCACTGCATGGCCCGCGACCCCCGGCTGAAGATCCACATGTACGGCAAGGACGTGAAGCCCGGCCGCAAGGTCGGCCACGTCAACACCTACGGCGACGACCTCGACGACGTGCTGGAGCGCGCCCGTCACGCTGCCGGCTACCTGAGAGGCACGATCACCGAATGAGCCCAGTCGTAGGCATCGTCATGGGGTCGGACTCCGACTGGCCCGTCATGGAGGCCGCCGCCCAGGCCCTCGACGAGTTCGAGATCGCGTACGAGGTCGACGTCGTCTCCGCGCACCGCATGCCGCGCGAGATGGTCGCCTACGGGGAGCAGGCCGCCGACCGCGGACTCAAGGTGATCGTCGCCGGCGCGGGCGGCGCCGCCCACCTGCCCGGCATGCTCGCCTCCGTCACCCCGCTGCCGGTCATCGGCGTGCCCGTGCCGCTGAAGTACCTCGACGGCATGGACAGCCTGCTGTCGATCGTGCAGATGCCGGCCGGCGTCCCCGTCGCGACCGTCTCGGTCGGCGGCGCCCGCAACGCCGGTCTGCTCGCCGCCCGCATCCTCGCCGCGCACGACGAGGACCTCCTCGCGCGGATGCGCGACTTCCAGCAGGACCTCAACGACCAGGCCACCGAGAAGGGCAGGCGCCTGCGCGCCAAGGTCGAGGGCGGCGCAAACGGCGGCGGCTTCGGCTTCGGAAAGTGACGGCGATGACCTTCCTGGAGCAGGCCCGAGAGCTGCTGCGCGAACACCCGGTCGTCGACGGCCACAACGATCTGCCGTGGGCGCTGCGCGAACAGGTCCGCTACGACCTCGACGCCCGCGACATCGCCACCGACCAGCACACCCACCTGCACACCGACATCCCCCGCCTGCGCGCGGGCGGCGTCGGCGCGCAGTACTGGTCGGTGTACGTCCGCTCGGACCTGCCGGGCGCGGTCCCGGCGACGCTGGAGCAGATCGACTGCGTACGGCAGCTCATCGACCGCCACCCCGAGGCGCTCAGGGCCGCCCTGACCGCGGCCGACATGGAGGCGGCGCGCGCGGAGGGCCGTATCGCCTCGCTCATGGGCGCGGAGGGCGGCCACTCCATAGCCAACTCGCTGGGCACCCTGCGCGGCCTGTACGCGCTCGGCGTGCGGTACATGACGCTCACCCACAACGACAACGTGGACTGGGCGGACTCCGCGACCGACGTGCCGAAGGCCGGCGGGCTGACGGCGTTCGGCCGCGAGGTCGTCCGGGAGATGAACCGCGAGGGCATGCTGGTCGACCTCTCGCACGTGGCGGCGACGACCATGCGGGACGCGCTCGACGTCTCCGCCGCGCCGGTGATCTTCTCGCACTCCTCCGCGCGGGCGGTGTGCGACCACCCGCGCAACATCCCCGACGACGTGCTCGAGCGGCTGCCCGCCAACGGCGGCGTCGCCATGGTGACGTTCGTGCCGAAGTTCGTGCTCCAGGCGGCAGTGGACTGGACGGCCGCCGCGGACGAGAACATGCGCGCGCACGGCTTCCACCACCTCGACACCACCGCCGGGGCCATGGCGGTCCACCGCGCCTTCGAGGAGGCGAACCCCCGCCCGGTCGCCACCGTGGCGACGGTCGCCGACCACCTCGACCACATGCGCGAGGTCGCGGGCGTCGACCACCTCGGCATCGGCGGCGACTACGACGGCACCGCCTTCACCCCCGAGGGCCTCGGCGACGTCTCCGGCTACCCGAGGCTCCTCGCCGAACTGCTGGAGCGCGGCTGGTCGAAGTCCGACCTCGCCAAGCTGACCTGGCAGAACGCGGTCCGGGTACTGGCCGCCGCGGAGGACGTGGCCCGCGACCTCCGGGCCACCAGGGCACCGTCCAACGCGACGATCGAGTCGCTCGACGGCTGAGGCCGTCCGGAGCGGTACGGGAATGTCGTACGAGTGCGGTACGGCGTTCCCGTACCGCATTCGGAAGGGGCGGCCGTCCATGACCATAAGCGCCGGCGAAGCACGCCGGGACCTGTTCCCCCTCATCAAGCGGGTCAACGACGGCCACACGCCGGTCCGTATCAGCTCCAAGAGCGGTGACGCGGTGATCATGTCGGCGGACGACTACGAGGCGTGGCAGGAGACGGTCTACCTCCTGCGGTCACCCGCGAATGCGCGACGCCTGACGGAGGCCGTCGCCCGGGACAAGGCGGGAGCATCGACCGTCGCCAGGACCGTCGAGGAACTGCGGGACCTGGCGGGGGACGGGTGAGGAGCGTCCACTTCGACCCGGACGCCTGGGAGGACTTCCTCTTCCGGCTCGGCTCGGACCGCAGGATGGCCCGCCGGATCACCCGCCTGATCGGAGAGATCCAGCGGGACCCCTTCACCGGCATCGGCAAGCCCGAACCCCTCAAGGCCGGCCTCTCCGGCTACTGGTCCCGCAGGATCGACGACGAGCACCGCCTCGTGTACCGGGCTGACGACAAGGAACTGAAGATCCTCAAGGCGCGCTACCGCTACCACGACTGAGCCCGGCGACCTCGTGCGACCGCCGGCCCGGACGGTCCCGCCCCCGGGGACGTCGCCGACCACCTCGACCACGTCCGTGAGATCGCCGGACCCGGTTGCGTCGGCCTGTCCGGCACCCACGACTCCGGCGCCCCCCCACCCCCAGGACCTCGCCGACGCCGCCGGCTACCCGCATCTGATCGCCGAACTCCTCCACCGCGGCTGGCCGGAGTCCGACATCGCCCGGCTGACCTGGGGGAACATACAGCGCGTCCTGCGCAGCGCGGATGTCGCCGCCCGGACGGCACGGCAACGCAGGGAGCCGTCCACGGCGACGGTCACGGACCTGGACGGCAGCCCCCTGACCGGCCCGCTCACGACGAGGCGTGCTCGATACGGCACAGGCAGAACGGGTGTCCCGCCGGGTCGGCGTACACCTGGAAGTCCTTCTTCTCCCGGTCCTCCAGGTCCAGCGGCCGCGCGCCCAGCTCCAGCACGCGAGCGTGGGCCGCGTCGACCTCGTCCCAGGTGGCGCCGGCGTCGAGGTCGAGGTGGAACTGCTGGGAGTTGCGGTCGGAGCGCGGCCACTCGGGCGGGGTCAGCCCCTCCGCCCGCTGGAAGGCCAACCGGGGCCCGCCGGGGACCTGGAGCACGTACCAGTCCTCGTCCCCCTCCTCGGCCTGCGGGGTGCCGCCCACGACGGCGGCGTAGAACTCGGCCAGGGCACGCGGGTCGGGGCAGTCGAGCACGACGGAACGCAGACGGGCGGCGGGCGCCATGACGGTCTCCTCGGCAGGTGTACGACGGATGCTGAGGCGGACGAGTGCCCGGAGGGGCCGCCGCCCTAACGCACAGGGGGTTCACACGTCACGCACCGCGCCGGTGCGGCACAATGCAGACAGACGCCGGTTCGGCCGACTGAGCCTCGGCCGAACCGGCGTCACCCGCGTGCCGGGCGCCCCCGTGTCAGGCGGTCGGGCGGCCCATCGCCCGGTACGTCCAGCCGGCCTTGCGCCACAGCACCGGGTCGAGCGCGTTACGCCCGTCCAGGATCAGCCGCGCCGCCGTGACCTCGCCGAGCTGCGCCGGGTCCAGCTCCCGGAACTCCCGCCACTCGGTCAGGTGCAGGACGACGTCGGCGCCCCGGACGGCCTCCAGGGCCGAGTCGGCGTAGCCGAGCGTCGGGAAGACGCGGCGGGCGTTGTCCATGCCCTTCGGGTCGTAGACGGTCACCTGGCCGCCCTGGAGGTGGATCTGCCCGGCGACGTTCAGCGCCGGCGAGTCCCGCACGTCGTCCGAGTCCGGCTTGAAGGTCGCGCCGAGCACGGCGACCCGCTTGCCGAGGAACGGCCCCCCGCCCAGCGACTGCCGGGCCAGCTCCACCATCTGCCCGCGCTGGCGCATGTTGATCGAGTCGATCTCGCGCAGGAAGGTCAGCGCCTGGTCGGCGCCCAGCTCGCCCGCGCGGGCCATGAACGCCCGGATGTCCTTCGGCAGACAGCCGCCGCCGAAGCCGATGCCGGCCCGCAGGAACTTCCTTCCGATCCGGTCGTCGTACCCGATGGCCTCCGCCAGTTTGGCCACGTCACCGCCGGCGGCCTCACAGACCTCCGCCATCGCGTTGATGAAGGAGATCTTGGTGGCGAGGAAGGAGTTCGCGGAGGTCTTCACCAGCTCGGCCGTCGGGAAGTCCGTGACGACGAACGGCGAGCCCTCCCCGACCGGTCCGGCGTACACCTCCCGCAGCGTCCGCTCGGCCCGCTCGCTGCGCACCCCGACCACGATCCGGTCCGGGTGCAGGGTGTCCTGCACGGCGAAGCCCTCCCGCAGGAACTCCGGGTTCCACGCCAGTTCCGCGTCCTCGCCGGCCGGCGCCAGCTCCGCGATCGTGCGGGCCAGCCGGTCCGCGGAGCCCACCGGCACGGTCGACTTGCCCACCACCAGCGCGGGCCGCTCCAGATGCGGGGCGAGCGAGGCGATCGCGGACTCGACGTACGACATGTCGCAGGCGTACTCGCCGTGCTTCTGAGGGGTGTTCACGCACACGAAGTGGACGTCGCCGAACGCGCCGACCTCCGCCCAGTCCTGGGTGAAGCGCAGCCGCCCGCTGGAGCCCTCGAACCCGGCGACGTGCCGTCGCAGCAGCTCCTCCAGGCCCGGCTCGTACATCGGGGTCTCGCCCCGCTCCAGCATCTCGATCTTCTCGCGCACGACGTCGAGCGCCAGCACCTCGAAGCCCAGTTCGGCCATGGCCGCGGCGTGCGTGGCACCGAGATAACCGGTGCCGATCACGGTGATCTTGAGGGCCATGCGTGCTCCTGGACTGGGTCGGGCGGGGGCCGGATGCGCAACGAGCATAGTCGGGGCGTACGGGCGCCCCTCACCGGGCAGTTCACCGGTGCGGAGACCCTGTCGCCAAGCTCACGTATCACTGTCGTGGGCAGGCCTCTAAAATTTGAGTTACTTAACGGTAATTAGCGAGATCACACCCAGCGTTCTTGGAGCGTGAGAGACCTTGGCCGGATCGGCTGACTTCGACCTGTACCGCCCGTCCGAGGAGCACGACATGCTCCGGGACGCCATCCGCTCGCTGGCCGAGGCGAAGATCGCGCCGTACGCCGCGGCGGTCGACGAGGAGGCCCGCTTCCCGCAGGAGGCCCTCGACGCGCTGGTCGCCAGCGACCTGCACGCGGTGCACGTGCCCGAGGAGTACGGCGGCGCCGGCGCCGACGCGCTGGCCACGGTCATCGTGATCGAGGAGGTGGCCCGCGCCTGCGTGTCCTCCTCGCTGATCCCGGCCGTGAACAAGCTCGGCTCGCTCCCGGTGATCCTGTCCGGCTCCGAGGACCTGAAGAAGAAGTACCTGGCGCCGCTGGCCAAGGGCGACGCGATGTTCTCGTACGCCCTGTCCGAGCCGGACGCCGGCTCGGACGCGGCCGGCATGAAGACCCGCGCCGTGCGCGACGGCGACCACTGGATCCTCAACGGCGTCAAGCGCTGGATCACCAACGCGGGCGTCTCCGAGTACTACACGGTGATGGCCGTCACCGACCCCGCCAAGCGTTCCAAGGGCATCTCCGCCTTCGTGGTGGAGAAGTCCGACCCGGGCGTCTCCTTCGGCGCCCCGGAGAAGAAGCTCGGCATCAAGGGCTCCCCGACCCGCGAGGTCTACTTCGACAACGTCCGCATCCCCGCCGACCGCATGATCGGCGAGGAGGGCACCGGCTTCGCCACCGCGATGAAGACCCTGGACCACACCCGCATCACCATCGCCGCCCAGGCCCTCGGCGTCGCCCAGGGCGCCTTCGACTACGCCAAGGGCTACGTCCAGGAGCGCAAGCAGTTCGGCAAGGCGATCGCCGACTTCCAGGGCATCCAGTTCATGCTCGCCGACATGGCCATGAAGATCGAGGCGGCCCGCCAGCTCACCTACGCGGCGGCGGCGAAGTCCGAGCGCCTGGACGCCGACCTCACCTTCCAGGGCGCGGCCGCCAAGTGCTTCGCCTCCGACGTCGCCATGGAGGTCACCACCGACGCCGTCCAGCTCCTCGGCGGCTACGGCTACACCCGCGACTACCCTGTCGAGCGCATGATGCGCGACGCCAAGATCACCCAGATCTACGAGGGCACCAACCAGGTCCAGCGGATCGTCATGGCCCGCAACCTGCCGTAACGCCTCCGCGCCGTACGACGGTCGCCCCCGCCCTTTCCCCGGGCAGGGGCGACCGTCGTGTGCGGACCGCCCGGCTCTAGGTGAACAGCGGCTCCAGAGCCCTCTCCAGGTCGGCCGCCGTGCGGAAGTGGACGGCCGTCATGCCGAGGGCGGCGGCCGCCTCGACGTTCTCCTCGGTGTCGTCGACGAACAGGCAGCGGTCGGGGCGTACGCCCGCCCGTGCCGCGCCCAGCTCGAAGATGCGGCGGTCGGGCTTGGCGAGGCCGACGCGGGCGCTGCTGACGACCTCGTCGGCCAGCTCGGTGAGGCCCATGGCCTCCAGGTCGCGCTCCAGCCCGAGGGTGGCGTTGGTGACGAGGACCAGCGGCACCCGGACCCGCGCCCGGCGCAGCAGTTCCAGCACCGTCACGTCGGCCCGGAAGGGCGACTCCAGCAGGGCGGTGCCCAGTGCCCAGCCCGTCTCCTCGTCCACCAGCCCGGCCAGCCCGGCCGCGATGGACGCCACCCACTCCTGCTCGGTGATCCGCCCCAGCAGCAGCGGTCCGACGGCCTCGGGCGAGAACGCCACCTTCTTGGTGGTGCCCTCCGCGAGCCCCGCGACCCGTTCCAGCGCTTCCAGGTGGGTGGAGTCGAAGGTCCGGATCACGTTGTCGACGTCGCACAGGACCGCGTCGAAGGGCCGTGCGGAGGTGGACCGGTCAGTCACCCGACACCGTGACCTTCTCGTCGTTCTTCAGCTGGCTCACCAGCTGCTTCACCTTCGCCTTGTCCCAGACGAGGTTGCCGCCGGTGGACCCCGAGATCGGCATGTTCATCGACTTGCCGTCGCCGCCGTTGACGCCCTTCATCGCGAAGAACATCGACCCCAGGTCGTACAGGCCCATGTCCTTGTCGACGATCAGGGTGTCCAGGCCGGCGCTCATGGTCGGGTACAGCTTGAACGGGTTGAGGACCGTGCTCGGCGTGGCCACCTGGTTGGCGAGGGCCGCGAGGAACTTCTGCTGGTTCTTCGTGCGGTCCAGGTCGGAACCGGCGAGCGCGTACCGGGTGCGGACGAAGGCGAGGGACTCCTCGCCGTTCAGGGTCTGCCTGCCCTTCTTGAGGTCCGCGCCGGACTTGGTGTCCTTGATGTCCTGCGGGATGTCGATCTCGACGCCGCCGACCGCGTCCACGATGTTCGCGAAGCCGGCGAAGCCGATCTCCACGTAGTGGTCGATGCGCAGCCCGGTGTTGAACTCGACCGTGCGGACGAGCAGCTCCGGGCCGTCCGTCGCGTACGCCGCGTTCAGCTTGGTGTGCCGGCCCGTGCCCGCGTACCGCTTGCCGGACTCCGAGCCCACGAACGAGGGGATCTCCACGTCGGAGTCGCGGGGCAGCGAGATCAGCGTGTCGCCGTTGGACCCGGTGTGCAGGATCATCATCGAGTCCGTCCGCTTGCCCTCGGCGGAGCCGGTGTGCAGCTGCTTCTTCTCCTCGGCGGACATGCCCTCACGGCTGTCGGAGCCGACGATGAGGAAGTTGGTGCCCTCGCCGGCCTCGGGCCGGTCGATGACCTTCGACAGGTCGACCTCGCGGTTCAGCTTGGAGTCGGCCCAGAAGTACGTCCCGACGGTCGTCACGACCAGCACCGTCGCGACACTGATCGCGGTCCACTTGATCCGGCGGCGCCAGTCGGGCGCGGGGCGCGGGACACCGGCGTCGTGGCCGCCCGGCCCGTCGGATCCGCCGCCGTAGACCTGGCCCGTGCTGTAACCGCTGTCGTACCCGGTGTTCCGGGCGTTGGTGTAGTCACCGCCGCCGTCGCCGCCGTATCCGTGGCCGTCGACGTACGACGGCTGCGGCGGCACACCGGCGCCCTGCGGCGGGGCGGCCGGACCGCGGCGGACCTGTCGCATCACGCGCGCGCTCTCGGGCCGTGCGCTCGCGCCGCCGCGTCCGTAGCCGGAGCCGCGGTTGTTGTCGGACCATCCCTCGGGCCAGTCATTCATGCGCCCCAGTGTGCCGGGAAGCGCTGTGTCCCTTACAGGGGCGTCGGAGAATCAGCGCCCCGCTGTTGCCAACCTGACACAAAGTCCCGGCTTGTCCGCCTCGGCATAAGGTGGAGGCCATGACAGACCAGGTCACCCCAGTGGACTCGGACACCTCGGACACCTCGGATATCCCGGGCAAGCCCACGTCCGCGTCGCGCACCACGCTCAGCCACATCATGAGCCACAACGACACCAACCTCCTGGGCACGGTGCACGGTGGCGTGATCATGAAGCTCGTCGACGACGCGGCGGGCGCGGTGGCCGGCCGGCACTCCGGGGGACCCGCCGTCACCGCGTCCATGGACGAGATGGCGTTCCTCGAGCCGGTCCGCGTCGGTGACCTCGTCCATGTGAAGGCCCAGGTCAACTGGACCGGCCGGACCTCCATGGAGGTCGGTGTCCGGGTCCTCGCCGAACGCTGGAACGAGTCCGCGCCGCCCACCCAGGTCGGCTCCGCCTACCTCGTCTTCGCCGCCGTCGACGCCGACGGCAAGCCCCGCCGCGTCCCCCCGGTCCTCCCCGAGACCGACCGCGACCGCCGCCGCTACCAGGAAGCCCAGATCCGCCGCACCCACCGCCTGTCCCGCCGCCGAGCCATCATGGAACTCCGCGAGCGCCGGGCGGCGGAGGGCTTCGACGACTGAGGCGGCCGGGACGGTGCTCGGCCCGCCCGGCCCGGCGTCCCCTCGGCCCGGCGGAGCCGGGCGTTCAGGCGCAGCTCACCTCGTCGCCGCGGACCACCGCGGACTCGCCCCGGCCCGGGGTGTCCGCCCGGACCTTGCGGACGTGGTGGGACTCCGTGCCGGCGGTGACCTTCAGGGTGGGGCCGAGGCCCGGGACCGGGCGCAGCACGCTGCCGGGGAGGGCGGCGGCCAGGGACTTCGCGGAGCGGTCCCAGCGGGGGTCGTGGGAGACGACCGTGCGGCGCACCGAGGTGTCGCGGGCCGTGGCCGGCTGTCCGGTCGTACGGAAGCCGGTGGCGCGCAGCGCCGTGTCGACCTCCTTGGCCAGGCCGGGCGTACGGGTGCCGTTCTCCACCTGGACGCGGATCTGCTGCGGGGCCACCTCCACGCGCACGGCCCGGTCGCGGGGACGCGGCGCCGCGGCGAGGGGCTTGTCGTCGCGCAGGGCGCTGAAGAGGCGCTCGGCGCGGACCGGGTCCCACTTCACGGTCGAGCCGATGCCCTTCACGGCGTACCCCATCCGCCCGATGGGGACGGTCGCGAACTCCGAGGAGGAGGGGGAGAAGGTGCGCATCGCCCGGCCGAGGTCCAGCAGTTCGTCCGTGCCGAAGCCGCGGTCGGCCCGTACCGAGCCCAGCACCGCCCGCGTCACGTCGCGGAACTTCAGCGGGTTCAGCAGGATCCCGGAGGAGGTCGCCCGGTCCACCAGCCCCGCCAGGAACCGCTGCTGGCGTTTCATCCGGCCGAGGTCGGAGGAGGCGTCGGCGTGCCGGGAGCGGACGTACTGGAGAGCCTCGCCGCCGCGCAGGGTGTGGTCGCCGGGCGCGAGGTCGAGGCCGGTGTAGGAGTCGGTCAGCCGCCGGTCCGTGCAGATCCGCACGCCGCCGAGGACGTCGACGGTCTTCATGAAGCTGGTGAAGTCGACCTCCAGGTAGTGGTCGATCTTCACGTGGGTCATGTGCTCGACGGTCCGCACGGTCAGCTGCGGTCCGCCCTCCGCATACGCCGCGTTGATCTTGATCGGGTGGCCGTGGTGTTCCTCACCGGTGGTCCGGTCGGTGTGCGGGGGCGTCTCGGCGTAGGAGTCGCGCGGCAGGCTCACCACGCTCGCCCGGTCCCGGTCCTCCGAGATGTGCACGATCATCAGCGTGTCGGTGCAGTGGCAGGGCGCGCCGCCGAGCCGGTAGCGCTGCCGTTCGGCCTCGGTGATCCGGTCGCGGCCGTCGGTGCCGACCATCAGCACGTTCATGCCGTGGCCGGCCCGCGGGCGGTTCTTCATGTCCTTGAAGGGGTCGACGCGGGCGATCCCGGAGTCGAGGCCGCTGACCAGGGAGTGGCCGATCCCGGCGGAGGCCAGCACGACGACCGAGAGCGTCATGGCCGCCCGCATGGCCCAGCGGGGACGTTTCCCCGGTGCGGGGCGGGCCGGCCGGGGCCGCGGGCGGCGCGCCGGCCGGGAGGCGGGGGACCGGGGCGGGGCGGGGGACAAGCGGGTCACCTCCGGGCGACGGCCGTACGAGGCGTACGAGGGAGCCGTGAGCACCGTAGGCCGAGACGATCCGCCGCCCGCCGCACGCACCCGGCGGCGCGCACCGGTGTCCCCCGTTCGCGGTAACGTGATGCTCCTATGAACGCGAAGTCCGACGTGCAGCTCCCCGCCGTGTCCGTCATCATGCCCGTCCTCAACGAGGAGCGGCATCTGCGCGGAGCGGTCCAAGCGATCCTCGCGCAGGAGTACGCAGGCGAGATGGAGGTCGTGATCGCCCTCGGTCCGTCCACGGACCGCACGGACGAGATCGCCGCCGAACTCGTCGCGGACACTGCGTCCGACGAGAACAAGCGCGTCCACACCGTCCCGAACCCGACGGGCCGTACGCCCGCCGCCCTGAACGCCGCGATCAAGGCCTCGCGCCATCCGGTCGTCGTCCGCGTCGACGGGCACGGCATGCTCTCGCCGAACTACATCGCCACCGCCGTCCGGCTCCTGGAGGAGACCGGCGCGCAGAACGTCGGCGGCATCATGCACGCCGAGGGCGAGAACGACTGGGAGCACGCGGTCGCCGCCGCGATGACCTCGAAGATCGGGGTCGGCAACGCCGCCTTCCACACCGGTGGGCAGGCCGGCCCGGCCGAGACCGTCTACCTCGGCGTCTTCCGGCGTGAGGCGCTGGAGCAACAGGGCGGCTACAACGAGGAGTTCATCCGTGCCCAGGACTGGGAGCTGAACTTCCGCATCCGTGAGGCCGGCGGGCTGATCTGGTTCTCGCCCGAGCTGAGGGTGTCCTACCGCCCGCGGCCCAGCGTCAAGGCGCTCGCCAAGCAGTACAAGGACTACGGCCGTTGGCGGCACGTCGTCGCCCGCTACCACGAGGGCTCCATCAACCTGCGCTACCTCGCCCCGCCGACCGCGGTGTGCGCGATCGCGGCCGGGACCGTGGTCGGCGCCGTCCTCAGCCCGCTCGGCTTCCTGATCCCGGGCGGCTACCTGGCGGCGATCGCCCTCGGCTCGCTGCCGGCCGGCAGGGGACTGCCGCTCAAGGCGCGCCTGCAGATCCCGCTGGCCCTCGCCACCATGCACATGTCGTGGGGATTCGGCTTCCTGACCAGCCCGAAGTCGCTGGCGAAGAAGGTCATCGCCTCCCGCCGCCCCGCGGTCCTCAGCGCGAACTGAGCACCGCGCGGCGGCCGGTGGGCCCGGTCTACCAGGTGTAGGCCGGGTCCACGTGCATGCACTGGCTGGTGTCGGCGGCGTTCATCGTCTCCGCCGAGGCGGGCGTCCTGTCGTCCTTCACCGGCGCCTTGTACGCCGTGCCCGAACGCCAGTCCGCGCCCACGAAGAGGGTGACCCCGGAGACCTCGGTGGACTGCTTCACCTGGCCCGCCGGGATCCCGAGGACCTTCGCCACCCGCAGGGCGTCGGCCTGGAGGTCGGCGCTCGGGTAGCGGATCACCGTCGTCTTCTCGGGGGTGGCCGGCGAGGTGTCCGCCTTGGCCCCGGCGAAGCCCTTGCCGACCAGCAGCTCCGTCACCGCGGTCGCCCGGCCGCGGGCCGCGCCCGACGTGTCGGTGTACGTGCCGTTGTGGACCTGCACGGCGATCTCGTCGTCCGCGGCGGCCGCGTCCGTGATCGACGGGGACGGGCTCGCGGTGGCCTTCGCGGCGTCCTTGCCGTCCAGGGCGATGTCCTCGCGCACCAGCCGGAACAGCTTCTCGGCGTCCTCGGTGGGCGCCACCCGGCCGGGCTGCGCGGTGTCGTACCGGTTGGGCATCGTCGTCATGGTGATGCGCTCGGTGGGCACCTTCTGCAGCTCGGTCGCCAGGTCGTACATCTTCTTGATGCTGTCCAGGCCGTCGTCGACGGTGATCGCCTGCGTGGCCGCCTCGGCGAGCTTGCGCAGTCCGTTCGGGTTGGTCAGCTTCGCCTCCGAGCGCAGCTGACGGACCATCGAGTTCATGTACATGTGCTGCGCCTTGGCGCGCGCCAGGTCGGTGTCGTCCTCGAAGCCGTAACGGGTGCGCAGCCACTGGAGGGCCTGCTCGCCCTTGATGTCGTGGGTGCCCTCCGCCAGCTTCAGGCCGGAGCCCTTGCCGGTGCTGGTGTGCGAGTGGACGTTGGCGTCCACGCACACCGGGACGCCGCCGATCGCGTCCGCCATCGACACCACACCGGCGAAGTCGATCATCATGAAGTGGTCGACGTGGATGTCGGTGAGCTTCTCCCAGGTGGCCACCGTGCACCCCGGACCGCCGCGCCCCAGCGAGGAGTTGGTGATCTCCCGGGTGAGCGCCCGGTACACCTCGCCGGTGTCCGGGTCGGTGCACTTGGGGATGTCGAGCAGGGTGTCGCGCGGCATGCTCACCACCGACATGTTGCTGCGGTCCGCGGACACGTGCAGCAGCATCTGGACGTCGGCGAGAGGCGTGCCGTTGAAGGTGTCCTTGGCCCCGCCGAGCTTCTGGTTCTCCGCGGTGTCCCGGGCGTCCGAACCGATCAGCAGGATGTTCAGCGCCTTCTGCCCGGCCTCGTTGGCCTTGGTGTCCGCCGCCCGGTCCTTGGCGTCGCCCAGGTTCAGCTCGTCGCTCTTGATGTTGGCGTTGAGATGCTCGTAGTAGAGGTATCCGGCCCCCGCGCCGCCCAGTATCACCAGGGTGAGCACGGTCGCCGACCAGCGCAGCGCGCGCCGTCTGCGCCCTCTGCGGCCGGTGCCGCCGCCGGCTCCGCGCCCGCCGTCACCGGCCCCGCCCGCGCCGCCGTCCTGGGCGCCGTCCTCCGCGGTGCCGTCCTCGACCGTCGTCCCGTCGTCCGCCGTCGTGGACGTGGTGTCCCCGGTCCCGGGAACCGTCCCCCGTACAGTGCTCCGCCCCACTGGCCCTGCCCCTCCCCGCCGTGCGCCTGACATGACACGGGCCCGTCCCGCGTCAAGTCAGACGCTTGACGGGCCCGCAGGGTTACCTACTTGGCGCACTCGACCTTGTCCGCCGTGGACTTGTCGACCGTGTCCGGCACGGTCGTCGGGGCCGTGAGCGAGACGCCCGCGCCCTTGAAGTCCTTGCCCAGCGTCAGCGTCATCGTCGGCAGACCCTGGGCGTTGGTGACGCTCTCGCCCGGCTTCAGCGCGGTCCCCGGCAGCCCCATGATGGCGGCGAGCTTGCGTGCCTGGGCGGCCTGTTCCGGCGCGTACTCGAGCGTCGTCCTGCTGAGTTCCTCCGGCGCGTTGCCCGCGTTCTCGGACTTCGTCACGCCCTCATCATTCTGCAGCCAGCTGAGAGTGGCCTGTGCGCTGCCGGCCTTGGCACCGCCGTTCATCACCTGCACCCGCACCTCGGAGGCCGCTGACTGGGTGCCCTTGAGCCGGGCCGCCGCGGCCGCGGCCGCCGCGTCCTTCGACGCCTTGGCCTGCTCCTTCACCTCGGTGAAGGACACGTCGTCCTGGATCATCCGGAAGACGGTGGGCGCGGTCGACCGGTTCAGGACGACCGTGGCCTTGACCTTCTCGGCCGGGTTGTCGACGACCGGCACGGTGGTGAAGGTCAGGTTCTTGGTGTTGAGCTTGCCCAGCTCCAGACCGAGATCCTTCAGCTTGTTGATGCTGTCCAGCTGGGAGTCGACGGTGAGCGCCTTCGTGCCCGCCTCCGCCAGCTTGATCATCTTGGTGGGGCTGGTGAGCGTGTCGTTCGACTTCAGCTTGCGCATCAGCGAGCCGAGGAACTGCTGCTGGATCCCGATCCGGCTCAGGTCGCCGCCGAAGCCCACCGAGTGCCGGGTGCGCAGGAAGGCCAGCGCCTGCTCGCCCTGGATGGTGTGCGTGCCCTCCGACAGCTTCAGGTGCGAGTCCGGGTCGTCGATGTCCTTGGCCAGGCACACCTCGACCCCGTCGACCGCCGTCGTCAGCGTCTTGACCGCGTTGAAGTCGGCCACCATGAAGTTGTCCGCCTGGACGCCGGTCAGCTCGGTCACCGTGCGCACGGTGCAGCTCGGCGTGCGACCGTCCTGGCCCAGGCTGGTGTTGAAGCGGACGCCCGCGGTGCCCTTGATGACCTTGCTGGTGCCGTCCTCCTGCTCGGTCGGGCAGTCCGGGACGTCCACGATCAGGTCGCGCGGGATGCTCAGCGCGGTCGCGTTCGTCCGGTCCTTGGAGACGTGCAGCAGGATCGTCGTGTCGGCGTGGCCCGGGCTGCCGGAGTCGCCGTAGCCGCCGTTGCCCGCGCCGGTGCGCTTGTCGGTGCCGATCAGCAGGATGTTGATCGCCTTGTCCTTGCTGAAGCCACCGGTGCTCGCGCCGTCGTCGGAGACGGAGGTGATGTTGTCGTTGAGGTGCTCGAGGTAGAGGTAGGCCGCGCCGGCGGTGCCGACCAGGACGAAGGCCATGACCCCGCCGGTCCACAGCAGGACCTTCTTCGCCTTCGCTTTCTTCGCCGGCCGGCGCCCACGCCTGCTCGGCGGCGGCTCCTCCGGCGCGCCGCGGCGACGGCGCGGCCCCGTAACCTCCGGGGCGTCCCGTTCCGGAACCGTCGTACGGCTGCCCGAAGCGGTCTCGGGACCCGGCCCGCCGCCCGCGCGGCGGGCGGTACGGCCACGGGGCCCGGGGACCGTCGGCTGCGGTGCGGAATCAGCCAGTCGCAGTTCGTATTCGCCGGTGTCCGGATTGAGTACCCACTGGTCTGCGGGGTCGATGTTCTCCGCCCGCCCACGGCCTTGCGCGTCCACGGTTGTCCGAATCCTCCGTCGGGGCCACGCGGCGCCTTTCCCCCTCTAAGGCGCTCGGGTCTCGGTCACACAGTGCTCGACCCCAGAACGGTCCTCAGGCCGGGTGCACCGGATCGCTCACACTATCCGCCAAGTTCGGCGCGCAGCGACGACGGTGACAAATTCCACGTCCCTACAACCGGGCAATACGGGTTAATTCCTTGAACTGGAGTTCGCTGTGAACGGTCGGCTTGGGAAGCGTTTTACCCGCGGCCGTGCGCGCGGCTCACGTGCAGGTGTGATCGCCGGCGGTGTTCCCCCGGAAAGTCGGTTCGGCGGGACTCGGTGACGCGTACACATCGTGATCGGGTGACTCCGAAGAGGTGGAATTCCCCGGCTCCTTTCCGGTGACGGAGACGGGCGCGTCCGTCCTCAACCGCTCGAAGAGCTTCTCCGCCGCGGGCTCCACGAGCTGGTCGCGATTGGCGTTGTAGACGTACGACTCCCGCGGAACGGTCAGGAAGCGCACCTGCCCGGTGGGAATCTCGCGCAGACCGCGCACGAGGTCGTACAGACCGCGCAGGCTCGCCAGGGCCGGGTCGGTGGTGAGCGAGGACGTGGCCGCGTCCAGCACCGGGTACAGCTTCGCCGGATTCAGCAGGACGTCGTTGCTCTGCGCCTTGTCGACGAGCGCGCCGAGGAACCGCTGCTGCCGGTCCATCCGGTCGGTGTCGCTGCCGTTGCCGAGGGTCTTGCGGGCGCGGACGTAGCCGAGGGCCTGCTCGCCGTCGAGCGTCACGCGCCCCGCGGGCAGCCGCAGCTTGGCCGCCTTGTCGCGGATCGGCTCCTTCAGGCACACCTCGACGCCGTCGAGGGCGTCGACCATCTTCTTGAAGCCGTGGAAGTCGACGACGACGTGATGGTCGATCCGGACGCCCGTCAGCTTCTCGACCGTCCGGATCGTGCAGGCCGAACCGCCCGTCTGGAATGAGTAGTTGAACATCGCGAACATCGGCGCCGACCGGGAACCGTCCGGCCGCCGGCAGGCCGGCACGTCCACCATGAGATCGCGGGGTATCGACACGGCGGTCGCGCTGCGCCGCCCGGCGGACAGGTGCAGCAGGATCGTCGTGTCCGACCGCTCGGTCCCCGAGTCCCGCCCGTACGCGCTGTTGCCGTCCCCAGCGCGCGAGTCCGAACCGATCAGCAGCACGTTGCGCGCGTCCTTCACCAGGGCGGTCGGCCGCTCCTTCGCATACCGCGCCAGCTCCGCCGCGGCCGCCTCGTCCGGTGTGATGTTCCCGTCGAGCTTGGCGTACACCACCCACCCGGCCACTCCGGCCCCCGCCACCAGCAGCGCCACCGTCCCCAGCCCGGCCGCCACCCAGCGCCGCCGACGTCGCCGCGCGAGCCCCGCACCGAGAGCGGACGCCCCGCTCCCCGGCCCGAGGGGCTCTCTCGCCCCGCCGGCCGGCCCGAGAGGTTCTGCCGCGCCCTCACTTCCGCTCACGCCGGCACCCACCCCTCCCGCTCACCGTACGAAAACGCCGTGCAGTGCCTACGACGATGCCGCGAGCGCAGGCGAAGCGCGGTCGGGGGGAGGCCGGACGGGTGACGGGGCGGGGGCGGGCCGGGCGGGCGGCAGCCCGCGGCGCCGGGGCCGGGCCTCGGGGACCGCCCGCCGACCGGGGCGTAGCGGCTACCGCGCGGTGGCCGTCACCCGCTCGCTGTCGATGCGCCTGGTCAGGGTCTCCTCCGACGCCTCGTCCAGGTTCCGGCACAGGACGACCGAGCCGCCGGTGGCCAGGGGGGCGTACAGACCGGCGCTGAGGCCCTCCCAGGTGTCGTACGGCAGGCCCGACAGCAGGCGGGAGCCGGGGCCCGTGAGGCCGAGGGCCGAGGCGTCGGCGCGGGCGCGCTCCACCAGCTCCGCGCCCGTGTACTCCGCGCCGGCCACGATCAGCGCCGGCGCCTCGGGATCGACGGGCGCGTACGGCGCGAAACGGTCGCCGTGGGTCGGGACGTCCACCGCGTAGTCGGCGTAGCCCTCCGGCGGCGCCGGGACGAACCGGCGGCCCAGCGGCGCGAGCGACAGCGCGTACCGCTCGCCCCGGCACGCCAGCCCCGCCTCGAACCGGCCGGGCCCGGCCACGACGAAGTCCGCGCGGGCCGGATCGCCGGCCACGTCCGCGACGACCCCGACCGAGGAACACGCCACCAGCCACACCGCCGTCTGCCAGTGCGCGGGCAGCAGCAGCGCGACGCGGTCACCGGGTTCGGCGGACAGCCCGTCCTGGAGGAGGTTGGCGGTCTTGGCCACCCAATTGGCGAAGGTGGCCACGGACAATTCCACCCGTTCGCCCGTGGTGTCGTCGTAGAAGGTCACCAGGGGGCGGGCGGGATCCGCGGCGAGCGCGGAACGCAGCAGGTCGGCGGGGGTGCGGTCAGTGGCGTTCACCCGCGTCAGCGTACGCGCAGCCCCCGGGCGAACGCCCGCCACCGGGCCACCGGTTCGGCCGAACGCCCTCCGACGCCCCGTCAAGACCCCGATGGACAGAAATGTATGACTATGTCCACGATCGGTGGCATGCGTGGACTGCTTGCTTCCTCGATCGGCGTCACCTGTGCGGCCGCGCTGGCCCTCCCGCTGACGCCCCCCGCCTCCGCTGTGACGGCGCGTCCGGCGTCGACCGCGCGGGCGGTGCCCGCCGCGGCCCGGCCCGCCGGCCCCGCCGCCCCGCTCGCCGGCAGCACCCAGTCGCTGCCCCTGACCCCCCTCGCCCGCGACCGTGCCGGCGGCACCGGAGCCGAACAGGGCCTGCCGCCCCGCGACGTACGGTCCTTCTCCCTCCTCGGCGTCGTCTGGGACGACCCGGACGCCGAACTGCACGGCCGCGTCCAGGTCCGTACGCGCGCCGCCGGCACCGGCACCTGGTCCGACTGGCAGGACGTCGAGACGCACAACGCCGACCACGGCGCCGACCCCGACACACCCGAACGCGCCTCGGGCCACGTCCGCGGCGCCACCGCCCCGTTGTGGGTGGGGGAGTCGGACGGCGTCGAGGTCCGCGTCAGCCCGGACGCCGAGCGGCGTACGGAGGACACCGCGGACGGCTCCCGCACCGTGTCCTCGCCCCTCGAACTCCCCGCGGGGATGCGCCTGGAACTCGTCGACCCCGGCACCACCGCCCCCGCCCACGCCCCCGTGGGCCCACTCCGCGGCCGGGCCGCCACCGCTCAGGCCGCGGCCGACGTTCCGGCCGACGCCCCTGCCGACGCGGTGGCGGGCACGGCGGCGGAGCCGGCCGCCGGCACGACGGCCGAGTCGGTGGAGGCCTCCGCCGCCAACGGCGTCCTCGCCCCCCTCGGCGCCGCCGAGATCCCCGCCCTCGACCTCGCGGGCACCGAACGCGAACTCCTCGCCCTCCGCTCCGGCGAACTGACGGCGGCTCAGCGTGCGAAGCCGTACATCGGCCCCCGCCCCGGCATCGTCACGCGCCGCGGCTGGGGCGCCGACGAGAAGCTGCGGGAGAAGAACTTCGTGTACACGACGAAGGTCAAGGCGGCCTTCGTGCACCACACGGCCTCGGGGAACACGTACAAGTGCTCACAGGTCCCGTCCCTCATCCGCGGTATCTACCGCTACCACGTCAAGAGCATGGGCTGGCGGGACATCGGCTACAACTTCCTCGTCGACAAGTGCGGCACCATCTACGAGGGCCGCGCGGGGGGCGTGGCGAAGCCGGTCCTGGGCGCCCACACCCTCGGCTTCAACAGCAACAGCATGGGAATCGCCGTCCTCGGCACGTTCACGTCCACCAAGCCGTCCGCCGCGGCGGTCAAGGGCATCGCCCGCCTCACGGCATGGAAGCTGGGGCTGTTCGGCGCCGATCCGAACGGAAAGACATACCTGAAGTCCGGCGGTGGCAATCTCTACCGAAAAGGTAAGAACGTACGACTGAACGTGATCTCCGGACACCGGGACGGCTTCGCCACGGAATGCCCGGGACGGCAGCTCTACGGCAAGCTCGGCTCGGCCCGTACGACTGCGGCCGGCTACCAGGGCCGCTGACGTCGCGAAATCGGAGCCCCGGGGCCGGGGAGGCCCCGCCGGGCTCCGGCGGGAGGGGGGCACGTCCAGCGGGGGGCGCCGTCCACAGCCGGCGGGGGGACTGCGCGCGGGACACCGCACGGCCATCGAAGTTGCCGCACCACCGTCTGCATACACTGGCCGGCCGAAAGACAGTTCGGCCGGTCCCGGCAGGAAGCAGAGACGAAGGTGACAGAAGCGATCCTCCTGGTCGGCGGCAAGGGCACCCGGCTGCGCCCGCTCACGGTGCACACGCCCAAGCCCATGGTCAGGGCGGCGGGGGTGCCGTTCCTCACGCACCAGCTGGCGCGGGCGAGAGCGGCGGGCGTGGACCACATCGTCCTCGCGACGAGCTACCTGGCCGAGGTCTTCGAGCCGTACTTCGGCGACGGCTCGTCGCTGGGCCTCCACATCGAGTACGTCACGGAGGAGGAGCCCCTCGGCACCGGCGGCGCCATCCGCAACGTCGCGTCCCGTCTCCGCTCGGGCCCCGACGACCCGGTGCTGATCTTCAACGGCGACATCCTCACCGGCCTGGACATCGGACGGCTGGTGGCCACCCACGAGGAGACGGCGGCGGATGTCTCGCTGCATCTCACGAGGGTGACGGACCCGAGGGCGTACGGCCTGGTCCCGACGGACGACACGGGCAGGGTGCTGGCCTTCCTGGAGAAGCCCCAGACCCCCGAGGAGATCGTCACCGACCAGATCAACGCGGGCGCCTACGTCTTCCGCCGCTCGGTCATCGACACGATCCCGGCCGGCCGCCCGGTCTCGGTGGAACGCGAGACGTTCCCCGGCCTCCTGTCAGCCGGCGCCCACCTCCAGGGGATGGTCGACTCGACGTACTGGCTGGACCTGGGCACCCCGGCGGCCTTCGTCCGGGGCTCGGCGGACCTGGTCCTCGGCCGCGCCCCGTCCCCCGCGGTCCCCGGCCGCTGCGGCGACCGCCTGATCCTGCCGACGGCCACGGTCGCGCCCGACGCCAAGCTGACCGGCGGCACGGTGGTCGGCGAGGGCGCGTTCGTCGCGGAGGGCGCACGCGTCTTCGGCTCGACGATCCTGCCCGGCGCGGTGATCGAACCCGGCGCGGTCATCACCGACTCCCTCATCGGCACCCGGGCCCGCGTGGGCGAACGCTCGATCCTCACCGGCACGGTCATCGGCGACGGCGCGGTGATCGGCGCCGACAACGAACTCCGTGACGGAGCGAGAGTGTGGTGCGACGCGAGAATCCCGGCGGCCGCCCTGAGGTTCTCCTCGGACCAGTAGCCGCCCCGTCGTCCAGCCCGTCCGGGGGCGCGCCCCCGGACGGGCGAAGCGGAGAGCGGAGGAGGGCAGGGGCGGCGGGGGCGGGGACGCACTCCGGGTGGCCCTCTCCTCAGAGCCTCCCGATGTCCCCCACCGGCATCCGAGGACCCCGCCGCTCAGGCGTCCTCCCGCTCAACAGGATCAACCGCGCGGCCCGATGCCGCTGCCCCGCGTACGGCTCCAGCAACGTCAGCATCACCGCATCGTCCGCGTACCGGTCCCGCGCCAGCGCCCACCCCACGATCCCCGGCAGATGCAGATCCCCCACGGTCACGGCGTCCGCCGCCCCGTGACTGCGCTGCACGACCTCCGCGGACGTCCACGGCCCGATCCCCGGCACGGCCTCCAGCCGGGCCTGCGCCCGATCCGGCGGCATCCGGACCGCCTCCTCCAGCCGCCCGGCGACCCGCACGGCCCGCAGGACCGTCGACGCCCGCTTGTTGTCGACCCCGGCCCGGTGCCACTCCCACGAGGGGATCAGCGCCCAGGTCCGCGGCGCCGGCATCACCCACAGCCGCCCACCCGCCGCGGGCCCGGGCGCCGGCTCCCCGAACTTGCGCACCAGCGTCCGCCACGCCCGGTACGCCTCGACCGTCGTGACCTTCTGCTCCAGGATCGACGGGATCAGCGACTCCAGCACCAGCCCGGTCCGCAGCAGCCGCAGCCCCGGCCGCCGGTGCCGGGTCATCGCCACCAGCCGGTGCCGGGGCACGAAGGCGTCCGGATCGTCCGCGGCCCCGAGCAACTCGGGCAACCGCTCCAGCAGCCACTCGGCCCCCGGCCCCCAGGCCTCCCCGCGCACCGCGCTCTCACCGGGCGCCACCGAGACCCGCAGCGTCCCCGGCCCGTCGGGCGTCAGACTGGCCCGCCACACCGACCCGTCGGGCATCGCCCGGAACGTCGGGTCCGCGGGCCCCCGCCGAAGCGGCCCCAGCACCAGTCCGAGATCGAGCGGCCCGTCCGGCACCCAGCTCCGCATCCGCCCGGCCGCGGACGCCTGCCGAGGAACCCCGGCACTCGCGCCGGCAGACCCGCCGCGCACGGGCACGGGGGCCCCGCCCACGCCCTTCAGGCTGTGGGGGAGCGGGGGCCGGGGATCGAAGCGTCCTGCCACGAGCGAGGTCCTAGCTGAGCGGGGTCGTGCGAGCGGACCGGGAGAGGCCGCGCCACGAGACGACCGGAGCCCTACGAGGGTAGGCTCCGCACCCCCCGGAGGTCACCGCACCTCCACGAAGTCCGCCACCTCCCGCACGCCCCGGGCCTTCGGCTCCTCCGCCGGATGCCCGACCGCCACCGCCCCCATCGGATCCCAGTCCCCGGGCAGCTCCAGCACCTCGCGCACCACGTCCCGGCAGAACATGGTCGACGACACCCACGCGGACCCCAGCCGCTCCCCGGCCAGCGCGACGAGGAAGTTCTGCACCCCGGCCCCGGTCGCGACGACGAACATCTCCCGCTCGGCCGCGTCCCGCCGCGCGTCGCCGTAGGTGTGCGAGCCGTCCGTCACCAGGCACGGCACGACCAGACAGGGCGCGTTGCGCAGGACGTCCCCGCGCCGCACCCGCTTGGCGATCGACTCCTCGGACTTGCCGTCCCGCCGCAGGTCCTCGACCCACGCGTCCCGCATGGCGTCCAGCAGCCGGACCCTGGAGCGCGCCGACTCCAGGAGCACGAACCGCCACGGCGTCGTGTGGTGCGGCGCCGGCGCCGTCAGGGCGGCGGCCACGGCCCGCCGTACCGCGCCGGGATCGACCGGCTCGTCGGTGAAGGAGCGCACGGTCCGCCGCTGGGTGACCGCCAGCCGTACGGCCTCGGACGTGCCGAGCCGGAACATGTCGTCGCGCGCGCCGCGCACCATGGCACGGGCGCCCTCCCCGTCGCCGTCGGCCACGACCTGGGGCAGCCCCCGCACCACGGCCACGGGCAGCCCCGCGGCCTTCCCCTTGACGAGGTCGCCCGCGGCGGCCAGTTCGTCCGCCGTGGCGACGACGGTGGCGCCGAGCGGGTTGCCGTACGCGTCCGTGCCGCCCCGCAGGTCGTCCAGCACGCGGACGCCCGCGGCGCCGATCGCCACGTCGGTGAGTCCCGCGCGCCAGGGCCGCCCGAAGGTGTCGGTGACGAGGACCCCGACGTCGACGCCGAGCATGTCGCGCAGCCCGGCCCGGATCGCGCGCGCGGAGGCGTCCGGATCCTCGGGCAGCAGCAGCACGGTCCCCGCGGGGGTGTTGGAGGCGTCGACGCCGGCGGCCGCCATGACCAGGCCCTGCCGGTTCTCGACGATCCGCAGCGCCCCGCGGCGGGCCACGACCCGCACGGTCTCCGCGTCGATGGCGGCCTCCCGGTCGTCCGCCCGGACGACGCGTCCTTCCGCCTTGGACACGATCTTCGAGGTCACCAGCAGGACGTCCCCGTCGGCGAGCCCCGGCTCGGCGGCGGCGATCAGCTTGGCGAGGTCGTCCCCGGCCCGCACCTCGGGCAGCCCGCCGACGGCCCAGACCCGGTAACCGGTCTCCGCGCTCACGCGCCCCGCACCTCCTCCGCCAGCGCCAGCGCCTCCGCGGCCATCCGCGCGCTCGCGTCGACGTCCGTCATCATCAGCGGGACGGCCCGGCAGCGGATCCCGGCGGCCTCGATCCGCGCCACGGAACCCGCGTCGACGGTGTCCACGAGCCAGCCGTCCAGCAGCCCCGAGCCGTAGTGCTCGGCGACCGCGGCGGCCGTCGACTCGACACCGACCGCCGCCAGCACCTTGTCGGCCATCCCGCGCACGGGCGCGTCCCCGACGATGGGGGAGAGGCCCACCACCGGCACCCCGGCCTCGGCGATCGCCTCACGGATGCCGGGCACGGCGAGGATCGTGCCGATGGACACGACCGGGTTCGACGGCGGGAAGACGATGACGTCCGCCTCGGCGATCGCCTCCAGCACACCGGGCGCGGGCTTCGCCTGCTCGGCCCCGACCGGCACGATCGCCTCGGCCGGCACCGACGCCCGCAGCCGCACCCAGTACTCCTGGAAGTGGACGGCCCTGCGCTCGCCGTCCACCTCGACGGCGACATGCGTCTCGACGCGGTCGTCGCTCATCGGGATCAGCCGGACGCCCGGCTTCCACCGGTCGCAGAGCGCCTCGGTGACCGCGCTGAGCGGATACCCGGCGCCGATCATCTGCGTCCGCACGATGTGCGTCGCGAAGTCCCGGTCGCCCAGCCCGAACCACTCGGGCCCCACGCCGTAGGCCGCGAGCTCCTCCTTGACGCGGAACGTCTCGTCGGCCCGCCCCCAGCCCTGCTCCTCGTCGATGCCGCCGCCGAGCGTGTACATCACCGTGTCGAGGTCCGGGCAGACCTTCAGCCCGAAGAGGTGGATGTCGTCCCCGGTGTTGCCGATGACCGTGATGTCCGCGTCCGGCGCGGCCCGCTTCAGACCGCGCAGGAACCGGGCACCACCGATGCCGCCTGCCAGAACCACAATGCGCATGCGCCAAGTCTTGCAGGCGGGTACGACAACCCGTCACACAGTCACCGCCCACCGCCCCGGCCGGTGGGCGACGGGTCACGCGGTGACGGCACGCCCCTCGCAGGACGGCGCCGCGTGCATCGGCATCTCGGTCAGGCCGGGGAAGTACACGTGCAGGCTCACGGCCGGCTCCAGCGTGTCGTTGACCACCTCGTGGACGTACCCCGGAGCGAACACCCTCCCCCACTCCCGGCTCCGCCCGAGCGCGCCGGCCCCCACCGGGCCCGCGGACAACGTGCGCGTGCCGTGCTCCGTGCGCTCGGTCAGCGTGCCCTCCAGGACGGTCAGCACCCCGGAGGAACGGCCGTGGTCGTGCGGTCCGGTGCCCTGTCCGGGCACCCAGGACAGCAGCCACACCTCGTAGCCGGGGCCGGTGCGCAACCGGTGGTACCAGCGGCTGGCCGCGTCGTACCGGACGAGGTGCTCCCACTGGGAGCGGTCGGCGGCGATGGACCGGGCCAGGCCGGCGAACTCGGCGACGGTGGCGGGGTGCTCGCGGGGGGCCTGGAGGAGGTGCGGGACTTCGAGGATGTCGCCGGCGATCTGGAGGTCGCTGTCGCTGTTCATGGAATGCGGTGGTCCTCGGCGGGAGAAGAGGTGGGGGGCTGGGTGTCGCGTGCCGTCCGCCCGGATCACGGGCGAGAGGGGTGCCCTGGTGAGGGCGTGGAACGGGCAGCCGAGTCGAGGTCGGACTCAGGGGCAGCCGGAGCGAGGGGGCAGGCTCAACAGCTGGAACGGCGACAACAGCTACAGCGCGTCCGGGCAGCACCGTGGGACCCGGCGGTGCGGGTCGAGGTGAGCGCCAAGTTCGCGAGCATGCCCACAAGGACAGCGGTTTACACCTTCGGTGTCAACTCGGCAGCCGTAGGGCGAGACCGGTTCACCTCATCAGGTTCATCTGCAAGATGAAAGGTTTGTGCATGCCCGCACCGGGACACATGGCGCACAAGCCGGGCGCGAGGACCCGTTGCGATCCCGTGATCCGACTGTGATCCGGTTCGCTTCCGGGCGCGTGTCGGAACGAGATCGCTCCCTCGGGCGTCCTTCCCCGCACAGGAGGTGTGCGGGGCGGAGGTCCTTCGGGGCCTCATCTGCGTGTCAAGGTTTATGGCGATTTGAACACTTACCGCACGGCCTTGGTTCCGCAGAGTGAATAAGAGGCCCAATAGCAGATCTCAGCTTGACTCGCCCGGAGCAGCACACTTGTAATTTCACTCGTGTCGTTCAGCCGACATCGGTAACGGCCACGTCACGGGGACGCGAAAGACAGAGCGAGGGGCGCACATGACCGAGCTGGTGCAGCAACTGCTGGTCGACGTCGACGACACGGACGAGGAACTCGGCTGGCAGGAGCGCGCACTGTGCGCCCAGACCGACCCCGAGTCCTTCTTCCCCGAGAAAGGCGGCTCCACCCGCGAGGCCAAGAAGGTCTGCCTCGCCTGTGAGGTCCGCTCCGAATGCCTCGAGTACGCCCTGGCCAACGACGAGAGATTCGGCATCTGGGGCGGACTGTCCGAACGGGAGCGCCGCCGGCTGAAGAAGGCGGCCGTCTGAGCACGGCCCGGGCCGCGGCTTCGAACGGCCCGTCGCAGGTGGCTTGTCCACAGGCGGCGGGCCACCGTCGTGCCCAGCCGATAGTGTGGGCGCTCGTCCGAGACACCCCGCCGCCCCCGTGCGGCGCGGGCGTCCACCGCAGTCCACCGAACCGGGGCCCGTACCTCGATGTCCGTGCACAGCCAAATGGCAGGTCAACGCGACGCTGCCACTCCTGAGTTCCCGCGCCACGTGGTGACCGCGGTCCTCGTCTCCCACGACGGCGCCCGCTGGCTGCCCGACGCGCTCGCCGGGCTGCTCGGCCAGGAGCGTCCCGTCCAAGCCGTGGTGGCCGCCGACACCGGCAGCGCGGACGACTCGGCCCAGCTGGTCACCGACGCCCTCGGCGCCGACCACGTCCTGCACCTCGCCCGGCGCACCGGCTTCGGCCAGGCCGTCGAGGAGGCGAGCCGGACCGCCCCGGTCCTCACCCCCGACGAACTGCCGTACCTCAAGCGCCCGAGCGGCTGGGACCCCGTCACGCGCACCTGGCGCGACGACGCCTACGACCTGCCCGACCTCCCGCACGGCGAACCCGTCCAGTGGCTGTGGCTGCTGCACGACGACTGCGCGCCCGAACCCGACGCCCTGGCCGAACTGCTGCGCGTCGTGGAGAACGAACTCGAACTGGGCCGTGACGACGTCGCCGTCGTCGGCCCCAAGCTCCGCGGCTGGTACGACCGCCGCCAGCTCCTCGAGGTCGGCGTCACCATCGCCCACTCCGGCCGCCGCTGGACCGGCCTGGACCGCCGCGAACAGGACCAGGGCCAGCACGACCACGTGCGTTCCGTGCTGGCCGTGTCCACCGCCGGCATGCTCGTCCGCCGCGACGTCTTCGAGGAACTCGGCGGCTTCGACCGCCGCCTGCCCCTCATGCGTGACGACATCGACCTGTGCTGGCGGGCGCACGCCGCCGGCCACCGCGTCCTCGTCGCCCCCGACGCCGTCGTCCGGCACGCCGAGGCCGCCTCCCGCGAGCGGCGCGCCGTCGACTGCGCGGGCCGCACCACGGCCTCCCCCCACAAGGTCGACAAGGCCGGCGCCGTCTACACCCTCCTCGTCAACAGCCGTACGGCCCTGCTGCCCTGGATCCTGGTCCGCCTGGTCGTCGGAACCCTCCTGCGGACCGTCGCCAACCTCGTCGGCAAGGTCCCCGGACAGGCCCTCGACGAGATCCGCGGTCTGCTGGGCACCCTCCTGCGACCCGAGCGGATCATCGCCGGACGACGCCGGCGCGGCGGCTCCGAGATCGACAAGGACGAACTGCGCCCGCTGTTCCCGCCGCCCGGCGCGACCGTACGGGCCACCGTCGAACAGGTCGCGGGCAACCTCTTCGGCGCCACCGACACCGAGACCACGACCGGAGCCGGCCGGCACGGCGGCGCCGTCGAGTCGGGACCCGGCGGCGACGACGCCGACTTCCTCGAGATCGAACAGTTCGCCCGCCTCAAGCGCATCGCCCGCAAACCGGGCCCGGTGCTCTTCCTGGTGCTGCTGCTGGTCTCCCTGGTCGCCTGCCGCAACCTCCTGGGCGGCGGCGCCCTCGCCGGAGGAGCCATGCTGCCCGCCCCGGCCGACGCCTCCGAGCTGTGGTCGCGCTACCTCGACGCCTGGCACCCGGTCGGCGCCGGCGGCACCCCGTCCGCCCCGCCGTACCTCGCGGTCGTCGCCCTGTTCGCCTCCCTGCTGTTCGGCTCGACCGGCCTCGCCGTCACCGTGCTGCTGGTCTGCTCGGTGCCGCTGGCGGGCCTCACCGCCTACTTCGCCTCCCGCCCGCTCATCGGGTCGAGCCTGCTGCGCGCATGGGGCGCCGTCGCCTACGCCTTCCTGCCCGCCGCCACCGGCGCCCTCGCGGGCGGCCGCATCGGCACCGCCGTCCTGGCCGTCCTGCTGCCGCTCATCGCCCGCGCGGGCATCGCCGCGAGCGGCCTCGCCCACACCTCCGGCGCGCGCGGCAGCTGGCGCGCCACCTGGGCGTACGCCCTGCTGCTGACGCTCACCACCGCCTTCACGCCGATCGTCTGGCCCATCGCGCTGGTCCTCGGCCTCGCCGTCCTCGCCGTCCTCGCCGTGCGCCGCACCGACATCCCCGCCCACGGCCTGCGCTTCCTCGTCCAGCTCGGCACCCCCCTGCTGGTCCTCGCGCCCTGGTCGCTGTCGCTGCTCCCGCTCGGCTTCTTCACCGAAGCCGGCCTGGAGTACGGCCCCTCGGCGGCCTCCGCGACCGACCTGCTCGGCATCAGCCCCGGCGGCCCCGGCACGGTCAGCGGCCTGATGCTCATCGGCGTCGTCCTGGCCGCACTGGCCGCCCTGCTGCGCACGGAGCGCCAGTTCGGCATCTGGACGGCCTGGGCGGTCGCCCTGGTCGGCCTCGTCTTCGCGGTCCTGTCCAACACCTCCGCCTGGGCCGGTCCCGCCACCCTCGTCTACGGCATCGGCCTGCTCGCCGCGGCCCTCATGGGCGCCGACGGCGCACGCACGCGTGTCGCCGAGCAGAGCTTCGGCTGGCGTCAGCCGGTCGCCGCCCTCATCGCCTTCGCCTCGGCCGCGGGCCCGCTGCTCGTCGCCGCGGGCTGGATGCTCGGCGGCGCCGACGGCCCCCTGGAACGCCGCGACCCGGTCCAGGTGCCCGCGTTCGTCGCCGAGGAGAGCAACACCCGCGACCAGGCCCGCACCCTCGTCCTGGACAGCGACTCCGCCGCCCACGTCGGCTACATGCTGGTCCGCGGCTCCGGCGCCCGCATGGGTGACGCCGAACTCGCCGCGGCCGACGGGGAGAACGCCCCCCTCGGCAAGGTCGTCGCCAACCTCGTCGCCGGCTCCGGTGCCGACCAGGCCGACCAGCTCGGCAAGTTCGCCGTCCGCTACGTCCTCGTCCACAAGGGCGCGCCCCGCGAGGTCACCCGCGTCCTGGACGCCACCCCCGGCCTGTCCCGGCTCAGCCAGCAGGACGGCAGCGCCCTGTGGCGGGTCGACCAGGAGGTCTCCCGCGCGGCGATCGTCACCGCCTCCGGCAAGGGCACCCCGACGGCGGTCGCCGCGGGCCCGGTCGACATCCACACCACGGTCCCCGCGGGCGCCGACGGCCGGATCCTGCGCCTGGCCGACGCCGCCGCCGACGGCTGGACCGCCACCCTCGACGGCGAGCCGCTCACCCGCACCACCGTCGACGGCTGGGCCCAGGGCTTCGAACTCCCCGCCTCCGGCGGCCGCCTGGACGTCACCTACGACGACCCGTTCGGCCACACCGCCTGGCTGTGGGCGCAGGGCCTCCTCGCCCTCGTCCTGGTCGTCCTCGCCCTGCCCGGCCGCCGCCGCGACGTCGACGACGACCTCCCCGAGGAGCAGCTCGTCCCGGCCCAGGCCGTCGAGGGCGAGGGCCGCCGCGCCCGCCGCCTGCGCGCCCAGGCCGAATCCGAGGACCCCGGCCGGGACGAGGACGTCACGCCCGCCGCGCCCGAGGAGGCTCCGGCCGCGGTGCCGCACCAGCAGTCCTACGACGACTGGGAGGCACCGGCCGACCCGCCCGCCCGGTACGACGCCTACGGCGACGAGCAGTACCAGGGCGTCCCCCAGCAGTACGCGGCCGGAACCCACGACCAGGCCTCCTACGACCCGTACCAGGCGGGCCGGTACGACCCGTACGCCTACGAGGCCCGCCCCGAGGCCACCGCCGCGTACGACCAGGCCTACCAGCAGAGCTACGACCCGTCGGCGTACCAGCAGGGCGGCTACGACCCCGCCTACGACCCGGCGCAGCACCCCCACGGCACCGGCAGCGAGCGCCCCGACGGGAGCCAGCAGTGAACCGCACCACCCTGTCCCTGATCGCCGGCACGGTCGCACTGGCCGCCGTCACCGGTTTCGCCACGCTCAGCGAGCCGGACGCGCCAGGCACGGACACCGCCGAGGCGGCCGCGGTCCTGCCCGTGGAGCGCACCGGCCTGCTCTGCCCGGCACCCAGCGCCTCCGACCTCGCCGAGACGACGTACACGTCGTTCACCCCCGTCACCAAGGGCACCGGAAGCGACGGCTCGGCCGAACTCCTCGCCGCCTCCCGCGAGTCGACGGACACGGCCGCCGACGAGGACACCGAGGAGCCGGCCGGGGACGACAAGAACACGGACGAGACGGACGCCGACGGGGCGGCCGACGGCGGGAAGGCCGACGACAAGACAGCCGACGACAAGAAGACCGCGGCCAAGCCGGTCCTGACCCCCAAGGCGCCCGGCACCCCCGTCACCGCCGAGACCTCCGGCGCCGACGAGCCCGCGCTCGTGGGCACCGCCGAAGGCAGGTTCGCGCCCGGCTGGACGGTCCAGCAGACCACCCAGGTCGCCGCCGGCAACGGCCGCGGCCTGCTCGGCGTCACCTGCACCGCCCCGGACACGGAGTTCTGGTTCCCGGGCGTCAGCACCGCGGCCGACCGCACGGACTACGTCCACCTCACCAACCCCGACGACTCCGCGGCCGTCGCCGACATAGAGCTGTTCGGCAAGGACGGCACCGTCACGACCACGGTCGGCGAGGGCCTGACGATCCCGGCGCACTCCAGCGAGCCCATCCTGCTGTCCACCCTCACCGGCGAGAAGCAGGACGACCTGACCGTCCACGTGAACGTCCGCAGCGGCCGCGTCGCCGCCGCCGTACAGGCCCTGGACGACAAGCTCGGCGGCGACTGGCTGGCCGCGTCCACCGACCCCGCGGGCACCCTGGTCGTCCCCGGCATCCCCGAGGACGCCACGGCGGTCCGCCTGGTCGCCTTCGCGCCGGGCGACGCCGACGCCGACCTCAAGGTGCAACTCGCCTCGCCCAACGGCCTGATCACCCCTGCCGGCCAGGAGACGATGCACGTCAAGGGAGGCATGACGACCGCCCTCGACCTGGGTGACGTCACGCGCGGGGAGGCCGGCTCGCTGGTCCTGACACCCACCGACGGGTCGGCACCGGTGGTCGCGGCCGTCCGGGTCGTGCGCGGCAAGGGCGACGAGCAGGAGTCGGCGTTCATCCCCGCCACCAGCCCGGTCGGCACGCGCGCGTCCGTCGTCGGCAACGGAGCCAAGGACGCCACGCTCTCCCTGACCGCGCCCACGGCCACCGCCAAGGTCAAGGTCACCGCGTCGGCGGGCACCGGCGGAGGCACCGCGGCGTCCAAGACGTACACGATCAGGCAGGGCACCACGCAGAACGTCCCGCTCCCGGTCCCCGCGGGCCTCAAGGGCACCTACGCCCTGACCGTGGAGAACCTCACCGCCACCCCCGTCTACGCCGCCCGCACCCTGACGGCGACGGAGGGCGGCGTCCCCGGCTTCACCGTCCAGACACTGCCGGACGACCGGGGCACGGTGGCGGTACCGGAAGCCGACGAGGACCTGACGGTGCTGCAGAAGTGAGTACGGCGGGGGGAGCGCGCGGCCGCCCGCGCGCTCAGTCCTCGCCGTAGCGGGGATCCACCGTCTCCGGAGTCAGCCCCAGCAACTCCGCCACCTGTTCCACGACGACCTCGTGCACCAGCGCGGCCCGCTCGTCCCGCCCCT
Source organism: Streptomyces sp. NPDC051051 (assembly GCF_040682975.1). Lineage (NCBI taxonomy): Bacteria > Bacillati > Actinomycetota > Actinomycetes > Kitasatosporales > Streptomycetaceae > Streptomyces > Streptomyces sp. NPDC051051. The sequence goes on from NZ_JBFBCB010000006.1 coordinate 230,198, forward strand.
TGGTGCGGATCTCCACGGGCCGCCGGTAGACGACCACCCGCGCGCGGCGGCCGTCCCGCGCGGACACCGTGCCGCCCAGCGGAACCGCCTCGTCGTTCCACGGCTCCCCGGAGCCGTCCAGCCGCGGCACCTCGAGCACCATGAAGTCGATGTCGGCGAGCTGCGGCCACCGCCGCTCCAGCCGGTCCACCGAGTCCTGCACCAGGTCCGCGAACACCTCGCCGCGGCTCGCCGCCAGCGGTACCTGAGGGGGCGCGATCGGCCCGCGCATCCCTCTTCCGTGGCGATCACGACGACGAGGGCCGGGGGCTGCGGCACGAGGCGGTACGGGGCTGTCCATCACCACCGCAGAGTAGTCCCCGCCGCCACCGGCCGCCCGGCTCCACGCGGCAACCCGGCCACCGCCCGGCCGCTCGCTCCGGATGTCCCGGCATGGCCATTCCAGCCAAGGTCCGGCTCGATTCCGTATCTCTCCGAGACCGTCGAACTCGCGGCAATTGATGGCTTTTGTCCGTGCCGACGGCCGGACCTGGACACCTTCCTCACCCTCAGGACTGGTGTTCGCGCAGGTCAGCGGGGTATGACTGGAGTCGTCTGTGGGGCGTTCCACAACCCGACACGGTGGAGTGACCTGGTGGAGAGTCGTCGCGGCCCGCTCAAGAGTGCGGTACCGTCCAACATCGTGAGCCCTGTACGTCGCTGTTCGCGAACCGCCTGCGGCCGACCCGCCGTCGCGACGCTGACGTACGTCTATGCCGACTCGACCGCCGTCCTCGGCCCGCTCGCCACCTACGCCGAACCCCACTGCTACGACCTGTGCGCCGAGCACTCCGAGCGCCTCACCGCCCCGCGCGGCTGGGAGGTCGTCCGGCTCCTCGACGGTTCGGCTCCCGCCCGCCCCAGCGGCGACGACCTCGAAGCGCTCGCCAACGCCGTCCGCGAGGCCGCCCGCCCGCAGGGACGCGCGGCCGGCGCCGGCGGCGCGAGCCGCGGGGCGGACCCGATGGAGGTCGCCCGCCGCGGCCACCTGCGGGTACTGCGCTCCCCGGACAACTGACCCGCCCGCTCCGCTCCGTCCGGCCGACGCACGGCCACGGACCTGCCGTCGTCGCGGACGCAACCGGACCGAACGCTTCCCTCCCTGTGGCTCTGACCTGAGGTGACGGCGTACGTCACGTCTGCGGGCCGGAGCCGGCGGACCCGCGACGGCCTGTCGGTCGCGCCGGGTAGTTTGTGGTGACTGACGAGACTTTCAGGAAGGCTTGGCCGTGACTGCTGATCTGTCGCAGATCGTGAAGGCGTACGACGTACGCGGGGTGGTCCCGGATCAGTGGGACGAGTCGCTGGCCGAACTGTTCGGGGCGGCCTTCGCCCAGGTGACCGACGCCGAGGCGATCGTCGTCGGCCACGACATGCGCCCCTCGTCCCCCGGCCTGTCCGCCGCGTTCGCCCGCGGCGCGGCCGCACGCGGCGTGCACGTGACCGAGATCGGCCTGTGCTCCACGGACCAGCTGTACTACGCCTCGGGCGCGCTGGGCCTCCCGGGCGCCATGTTCACCGCCTCGCACAACCCGGCGCGGTACAACGGCATCAAGCTGTGCCGTGCCGGTGCCGCCCCGGTCGGCCAGGACACCGGCCTGACGCAGATCCGCGAACTGGTGCAGACCTGGTCGGAGACGACCGGCCCCGAGCCGGCCGCGCAGCCCGGCACCATCACACGGGCGGACACGTTGGACGACTACGCGGCCCACCTCCGCTCCCTCGTCGACGTCACCTCCATCCGCCCCCTGAAGGTCGTCGTCGACGCGGGCAACGGCATGGGCGGCCACACCGTCCCCACCGTCCTCGACGGCCTGCCCCTGACCGTCGTCCCCCTGTACTTCGAACTGGACGGCACCTTCCCCAACCACGAGGCCAACCCCCTCGACCCCGCCAACCTCGTCGACCTCCAGAAGCGGGTGCGCGAGGAGGGCGCCGACCTCGGCATCGCCTTCGACGGCGACGCCGACCGCTGCTTCGTGATCGACGAACAGGGCGACCCGGTCTCCCCGTCCGCGATCACCGCCCTCGTCGCCGCCCGCGAACTCGCCCGGCACGGCGGCAAGGGCACCGTCATCCACAACCTGATCACCTCGTGGACCGTTCCCGAGGTCGTGAGGGAGAACGGCGGCACCCCCGTCCGCACCCGCGTCGGCCACTCCTTCATCAAGGCGGAGATGGCCCGCACCGGCGCGATCTTCGGCGGCGAGCACTCCGCCCACTACTACTTCAAGGACTTCTGGAACGCCGACACCGGCATGCTGGCCGCCCTCCACGTCCTCGCGGCCCTCGGTGGTCAGGACACCCCCCTCTCCGCCCTCGTCGCCCAGTACGACCGCTACGCCGGCTCCGGCGAGATCAACTCCACGGTCGACGACCAGAAGGCCCGCATCGCCGCGATCAGGTCCACCTACGGCGCCCGCCCCGACACCACCCTCGACGAGCTGGACGGCCTCACGGTCACCACCCCCGACTGGTGGTTCAACGTCCGCCCCTCCAACACCGAACCCCTCCTCCGCCTCAACGCGGAGGCCCGCGACGAGGCGACGATGAGGAAGATCAGGGACGAGGTCCTGGCGCTCATCAGGGGCTGAGACACGAGATCGCCGCGCCGACGGTGCACGGACGCGGCGCCCTGGCCGACGCGGGGCGCTTTCAGCCCGTCCGGCGCTCGAGGACGAGGCCGTCCAGGTCGATCGGGGGTCCCAGGGGTGGCGGAGCCCCCTGGCGGGGCGTTGGAGGGGCAGAGCCCCTTCAGGACGGGACGGGAAGGGGCGGCGGGGGCGACGAACCCCCACCGGACCACCCCACACCCCACCCCCACCAGCGGTACCCTGACCAGGCACATCCACCCCGGACCACCAGCCACACCCACCCCGGGCCCACCCCGAAAGGACACCTCATGCCGCTCGAAGCCGGCCTCCTGGAGATCCTCGCCTGCCCCGCCTGCCACGCCCCCCTCGAGGAGCAGGACACCGAGCTGATCTGCACGGGCCAGGACTGCGGCCTGGCGTACCCGATCCGCGACGGCATCCCCGTCCTCCTCATCGACGAGGCCCGCCGCCCCGCGTAACGGCGCCCGGCCCGCCGTACGGGCCGAAGCCGACCGCGCGAGGCGATTCGCACGCGACGCGTACGCCGGACGAGGCGCACGCGAGGCCACGCTCGCACGAGGTCACGCGCACGCCGGGCCACACGCACACGAAGCGACCCGCACGCCGGGCCACACGCATGCGAGCGACCGCACGCAGGACGACCCGCACCGGCCGCCCGCGCAGCGCCCCGCACACCGACGACCACAGGCGATCGGAGACCTGACGCCATGCTCGACGAATCGCTGCTCGACACGCCGGAGGCCCTGGCCGAGGCGGACCACCGCGCCCTCCTGCGGGGAGCGGCCGAGGCCGGCGCCCGCGTCCGCACCGCCGTCCGGCACGCCACCGAGGCAGGCGTGCAGCGGCTCGAACCGGACGGCCGCCCGCGCGCGATCCTCCTCGCGGGCCCCGGCGCCGCCGCCACCTGCGTCGCCGACCTCCTCGGCACCCTCGCCGGCGCCGCCTGCCCGGTCACCCGCCTCGCCCCCGCCGGCGTGGCCCCCGCCGCGGGCGCCCTCCGCTGGGAACTCCCCGGCTGGGCCGGCTCCGTGGACCTCCTCCTCATCACCACCCCCGACGGCACCGAGCCCGGCCTCTCCCTCCTCGCCGAGCAGGCGTACCGCCGCGGCTGCACCGTCGTCGCCGTGGCCCCCGCCGGCTCCCCGCTCGCCGAGGCCGCCGACGCGGCGCACGGCCTGTTCGTCCCGATGGCGACCGCCCCCTACGAGCAGGACGAGCAGCCCCCCGTCGCGGCCTCCGCCCCGGGCGTCCTGTGGGCGCTCCTGACCCCCCTGCTCGCGCTCCTGGACCGCATCGCCCTGATCTCCGCCTCGCCCGAGGAACTCGAGAAGGTCGCCGACCGCCTCGACCACGTCGCCGAACGCTGCGGCCCGGCCGTCGCCACCTACAGCAACCCCGCGAAGACCCTGGCCGCCGAACTCGCCGACTCCCTCCCCGTGATCTGGACGGAGGGCACCTCGGCCGGCCCGGCGGGCCGCCGCTTCGCCGCCGCCCTCGCCGAACTCGCCGGCCGCCCCTCCCTCGTGGCCGAACTCCCCGAGGCCCTCGCCGCGCACAGCGCCCTGCTCGCCGGCCCGCTCGCCGCCGGCGCCGATCCGGACGACTTCTTCCGCGACCGTGTCGAGGAAGCGCCCGCCCTGCACGCGCGCGTGGTGCTGCTGCGCGACCGCCCGATCGGCGGCCTCACCGCCGCCCCCGCCGCCCGCGAGCTGGCCCTCAGTCACGACACGCCGATGAGCGAGCTGGAACCGGAGGCCGGCGACGAACTCGTCGCCCTCTCCGAACTGATCGCCATGACGGATTTCGCCGCCGTTTACCTGGCGCTCGCTTCGGGAGCCTGATCTGACGACGACCGTCCGCCCGGCCCTCGAAAGCCGGCACGGACCGTCGCCCCGGACAGCAGCAGGCAGCCGGCCGGCCGCGGACATCCGACGGCCGACAATGACCGCCGGTAGCCGGTAGCTGGTAGCCGGCAACGGCCGCCCGACCGCCGCCCGCCCGACCGCAGGACAGACAGAACAGGCAGACACCCGCATGGACCGCCTCGACAACACCATCCGCCCCTACGCCTGGGGTTCCCCCACCGCCATCCCGCACCTGCTCGGCGTCGAACCCACCGGCGAACCCCAGGCCGAGATGTGGATGGGCGCCCACCCCGGCGCCCCCTCCCGCACCGGCCGGGGCACCCTCGGCGAGGTCATCGAGGCCGCCCCAGAGCGAGAGCTGGGCGAGAAGACCGTCGCCAAGTTCGGCCCCCGCCTCCCCTTCCTCCTCAAGCTCCTCGCCGCCGGCGCCCCCCTCTCCCTCCAGGTCCACCCCGATCTGACCCGGGCCAAGGAGGGCTATGCCGACGAGGAGCGCCGCGGCATCCCCGCCGACGCCCCGCACCGCAACTACAAGGACGCCAACCACAAACCCGAACTCATCTGCGCCCTGACCGAGTTCGACGGCCTGTGCGGCTTCCGCGACCCCGCCCGCGCCGCCGGCCTCCTCGACGCCCTCGGCGTCGACTCCCTCAAGCCGTACGTCGACCTGCTGCACGCCCAGCCCGAGGAGGCGGCCCTGCGCGAGGTCCTGACGGCGATCCTCACCGCGGACCCGGACGAGACGGCCCGCACGGTCGCGGCCGCGACCGCCGCCTGCGACCGGCTCGGCGGCGACCACGCCCCCTACGCCGGCCTCGCCCACCACTACCCCGGCGACCCCGGCGTCATCGCGGCGATGCTCCTCAACCACGTCCGCCTCCAGCCGGGCGAGGCCCTCTTCCTCGGCGCCGGCATCCCGCACGCCTACCTCAACGGCCTCGGCGTCGAGATCATGGCCAACTCCGACAACGTCCTGCGCTGCGGCCTCACCCCCAAGCACGTCGACGTCCCCGAACTCCTGCGCGTCGTCCGCTTCGAGTCCGGCGACCCCGGCGTCCTGCGCCCCGAGGCCACCCCCGACGGCGAGGAGATCTACGAGACCCCCATCGACGAGTTCCGCCTCTCCCGCTACACCCTCCCCGAGGGCGCCGCCCCGCACGACCTCACCCTGACGACCCCGCAGATCCTGCTCTGCACGGCCGGCACCGTACGGGCCGGCGAGCACGGACTGACACCCGGCCGGTCCGTCTTCGTCCCCGCGGGCGAAACAGCCGAAGTGTCCGGAACCGGCACCGTCTTCAGGGCCACCGTCATCGCCTGACGCATCCCACCCGCCCGTCCGGGCACACGCACGACGGGCCGGACTGCAACAATGGCCCACTGCAAAGGACGGGCAAAGCCGGAGACGGCGCGCAGCCCGGCCGGCACCCGCACGAGGCGACCCCGGGGCGACACGAACGCGCCACGGGGGCGACCTCGAGAACGACCCGAGGACGAAGGGACCACGCGAACACATGAGCGCGTCAGGCGGCAACAGGGCGATCGTGGCGGCACTCGCCGCCAACCTCGCGATCGCGGCATCGAAGTTCGTGGCGTTCGCGTTCAGCGGCTCGTCGTCGATGCTCGCCGAAGGCGTGCACTCGCTCGCCGACTCCGGCAACCAGGCCCTCCTCCTCGTCGGAGGGAAGAAGGCCCAGCGCGAGGCCACCCCGCAACACCCCTTCGGCTACGGCCGCGAACGCTACATCTATGCCTTCCTGGTCTCCATCGTCCTGTTCTCGGTCGGCGGCATGTTCGCCATCTACGAGGGCTTCGAGAAGATCAAGCACCCCCACGAGATCGAGCACTGGTACTGGCCGGTCGGCGTCCTCGTCTTCGCCATCATCGCCGAGTCCTTCTCCTTCCGGACGGCCATCAAGGAGTCCAACCCGCTGCGCGGCTCGCTCTCCTGGGCGGAGTTCGTACGCCGCGCCAAGGCCCCCGAACTCCCCGTCGTCCTCCTCGAGGACCTCGGCGCGCTCGTCGGCCTCGTCCTCGCCCTCGGCGGCGTCGGCATCGCCCTGGCCACCGGCGACGGCGTCTGGGACGGCATCGGCACCATCTGCATCGGCGTCCTGCTCGTCCTGATCGCCCTCGTCCTCGCCGCCGAGACCAAGTCCCTGCTCCTCGGCGAGGCCGCCGGCCCGGAGGAGACCCGCAAGATCGAGGCCGCCGTCGTCGACGGCACCACCGTCACCCGCATCATCCACATGCGCACCCTCCACCTCGGCCCCGAGGAACTCCTCGTCGCCGCCAAGATCGCCGTACGGCACGACGACACGGCCGCCGAGATCGCGCAGGCCATCGACGCCGCCGAGTCCCGCATCCGCCAGGCCGTCCCGATCGCCCGCGTCATCTACCTCGAGCCCGACGTCTACAGCGAGACCGAGGCCGTCAAGGGCCCCGACGCCGAAGCCACCCCCGGCGGCCCGGCCCACCCCCCGGCCGACCACTGACCCCGGCCCCCCTTCCGGCCCACCACCTGCCCGGCCCACCCGACGGGGCCCGCCGACCACCGGCGGGCCCCGCCGCCTTTCCCGGACCCGGCCGCCACATCGGCGTGATCTGTTCGCCGACGGACTGGGGCCGTCCGCCACGTCCGGTGTAGCTTGGAACGGAGCCAGACGTCGCTGCTGATGGCGGTCGGGCGGTCGCACACGGACCGTCCGAGGGAGAGAGGGCCTCCGACGGACTGCGCTGCGCGCACGCGGGCATGCCTGTGTCCCCACAGGGCACCCCTGTGTCCGCCGCCGCGCAGACCAGCCGTACCCAGACCTCTCCCCAACCCGAGGAGCAGCTCCACATGACGACTGTCGACAACCGGCAGGACTTCAAGGTCGCCGATCTCTCCCTGGCCGAGTTCGGCCGCAAGGAGATCACCCTCGCCGAGCACGAGATGCCCGGCCTGATGTCGATCCGCAGGGAGTACGCCGAGGCCCAGCCCCTCGCCGGCGCCCGCGTCACCGGCTCCCTGCACATGACGGTGCAGACCGCCGTCCTCATCGAGACCCTGGTCGCGCTCGGCGCCCAGGTCCGCTGGGCCTCCTGCAACATCTTCTCCACCCAGGACCACGCGGCCGCCGCCATCGCCGTCGGCCCCGACGGCACGCCCGACAACCCGCAGGGTGTCCCGGTCTTCGCCTGGAAGGGCGAGACCCTCGAGGAGTACTGGTGGTGCACCGAGCAGGCGCTGACCTGGCCGGACAGCCCCACCGGCGGCCCGAACATGATCCTGGACGACGGCGGTGACGCCACCCTGCTGGTCCACAAGGGCGTCGAGTACGAGAAGGACGGCAAGGTCCCCTCGGTCGACACCGCCGAGAACGACGAGCACCGCGTCATCCTCGAACTCCTCAACCGCACCATCACCGACGGCTCCCAGAAGTGGACGCAGCTGGCGTCCGAGATCCGCGGCGTGACCGAGGAGACCACCACCGGCGTCCACCGCCTGTACGAGATGCAGCGCGACGGCGTCCTGCTGTTCCCCGCGATCAACGTCAACGACGCGGTCACCAAGTCGAAGTTCGACAACAAGTACGGCTGCCGTCACTCGCTGATCGACGGCATCAACCGCGCCACCGACGTCCTGATCGGCGGCAAGACCGCCGTCGTCTTCGGCTACGGCGACGTCGGCAAGGGCTGCGCGGAGTCGCTGCGCGGCCAGGGCGCCCGCGTCATCGTCACCGAGATCGACCCGATCTGCGCGCTGCAGGCGGCGATGGACGGCTACCAGGTCACGACCCTCGACGAGGTCGTCGACAAGGCCGACATCTTCATCACCACGACCGGCAACAAGGACATCATCATGGCCTCGGACATGGCCAAGATGAAGCACCAGGCCATCGTCGGGAACATCGGCCACTTCGACAACGAGATCGACATGGCCGGCCTCGCCAAGGTCCCCGGCATCGTCAAGGACGAGATCAAGCCGCAGGTCCACACCTGGACCTTCCCCGACGGCAAGAAGATCATCGTGCTGTCCGAGGGCCGCCTGCTGAACCTGGGCAACGCCACCGGCCACCCGTCGTTCGTGATGTCCAACTCCTTCGCGGACCAGACCCTGGCCCAGATCGAGCTGTTCACCAAGCCCGGCGACTACCCGACCGGCGTCTACACCCTGCCCAAGCACCTCGACGAGAAGGTCGCCCGCCTCCACCTGGACGCGCTCGGCGTGAAGCTCACGACTCTCCGCCCCGAGCAGGCCTCGTACATCGGCGTCGACGTCGACGGCCCGTACAAGTCGGACCACTACCGCTACTGAGTCCACCCGGCCGCTGAGGAGCACGTCCGCGCACGAACGCACTCCTCAGCACCAGGTCCTCCGAGACAGGCCCCCGCACCCCCGTGTCGGGGGCCTGCCCCGTCGGCCTCCGGCCGGACCGGCCGTCACCCGCACCGGCCCGGCACGCCGAGGTGACCGGACCGGACCGTCACACCCCAGGACCCCCATGCCCCGCGGCCGCTATTCGCTCCACGATCCGCACGATCACACCCCCCTCGCACACGAACACTTCCAATGCGCCCCCGGCCCCTCCGGCTGGCGCTACGTCTCCCGGCTGACCACCCCCGCCGGCGATCACCACGGCTCCGTCGACCTCACGCTCGACGCCCTCGGACGCCCCCTCCGTCTCGAACTCCACGCGAGCGACTGGCAGGTACGCGGCGCGGCCCTCGACGGCGTCACCTGGGTCCGCACCGACCCCACCGGGACCCACGCCACGGAAGGCAACGTCCCCGCCCACGCCTTCACCGGCACCTCCCCCGCGTTCCTCGTCGCCACCACCCGACTGCTGCGCCTCACCCCCTCCGCGTCCGCGACCCGCGTACGCCTCGTCGCCTTCACCGACCCGGTCCTCGCCCCGCGCACCGTGGACCAGTCCTGGGCCTTGGTCGGAAGAGAAGCACACACCACTGACAACGGGCCCCTGACCGTCGAGGAATACCAGGTCACAGCCCTGGACACGGGTGAGCAGCACAGCGTGCACATCACCGGGGACGTCGTCCTCGCGGCGCCCGGCATCGAGCTGGAAGACCTCGAATCGCCCCCATCGGTCTTCGACTGAGCCCACCCCGGCGACGGCTAGGGCGTGTTTCGAAAGTAGCGTCGTCTGCCCGAAGGGCAGGCCCGGCGGCGTCTGGTGCGTGCGATCGCAAGGCGGAGGGTCGCCCCGATAC
>NZ_JBFBCB010000007.1:0-217491 GCF_040682975.1 Streptomyces sp. NPDC051051
CGCGGGTTTTTTGGTTGTTTTTTTTATTGTCGGTGGTTTCGCCCCCGGGCGCGCCCGGGGGGGTTCGGGTGGTTGTTTTCCACGGGGGGAGGGTCGCCCCGATACTGGTCGTATCGGGGCGACCCCGACAACGCGGCGAGCGTGCGTGCCGGGCGTCGCCGGGCAGACGGGACTTTCGAAACACGCCCTGGGGGCAGGGTGTCTCAGGGTCGGTCGAGGCGGAGCCGCTCCGCACGCGGCAGACCGGCCACCACCAGGTCGTAGGAGTCCTCGACCAGCTCCCGGACCACCCGGTCCGGGAGGCCGCCGTCGACGGTCACCGTGTTCCAGTGCCGCTTGTTCATGTGATAGCCCGCAACGATCAGGCCGGGGTACTCCCCGCGCAGCCGGATCGCGTCCTCCGGATCGCACTTGAGGTTCACCGTCAGGGGCTTCGCGTCCAGGCTCGTCAGCGCGAAGAGCCGGCCCCCGACCTTGAAGACCGAGATCTCCGGACGGAACGGGAAGTCCTCCACCACCGCGTCGAACGACAGGCACAGACCGCGCAGTTCCTGCGGGGTCACTCCGCCTCCTCGTCCTTCGGCGGGTCCACCGGCTCCACCAGCACCGTCACGATCTTGTTCCGGCGGCCGGCGGCGGCCTCCGCGGTCAGCCGCAGGGCACGGCCGTCGGGCAGGTCGACGGTCGAGGAGGCACCGGCGATCGGCACCCGGCCCAGCGCCTTCGCGAGCAGTCCGCCGACGGTCTCCACGTCCTCGTCGTCGTACTCCTCCAGGCCGTACAGCTCGCCGAGGTCCGTGATGTCGAGGCGTGCGGTGACCCGGTAGCGGTCCTCGCCCAGCTCCTCCACGGGCGGGAGCTCCCGGTCGTACTCGTCGGTGATCTCCCCGACGATCTCCTCGAGGATGTCCTCGATGGTGACGATGCCCGCGGTGCCGCCGTACTCGTCGATGACCACGGCGACGTGGTTGCGCTCCTGCTGCATCTCGCGCAGCAGGTCGCCGGCGTTCTTGGTGTCGGGGACGAACGTGGCGGGCCGCATCGCCGTCGACACCAGGTCGCTCTCCGAGTCCCGGCTGATGTGCGTCCTGCGGACCAGGTCCTTGAGGTACACGATCCCGACGATGTCGTCCTCGCTCTCCCCGGTGACGGGTATCCGCGAGAAACCGGAGCGCAGGGCAAGGGTGAGGGCCTGACGGATCGTCTTGTACCGCTCGATGACGACCAGGTCGGTCCTCGGCACCATGACCTCGCGCACGAGCGTGTCGCCCAGCTCGAAGACCGAGTGCACCATCCGGCGCTCGTCGTCCTCGATCAGCGACTCCTTCTCCGCGAGGTCGACCAGCGCGCGCAGCTCCGCCTCGGAGGCGAACGGGCCGCGCCGGAAGCCCTTGCCCGGCGTGAGCGCGTTGCCGATGAGGATCAGCAGCGACGGGATCGGGCCCATGATCCGCGCCAGCGGCAGCAGCACGTACGCCGCCGCCGTCGCCGTGTTCAGCGGGTGCTGGCGGCCGATGGTGCGCGGGGAGACGCCCACCGCGACGTACGACACGAGGACCATCACGCCGATCGCGGCCAGCAGCGCGGGCGTCGTGCCGTCGATCGTCTTCAGGCAGGCGTGGGTGACCAGTGCCGCCGCCGCCATCTCGCAGACCACGCGGACCAGCAGCGCCACGTTGAGGTAGCGGGTCGGGTCGGCCGCGACCTGCGCGAGTTTCGCGCTGCCGCGCCGGCCGGAGCGGACGGCCTCCTCGGCACGGAAACTGGAGACGCGCGCGAGGCCGGCCTCCGCGCAGGCGGCGAGCCACGCCACGACGACCAGGGCGATCGCACCGGCGACGAGGGGAAGGCTCATGACACGGTCGGGGCCGGGGACGGGCCGGTGTGGCCCTTCTCCGCACGCCAGCCGTCCACGATGGCCGCCTGGAGGCCGAACATCTCGGCCTTCTCGTCGGGCTCCTCGTGGTCGTAGCCCAGCAGGTGCAGCACGCCGTGGACGGTGAGCAGCTGGAGCTCCTCGTCCATGGAGTGCCGCGTCGGCGCTTCCTCCCCCTGCTTCTTCGCGACCTCGGGGCACAGCACGATGTCGCCGAGCAGTCCCTGCGGGGGCTCGTCGTCGTCCTTCGACGGCGGACGCAGCTCGTCCATCGGGAAGGACATGACGTCCGTCGGCCCCGGCAGGTCCATCCACTGGATGTGCAGCTGCTCCATGGCGTCGGCGTCCACGACGATCACCGACAGCTCGGAGAGCGGGTGGATGCGCATCCGCGCGAGCGCGTAGCGGGCGATGTCGAGGATCGCCTGCTCGTCGACCTCGGTTCCGGACTCGTTGTTGACGTCGATCGACATGGTGGTGCTCGGTCTACTTCCCCTTGGGCCCGGACTTGCCCCGGCCGCCCTTGTGCGTGCCGTTCTCCGTGCCGTGCGTGTCGTCGTACTTCTCGTACGCGTCGACGATACGGCCCACCAGCTTGTGCCGTACGACGTCCTGGGACGACAGCCGGGAGAAGTGGACGTCCTCCACGCCCTCCAGGATGTCCTGGACCTGACGCAGCCCGGACCTGGTGCCGCTCGGCAGGTCGACCTGCGTCACGTCACCGGTGATCACGATCTTCGAGTCGAAGCCGAGCCGGGTGAGGAACATCTTCATCTGCTCGGGGCTCGTGTTCTGGGCCTCGTCCAGGATGATGAAAGCATCATTGAGGGTACGGCCCCTCATGTACGCCAGCGGCGCCACCTCGATCGTCCCCGCGGCCATCAGCTTCGGGATCGAGTCCGGGTCGAGCATGTCGTGGAGGGCGTCGTACAGCGGGCGCAGGTAGGGGTCGATCTTCTCGTAGAGGGTGCCGGGGAGGAAGCCGAGGCGTTCGCCGGCCTCGACCGCCGGGCGGGTCAGGATGATGCGGTTGACCTGCTTGGACTGGAGCGCCTGGACCGCCTTGGCCATCGCCAGGTACGTCTTGCCGGTGCCGGCGGGACCGATGCCGAAGACGATCGTGTGCTTGTCGATCGCGTCGACGTACCGCTTCTGGTTGAGGGTCTTGGGTCTGATCGTGCGACCGCGCGAGGACAGGATGTTCTGCGTCAGAACCTCGGCCGGGGTCTCCTGGCCGTCGTTCGTCCCGTTCTCACTCGCCCGCAGCATGGCGATCGAGCGTTCCACTGCGTCCTCCGTCATCGGCTGCCCGGTGCGGAGCACCAGCATCATCTCGTCGAACAGGCGCTGGACCATGGCGACTTCCCGCGGGTCGCCGACCGCGCTGATCTCATTGCCCCGGACATGGATGTCGGCCGCCGGGAAAGCCGTCTCGATCACGCGCAGAAGGGAATCTCCGGACCCCAGCACGGTCACCATGGGGTGCTGGGCGGGAACGGTGAACTGTGCTCTCGCCTCGCCCTGCGCGGGCGTGTGAGCTGTCGGTGTCTGAGTCATAGGCCGGCCCGAAGGCCTCTACGTCCTCCCGGATACGACTCGCCTGCCACGAGGGCGGCCTGGCGATTTCCAGGGTACGCCAGGGGGCTGACAACGCCGTAGGGCTTTTCGCACAAGGGGCGGCCCGCGGCCGGAGTCCCGGGCGGGCGGTGTCCCGGCTCAGGCCGAGCGGCCGAACCCGATGGTGGGGACCGCTCGGCGGCGGGGCCACGGGGTGACCTCCCGGGTGGGCAGCAGGTCCTCCAGGAACGCGTACCGCCGCAGTGCCTCCGGGTTCTGGGTCTCCACCGACTGCACGCGGCGCCACCAGGCGGCGACCTCGGACCAGCCGGGCGCGGACAGCGAGCCGCCGAACTCCTGGACGGACAGGGCGGCGGTCAGGCCGGCGAAGGCCAGGCGGTCCGCGAGCGGCCATTCGGCCAGCGTGCCCGTGACGAAACCGGCCACGAAGACGTCCCCCGCGCCGGTGGGGTCGAGGGCCTCGACGGCGATCGCGGGGACCTCCGCGGTCTCGCCCGTGCGGCCGTCCACGGCGTAGGCGCCCTCGGCGCCGAGGGTGACGACCGCGAGCGGTACGTGCTCGGTGAGGGCGTGGGCCGCGGCGCGCGGGCAGGTGGCGCCCGTGTAGCGCATGGCCTCCTGCGCGTTGGGCAGGAAGGCCTCGCAGTGCTCCAGGTCGGCCAGGCCCGCCAGGTCCCAGGCGCCCGTGTCGTCCCAGCCGACGTCCGCGAAGACGCGGGTGCCGCGGCTCGCCGCCTGCGCGATCCAGGAGTCGCGCCGGCCGGGGACGAGGGAGGCCACGGCGGCCCTGGCGTGCGGCGGGGAGGCGGGGGCGGGCTCCTCCGGGGGCGGTTCGTGGCCGTGGGAGACCATCGTGCGTTCGCCCTCGTACGCCATCGAGACGGTGACCGGGGAGTGCCAGCCGGGGACCGTGCGCGACGTGGTCAGGTCGATGCCCTCGCCCTGTTCGAGGGTGTCCCAGCAGTACTCGCCGTAGTGGTCGTCGCCGAAGGCGGCGGCGAGGGCGGTCCGCAGGCCCAGGCGGGCCAGGGCGGTGGCCATGTTGGCCACGCCGCCGGGGCTGGAGCCCATGCCGCGAGCCCAGGACTCGGTGCCGCGGACGGGGGCGGAGTCCAGGCCGGTGAAGACGATGTCGAGGAAGACGGTGCCGGTGAGGTAGACGTCCCAGGGCGGGTCCGTGGGGGCGCGCCGGGCGGACAGGGGGTCCACCTGGGCCTGGCGCGGGTGCCGGTGGTGTCCCTCTCCGGTGGACGCGGTCACGGTGTGCTCCCTGACGTGGTGCCGATCCGGCCAGTGTGCACCACGTCGGGGAGGACGCGTCGGCGTCGGGGGCGGGGTGTCGCCGGGGCGGCCGGCGGGCCGTCACCAGCGGGGGACGGCGGGGGTCGTCCAGGTCGGGGTCGCCGCGCGCATCGCCGCCTCGTCGTCCCGGTCGCGGTAGGTGCCCTTGTCGTCGAGCCAGCGCCGGTGGAGGTGGTGGAGGCGGTCGCGGTCGAGTTCGACGCCCAGGCCCGGGGTGTCGGGGACGGTGACCTTGCCGTCGGTGAAGGCGAGGCGGTCGGTGAGGACGTCCTCGGACTGCCAGGGGTAGTGGGAGTCGCAGGCGTGGCGCAGGTCGGGGACGGTGGCGGCGACGTGGGTCATGGCGGCGAGGCTGATGCCGAGGTGGGTGTTGGAGTGCATGGACACGCCGACGCCGAAGGTGCGGCAGATCGCGGCCAGGTGCTGGGTGTTGCGCAGGCCGCCCCAGTAGTGGTGGTCGGAGAGGACGACCTGGACGGCGTCGCGGGCGAAGGCCTCCCGTATCTCGGCGAACGTCGTCACGCACATGTTGGTGGCGAGCGGTACGCCGGTTCCGGCCGCCACCTCGGCCATGGCGGGGGTGCCGAGCGCGGGGTCCTCCAGGTATTCGAGGACGTCCTCGAGTTCCCGGGCCACGCGCAGTGAGGTCGCGACGCTCCAGGCGCCGTTGGGGTCCAGGCGGAGGGGGTGGCCGGGGAAGGCCTCGGCGAGGGCGCGTACGGCGGCGATCTCCTCGTCGGGCGGGAAGACGCCGCCCTTGAGCTTGAAGGAGGTGAAGCCGTACCGCTCCTTGAACGTGCGGGCCTGCTCGACGATGCCGGCCGGGTCGACCGCCGCGCCCCAGTCGTCCTTCTCGTGGGGCACCTCCCGGGGGTGGTCGGCCCACTTGTAGAAGAGGTAGGCGCTGTACTCGACGGCGTCGCGCACCTTGCCGCCGAGCAGGCGGTGCACCGGCAGGCCGAGGGACTTGCCGAGGGCGTCCAGGCAGGCGACCTCGAAGGCGGAGATCACCGACAGGCGCAGTTTGTCGGCCGTCTGGACGCCCCGCAGGCCGCCGACGTCCACCTGGTCGGAGATGCGGGAGCGGTCCACGTCCACCTCGTCCCCGAGGGTGAACAGGGCGTTCAGGTCGCTGACCGGTCGGCCGACGAGCTTCTTCGCGTAGGGACGGGCCAGGTCGAGGTACTTGGTGTCGCCGTAGGTCTCGCCCAGGCCCGTGACGCCGTCCGCCGTGACGATCTCCACGATGAGGCGCGGGGTGTACGGCTGGTGCACGCCCTGGGTGTTGAGGAGGGGCGGGTCGGCGATCAGGATCGGCGTCAGCCGTACGTCCGTGACGGTGAGGTCCACCCGGCCATCTCCCTGTGCGAAAGTCGTCCACGTATGAAGATGGAGGCTAGATACATGGACCGCTGGGCGTCAACGGAGCCGTAGACGCGCGGGGCCGGCCGGGGACGGTGAGGGCACACGCCTTTCCCCGGCGGATCACCGACCAAACCGATAGTGGCCCACATCACTCTTGTCCCGCTTCTGCTCGCAACTGCGTGCTTGATACAAATTGGCCGCGCGTTCCTGTCCCTCGACGGTCGTCGCTCCTCCCCTCTTCTTGAGCCGCTCCTCTCGGGCCGCTCCTTCGCCTGCCCTGGAACGCCCGTGTTCGCGCCCCGCACCACCCCCTGGCCCCTCGTCGCCCTTTTCACGGCCGGGTATCTCGCTCCCTACCTGCTGCCGACCGTCGTGGGACGGCTGGACTCGGGGCTCTCCCTGTCGGCCACCCAGGCCGGGGCCGTCGGCAGCGCGCTGCTGCTGAGTTCGGCCTCGGCCGGGTTCGCGCTGGCCTCGCGCGTCGAGCGGATCGGGGCCCGCACCCTGGCCCGCACCGGCCTGGTGCTCGCCGTCGCCGGGTACGGCGGAGCCGCTCTCGCCGGGAGCGTGCCGGCGGTCGTCGCGGGCGCGGTGCTGGGCGGATTCGGGTCCGGTACGGCCACGACGGTCGCCGCCACCCGGATCGCCGCCGAACCCGACCCGCACCGCGCCTCCACGCTCGGCCTGCTCGGGGTGTCCGCGCTCGCGGGCGCCGTCTACCTGACGGTGCCGCACCTGGGGCCCGGACACGGGCAGCCGCTGGCCGCGATCGCCCTCACCGCCGTCGCCGTGTGGCCGCTGACCGGGCGGCTTCCGGGGCGTGCGGTCCCCGCTCCGGCCCGGCTCGCGGGCGGTTCCGCACGGCTGCCGCACCTGCGGTCCGGGCTGTTGCTGGCGGCCGCCATGCCGTGCTGGTCGCTGGTGCAGAACTCCCTGTGGGGGGTCAGCGGGCGCATCGGCCTGACGCAGGCGGGGCTCGGCGAGGCCGGCGTCGGGGTCGTCTTCGCCGTGGCGCTCGGCGCCGGGCTGCTGGGGGTCCTGGGCGCGGGGGCGTTGGGCGCGCGGCTGGGCCGGGCGCTGCCCATCGGCGGTGGGACCGTGCTGATCGCCGGGTGCGTCGTGGTCAGCGCGTCGGCCACCGGTCCGGGGAGTTTCGCGGCGGGCGAGATCGCCTGGAACGTCCTCTACCCGGTCGTGCTGTCGTACCTGATCGGTCTGGCCGCCTCGCTCGACCCGCGCGGGCGCTGGGCGGTGCTGGTCGGCTCGGCGTCCTCGCTGGGGACGGCGGCGGGGCCGCTGACCGGGAGCCTGCTGTCGGCGCGGGCCGGTTTCCCGGTGATGGGGCTGGTGCTGGGCGCCGGGCTGCTGGTGGCGGCGGTGCCGATGTCCGTCGTCGCGCTGCACGCGGGCGGACGTCCGCTGCTGCCGGGTGCGGTCCGGCGGCGCGGCGGGACCCCGGCGGCCGTCCTCGCCGCGTCCACCGGCGCGCCCGGCGGAGCGGTGCCCCGGGTGGGCGCGGCGGAGCAGGAGGTCGTGGAGATCGCGGTGGAGGTCCCGGCGGGCGTGTCCGCCCAGGGGGCCTACGACACCGCCGGGCCCCGGCGGGCGGGTGCCGCGCCGGGCGCCGGGCGGTAGGTCTCCCGATCGGGCGTCCCGGCGGCGCGGGCGACCGGTCCGCTCAGAACCGGTAGGCGTCGACCTCGGCCAGGTAGCGCGTCCGCCGCTCCTCGTCGTCCTCCAGGAAGGAGGCGACGAAGGAGTTGCGGGCCAGTTCGCGCAGCCGCTCCTCGTCCAGGCCCAGCTCCGACCGTACGGCGTCGAAGTTGTCGCCCGCGTAGCCGCCGAAGTAGGCCGGGTCGTCGGAGTTGACCGTGCAGAGCAGCCCGGCGTCGAGCATGGCGGGCAGCGGGTGGTCGGCGAGGACGTCGACCGTCCGCAGCCGGACGTTGGACAGCGGGCACAGCGTCAGCGGGATCCGCTCCCGCACCAGCCGCTCCACCAGCGCCGGGTCCTCCATGCAGCGCAGGCCGTGGTCGACGCGCTCGATCCCGAGGACGTCGAGGGCCTCGGTGATGTACTCCGGCGGCCCCTCCTCGCCGGCGTGCGCCACCCGCCGCAGGCCGAGGGCGGCGGCGGCCTCGTAGACCTCGCGGAACTTGGCGGGCGGATGCCCGACCTCCGCCGAGTCCAGCCCGACGCCGGTGATCCGATCGAGGTGGGGCTTCGCGGCGTCGAGGGTCTCCAGCGCCGACTCGGCGGACTCGTCGCGCAGGAAGCACATGATCAGCCGGGTGGAGACGCCGTGGTTCGCCTCGCTGCCGCCGAGCGCCCGCCACAGCCCCTCGACGACCGTGCCCATTCCGACACCCCGGGCGAGGTGGGCCTGCGGGTCGAAGAAGATCTCCGCGTGCCGTACGCCCTGGGCGGCGGCACGGGCGAGGTAGGCGTTCGCCAGGTCCTCGAAGTCCCGCTCGGTGCGCAGGACCGCCATCAGCTCGTAGTACAGGTTCAGGAACGACTGGAGGTCCTCGAACCGGTACGCCTCGCGGAGCGCCTCGGTGTCGGCGTACGGCAGCGCGACACCGTTGCGGGCGGCCAGCTCGAAGGCCAGCTCCGGCTCCAGGGTGCCTTCGATGTGCAGGTGCAGTTCAGCTTTGGGGAGGGGCATCAAAGCATCGTACGGGTGCTTTACCGGCGTTTCGGAACCGGCACCCGCAGCAGGTCGTACGCCACCGTCAGCTCCCCGGCGAACCCGGCCGCCCGCGCCTGCCGCTCGAACTCGGCGGGTTCGCCGTAGCGCTGGCTGAAGTGGGTGAGCACGAGGTGCCGGACCCCGGCGTCCCGCGCGACCCGTCCGGCCTGACCGGCGGTCAGATGGCCGTGCTCGTCGGCGAGCCGCTCGTCCTCGTCGAGGAACGTCGACTCGATGACCAGCAGGTCGCAGCCCTCGGCCAGCTCCCCCACGCCGTCGCACAGGCGGGTGTCCATGACGAACGCGAAGCGCTGCCCGCGCCGCACTTCGCTGACCTCCTCCAGCGACACCCCGCCGACCGAGCCCTCCCGCTGGATGCGGCCGACGTCGGGTCCCCGCACGCCGTGCGCCGCGAGCCGGTCGGGCAGCATCCGGCGGCCGTCGGGCTCGATCAGGCGGTAGCCGTAGGACTCGACCGGGTGGGAGAGCCTGCGGGCCTGAAGCGTGTACGACGCGGTGACGGCGAGGGGCCCGTCGCCGTCGACCGGGACCTCGGTGACGCCGACGGTCTCGCGGTAGGCGGTGGCGTACCGGAGCCGGTCGAAGAAGTGCTGCCCGGACCGCGGGAAGTGGGCGGTCACCGGGTGCGGGACCCGGTCGAGGTTGACGCGCTGGATCACCCCGGCGACGCCGAGGCAGTGGTCGCCGTGGAAGTGCGTGACGCAGATCCGGTGCAGGTCGTGCGCGGCGACCCCGGCCCGCAGCATCTGGCGCTGGGTGCCCTCGCCGGGATCGAAGAGGATGCCCTCGCCGTCCCAGCGCAGGAGATAGCCGTTGTGATTGCGGTGCCGGGTCGGGACCTGGCTGGCGGTGCCCAGGACCACCAGTTCACGTACGGACACGGCTCAGCCGGGGGGCCACTGCAGGCCACGGCCGCCGAGGACGTGCGCGTGGGCGTGCCAGACGGTCTGGCCGGCGCCGCTGCCGGTGTTGAAGACGATGCGGTAGCTCTCCAGCTTCTCCTGGTCGGCGACCGCCTGCGTCTCGCGCAGGACGTCCGCGGCGAGCTGCGGCGCCTCGGCGGCGAGGGCGGCGGCGTCCACGTGGTGCGCCTTGGGGATCACCAGGACGTGCGTGGGCGCCTGGGGGTTTATGTCCCGGAAGGCGATGGTCGTCCCGGTCTCCCGGACGATCGTCGCGGGGATCGTCCCCGCCACGATCTTGCAGAACAGACAGTCGTCCTGCGGCTCGCCTGGCATAGGGGTGTCTCCTCACGCCGGTCTGATCAGTACGCAGGCATGGTAGCGAGCGCCGGGCCGATCCAGCCCGTCCGGGGGCGCCCCCTCCGGGCGAGTTCGAGGACGAGGCCGTCCGGGCCGGAAGCGGGGGCCCGGGGGCGGCAGCCCCCGCGGGCGGCCACCCCGACACCGGCGAACTACGACTCCGGCAACGGCGGAGCCGTCTTCGCCGGCGTCTCCTCCAGTGCGAGCAGTGCCAGCCGTACCGCCTCCTCCACCTGCGGGTCCCGGCCCGCCACGTGGTCCTGGGGGCGGATCACCACCTCCACGTCCGGGTCGACGCCGCGGTTCTCCACGCCCCAGCCGTAACCCTCCAGCCAGATCGCGTACTTGGGCTGGGTGACCAGCGTCCCGTCGACCAGCCGGTACCGGCTGTCGATGCCGATCGTGCCGCCCCAGGTGCGGGTCCCGACCACCGGCCCGATGCCCAGCGCCTTGACCGCCGCGTTGACGATGTCCCCGTCGGAGCCGGAGAACTCGTCGGCGACCGCGACGACGGGCCCGCGCGGCGCGTCCTCCGGATAGCTGTACGGCCGCATCCCGCGCGGCACGTCCCAGCCGACGATCCGCCGCGCCAGCTTCTCCACGACGAGCTGGGAGGTGTGCCCGCCCCGGTTCTCGCGGACGTCCACGACGAGGCCCTCGCGGGCCACCTCCACCCGCAGGTCGCGGTGGATCTGGGCCCAGCCGGGGGCCTGCATGTCGGGCACGTGGAGGTAGCCGAGCCGGCCGCCGGACCTCTCGTGCACGTACGCCCGCCGATCCGCGACCCAGGCGTGGTAGCGCAGCGGCCCCTCGTCGTCGACGGGGACGACGACGGCGTGCCGGGGTTCGCCCCCGCCGGCCGGCGACACGGTCAGCTCGACGGCCCTGCCCGCCGTGCCGACGAGGAGCGGTCCGGGTCCGGTGACCGGGTCCACGGGGTGCCCGGCGACGGCGAGGATCGCGTCGCCCGCGCGCACCGCGACGCCGGGCGCGGCGAGCGGGGAGCGGGCGTCGGGATCGGAGGTCTCCGACGGCAGGATCCGGTCGATGCGCCAACCGCCGTCGTCGTGACGGGAGATGTCGGCGCCGAGCAGACCCTGGCGGGCGCCGCCGCCGTAGCCGCGGGGGACGACGTAGGCGTGCGAGGTGCCGAGTTCGCCGTGCACCTCCCACAGGACGTCGACGAGGTCGTCGCGGGTGGCGACCCGGTCGAGGAGCGGCCGGTAGCGGTCGAGGACGCCGTCCCAGTCGATTCCGCCGAGGTCGGGCAGCCAGAAGTTGTCCCTCATGAGGCGGCCGGTCTCGTCGTACATCTGGCGCCACTCGGCGGCCGGGTCGACGATCTGGCGGACCCGGCCGAGGTCGACGGTGAGGTTGGTGTCGCTGTCCTCGTCGCCGGAGGCGCGCCGGTCGCCGGGGACGACCTTGAGCTTGCCGTCGGACCGCAGCAGCAGCCGCTTGCCGTCGCCGCTGACCTCGAAGGCGTCGGCGTCGGGGGCGAGGTGTTCGAGGCGCTGCCGGACGAGGTCGTAGCGTTCCAGCTCGGTGCCGGGACCGGGGTCGTCGGGGGTGGCGCGGGAGGCGCCGAGGACACCGCGCACGGGGTGCCGCAACCACAGCACGCCGTCCTTGGCGGCGCGCAGCCCCGAGTAGCGGCCGGCCTCGACGGGGAAGGGCACGATCCGGTCGGCGAGGCCCTCCAGGTCGATCCGGGTGGCCGGGGTGCCCTCGCTGTCGGGGGTCTCGTCCTTGTCGGGTGCCTCGAAGGGGCGGCCGTGCCGCTGCGGGCCGAACGGCGAGGGGGTGGTCGCGGCCAGCGGGATGAGGTACGGGCGGGCTCCTTCGATGAAGGAGAGGTCGAAGGCGTGCTCGTCGTAGACCGGGTCGAAGGCGCGCGTCGACAGGAACGCGAGGTGCTTGCCGTCGAGGGTGAAGGCGGGCGCGTAGTCGTGGAAGCGCAGCGGGGTCGCCTCGGTGACCGACAGGTCCGCGGTGTTGGCGAGCCTGAGCCCGCTGAGCGGGCGCGGGCCGGGGTGCGACCAGGCCAGCCAGGCCGAGTCGGGTGAGAAGACGAGGCCGCCGACGTCGCCGTCCTCGCTGCGGTCGACCTCGCGGACCTCGCCGGTCTCCCGCTCGACGAGCAGCAGCCGCCCGTCGTGCGCGGCGACGGCGGCCCGGCTGCCGTCGGGGGCCATGGCCAGTTCCACCACCCGGCCGAGGCGTCCGGCGGCCAGCCGGCGCGGGGTGGCGCCCGATGCCGGGCCGGTGGCGGGGGCGAACTCCAGGGCGTCCTCGCCCTCGGCGTCGGTCACCCACACCACCCATTCCTCACCCTCCGTGCGGAAGGTGCGCGGCAGCCGGGCCCGCACGCCGGGTTCGGCGGCCAGGGCGCGGGCGGGACCGTGGCGGTGGGTGACCCAGTGGACGGCACCGCGCACCTCGACGGCGCTGCCGCGCGCGGTGTGGTCGGGGGCGGCGGAGCCCAGCCAGCGGGCGGCGGGCACCGGGTGCGGCCGCCGGTCGGTGCGCTGCCCGCCGAGCCGGACGTCGAGGCGGCGCGGCTCGGCGCCGTCGAGGTCGTCCAGGATCCACAGTTCACCGGCGGAGCAGTACACGACGCGGTCGCCGTCCCCGGCCGCGTGCCGGGCGTAGAACGTGTCGAGGGGCGTGTGGCGCCGCAGGTCGGAGCCGTCGGCGAGGGAGGAGTACAGCGCGCCGGTGCCCTCGTGGTCGGAGAGGAAGGCGATGCGGTCGCCGGCCCACACCGGGTACTCGATGTTGCCGTCGAGGTCCTCGTGCAGCCGCGTGAACTCGCCGTCGCCGTCCCGGTCGATCCACAGCTTGCCGGCCGTGCCGCCCCGGTAGCGCTTCCAGTGGGCGGCCTCGCGCCCCATGGACGCGGACACCAGCACGGTGTGCGGGCCGAAGGCGACCCCGCCGACGGGCCCGTACGGCAGGGTGGTGGCCGGTCCGCCGTCGAGCGGGACCGCGCGGGCCCAACTGCGGCGCCCGCTCGCCTGGTCGTGGGTGCTCAGCACGAGCACCCGGCCGTCGGGGGTCCAGCCGCGCACCCTGGTCTGCGGGCTGCCCCAGTACGTGAGCCGGGTGGCGGGGCCGCCGTCGACCGGGGCGACGTGCACCTCGGGGGCGCCGTCGCGGGTGGAGGTCCAGGCGACGGTGGTGCCGTCGGGTGAGATGCGGGGCAGGGTGACCGGCGTGTTGTCGGCGCTGACCCGCCAGGCGCGCCCGCCGTCGAGGGGCGCGAGCCACACGTCGTCCTCGGCGGTGAAGGCCACCGACTCGCCCTGCAGGTGCGGGAATCGGAAGTACGCGGCAGGCGTCACGGGCTGTGTCACCCGATCACTCTAGGCAAGGGCGGCGGTGACCGACAGGGGTTCTGACCGGTCGGCCGCCCGGGTCACTTGGTGCCGGCGGACCCGCAGCGTGTGTCGTCCCCGCACCGGACCGTCCGGGTGACGGTCACGGTGACCGTGGGCCGCCCGGGTTCGGCGGGCTGCGCGGAGCGGGGCGGGACGAGCGGCGAGGGGGTGGCGGACCCGCAGTCGCCGAGCCCGCTCACCTGGAACAGCTGCTTGTCGCCGACGTCCGCGCGGAGGTCGCCGCGCACGCAGGAGCCGTCGACGGCGCGCGTGACGTGGCCGGTGACGGCGATGTCCCGCCCGTTGCCGGTCTCGCCCTCGCAGTCGACGGAGGCGACGGTCCCCCGGCCCCCGGAGGCGCCGTCGTCGCCGTAGTCGGCGGTGCAGGTCAGCCACCGCACGTCGACGTCCCGGCGCTCGATCTCGGCGGTCGCCGCCTCGTCGGTGGTGTACGCGACGGCCGCCGAGCCCATCCCGCCGGGCTCGCACGCCACCGCGCCGGCCACGGCCAGGACCGCCAGCCCCGCCACCGCCACCGCACGTGTCCCGCGCGCCCGGCCCCGCATCCTCGTCCTCCATGCCCCCATGGAGGGCAGCCTGCCACCGCCGGCGAGGACGCGGTAGAGCGCTTAACGCCATGCGCCGCACCGCCGCACCGATCTACGGTGACCGCATGCGCGACCGCCGCCGCCCGAGGAAACTGATCGTCGACGACACGACCGCCTACCTGTGGACGGTCCGCCACCGGCACCGGGACGGCCGGGGCTGCCGGGACGTCCTCACCCTGATCCGGGACGGCGTGCGCACCAGGATCGTCTTCCGCGAGGGCGAGGGCCGTTACGTCGGCGGCGGCGCGTACACGCACGCGGGCGGCGTCGGCGACCGCGCCCACCACCTCAACCTGCACAGGCCCGGCACGGTGCGCGCGCTCGTCGACGAGGCCGTCCGCCGCCGGCTGCTGCCGCACGGGGGGAAGCGGGAGCGGGAGTTGGACGGCTGGATCCTGTTCGACGCCCTCGGTCGCGCGGCGACCACGCCCGAAGCCCCACCGGACTGACCTGGTTCTCGGAGGCGGACGGGTGAGGACCGGCGGCCGGTCAGGACCAGCGGCCGGTCCGCCCCAGGAGCAGGGCGGCGGCGGCCGTCCCGGCGGTCGAGGTCCGCAGCACGCTGCGCCCCAGCCGGTACGCCCTGGCACCGGCCCCCTCGAAGAGCGCCAGCTCCTCCGGGGAGACGCCCCCTTCGGGTCCGACGACGAGCACGATCTCCCCGTCCGCGGGAAGCGGCGCGGTCGCCAGCGGCTCGCTGCCGTAGTCGCGGTCCTCGTGGAGCACGGCCGCGAAGTCGGCCCGGGCCAGCAGTGCCGCCACCTGCCTGGTGGTCGCGGCGTCGGCGACCTCGGGGAAGCGGACCCGGCGGGACTGCTTGCCGGCCTCGCGGGCGGTCGCCCGCCACTTGGCGAGCGCCTTCAGCCCGCGGTCGCCCTTCCACTGGGTGATGCAGCGGGACGCGGACCAGGGCACGATCGCGTCGACGCCGGTCTCGGTCATCGTCTCGACGGCCAGTTCGCCCCGGTCGCCCTTGGGCAGCGCCTGGACGACGGTGATCCGCGGCGCCTCTGCGGGCTCCTCCGCCACCTGGGCCAGATCGACGACGAGCCGGTCCTTGCCCTCGGCGGCGACGACCTCGCCCCGCGCCCAGCGGCCGGTGCCGTCGGTGAGGACGACCTCCTCACCGGCCCGCAGCCGCTTCACGGAGACGGCGTGCCGTCCCTCGGGCCCGTCCAGTACGAACTCGGCCGGACCGCCCGGCAGTTCGTCGACGACGAAGACGGGGGCGGTCATCGCGCACCGCCCGCGCCGGCCGCGCCGCCGTCCGACGACGCCGTCCTCGCCGCGTCGAGTTCGGCCGTCAGCACCTCCACCAGCCGACCGGCGGGCAGGGTGCGGGCCAGCCGGTGTCCCTGGCCGGCCCACAGCGCCATGCCCTGCGCGTCGCCCGCCTTCGCGGCGGCCTTGCGCAGCGGCGAGGTCAGGTGGTGGACCTCGGGGTAGGCGGCGGGCGCGTACGGTCCGTGCTCGCGCAGGAAGCGGTTGACGAGGCCGCGGGCCGGGCGTCCGGAGAAGGCGCGGGTCAGTTCCGTGCGCACGAAGAGCGGGTCGGTGAGCGCCTCCTTGTGCACGGCGGCCGCGCCGGACTCGGGCGTCGCGAGGAAGGCGGTGCCGAGCTGGGCGGCGCTCGCCCCGGCGGCGAGGACGGCGGCGATCTGGCTGCCCCGCATGAGGCCGCCCGCGGCGATCAGCGGCAGGCCGACGGCCTCCCGGACCTGGGCGACCAGCGACAGCAGGCCGATCCCGGAGCCGTCGTTCTCGGGGATGTCGCGGTGGGTGCCCTGGTGTCCGCCGGCCTCCACGCCCTGCACGATCACCGCGTCCGCGCCGGCCCGCTCGACCGCGACGGCCTCCTCCACGGTGGTCGCGGTGACCAGGGTGAACGTGCCGGCCCGGCGCAGCGCGGCCAGCGCGTCCGGGCCGGGGACGCCGAAGTGGAACGAGGCCACCGGCACCGGGTTGTCCAGCAGTACCGCCAGTTTGGCGTCGTAGCCGTCGTCGCGGCCGCTGTCCGGATCGCCCAGTTCGGCTCCGTACCAGGCGGCCTCACCGGCCAGCTGGTGGGCGTAGACCTCGACGGCGCCGGTCTCGGCGTGCTCGGGCTGCGGCATGAACAGGTTCACGCCGAAGGGCCGGGAGGTCAGGCTCCGCAGTTGCTTGATCTCCTGGTACATGCCGTCGGCGGTCTTGTACCCGGCGGCCAGGAAGCCCAGCCCGCCGGCCTCGGACACGGCGGCGGCGAGCTGCGGGAGGGAGACGCCGCCCGCCATGGGGGCCTGCACGATCGGGAGAGGGAGGAGATCGGTCAGTGCGGAGGACATGACGGCATGTTGTCACGTCGCCCGGACGAGTCCGAATCCAGCCCGTCCGGCATTCGCGGAGGGGCCGTCCGGGCCGAGAGCGGGGGTCCGGGGGCACGGCCCCCGGGGGGACGGGACGGGGAAGCGGCGGCGGGGCGAGGAGGCCCCACCGCCCACCCGCCACCGTCAGCGTCCGTTGAAGGCGTCCTTCAGCCGGGAGAACAGGCCCTGCTGGCCGGGCTGGAACTGCCCGAGGGGCCGCTCCTCCCCGCGCAGCTTCGCCAGCTCCCGCAGCAGCCGCTCCTGCTCGGGGTCCAGCTTGTTGGGCGTCTGCACCTCGACGTGCACGATGAGGTCACCGCGTCCGCCGCCCCGCAGGTGCGTGACACCGCGCCCGTGCAGCGGGATCGACTGCCCCGACTGCGTGCCGGGCCGGATGTCGACCTCCTCGAGCCCGTCGAGCGTCTCCAGCGGCACCTTGGTGCCGAGGGCCGCCGCGGTCATCGGCAGGGTGACCGTGCAGTGCAGGTCGTCGCCGCGCCGCTGGAACTGCGCGTGCGGCAGCTCGTGGATCTCGACGTACAGGTCACCGGCGGGACCGCCGCCGGGCCCGACCTCGCCCTCGCCGGCGAGCTGGATGCGGGTGCCGTTGTCGACGCCGGCCGGGATCTTCACGGTCAGCGTGCGACGCGAGCGCACCCGGCCGTCGCCCGCGCACTCCGGGCACGGCGTCGGCACGACGGTGCCGAAGCCCTGGCACTGCGGGCAGGGCCGCGAGGTCATGACCTGGCCGAGGAAGGACCGCGTCACCTGCGACACCTCACCGCGGCCGCGGCACATGTCACAGGTCTGCGCGGTGGTCCCCGGCGCCGCGCCCTCGCCGCTGCAGGTGCCGCAGACGATCGCCGTGTCGACCTGGATGTCCTTGGTCGTGCCGAAGGCCGCCTCGTCGAGGTCGATCTCCAGCCGGATCATCGCGTCCTGGCCCCGGCGGGTGCGCGAGCGCGGTCCGCGCTGCGACGCCGTGCCGAAGAAGGCGTCCATGATGTCGGAGAAGTTGCCGAAGCCACCGGCCCCGAAGCCGCCCGCGCCGCCCCCCGCCTGGGACAGCGGGTCGCCGCCGAGGTCGTAGACCTGCTTCTTCTGCGGGTCCGACAGCACCTCGTAGGCGGCGTTGATCTCCTTGAACCGCTCCTGGGTCTTCGGATCGGGGTTGACGTCCGGGTGCAGCTCGCGTGCGAGCCGCCGGAAGGCCTTCTTGATCTCTTCCTGCGACGCGTCGCGGCGCACGCCGAGAACGGCGTAGTAGTCCGTGGCCACTTACGACTCCGCCAGGATCTGTCCGACGTACCGTGCCACTGCGCGTACCGCTCCCATCGTTCCCGGGTAATCCATGCGGGTCGGTCCGACCACGCCGAGCTTGGCGACTGCCTCGCCGCCCGAACCGTAGCCGACCGACACCACCGAAGTGGAGTTGAGTCCCTCGTAGGCGTTCTCGTGACCGATGCGTACGGTCATGCCCGAATCCCCCGCCTCGCCGAGGAGCTTGAGGAGCACGACCTGCTCCTCCAAGGCTTCCAGGACGGGTCGGATCGTGAGGGGAAAGTCATGTCCGAAGCGGGTGAGATTGGCGGTGCCGCCGATCATCAACCGCTCCTCGTTCTCCTCGACGAGCGTCTCCAGCAGCGTGGAGAGCACCGTCGTGACCGTGCCGCGGTCCTCAACCTCGAAGGCGTCGGCCAGGTCCTCGACCAGCCGCGGCACGTCGCTGAAGCGGCGGCCCGCGACCCGGCTGTTCAGCCGCGCCCGCAGGTCCGCCAGCGAGGCCTCGCCGAAGGGCGCCGGGCAGTCCACCATCCGCTGCTCGACCCGCCCGGTGTCCGTGATCAGCACCAGCATCAGCCGGGCCGGCGCCAGCGACAGCAGCTCGACGTGCCGCACCGTGGAGCGCGTCAGCGACGGGTACTGCACGACGGCGACCTGCCGGGTGAGCTGCGCGAGCAGCCGTACGGTCCGGGCCACGACGTCGTCGAGGTCGACGGCGCCGTCGAGGAAGTTCTGGATGGCCCGCCGCTCGGGGGCCGTCATCGGCTTGACGCCGGCCAGCTTGTCGACGAACAGCCGGTAGCCCTTGTCGGTGGGGATGCGCCCGGCGCTGGTGTGCGGCTGCGCGATGTACCCCTCGTCCTCCAGGGCCGCCATGTCGTTGCGGACCGTGGCCGGGGAGACGCCGAGGTTGTGCCGCTCGGTGAGCGCCTTGGAACCCACGGGTTCCTCGGTGCCGACGTAGTCCTGGACGATGGCGCGCAGCACTTGGAGCCTGCGTTCACTCAGCACCGCGCTCACCTCCAGAAGTCTTCCCCGGTCCCCCGGGCGCCTCGCCTGGCACTCTTCACATCCGAGTGCCAGCGTTCCCCGGCCCAGTGTACGGCTGTGGGGTACACCCTGGGCAAGGTCGGTCGCCCCGCCGGGCCGCCGGGGCTAGCGTCGCGGTATGAGCGTGACTTGGGAAGAGCTGGGATGGGAGCGGGTCGCCACCGGGGTCGGCCGGTGCCGGCTGCCCGGCTGGGACTGCACGGTGGGGCTGGTCGTCGGGGAGGGGCGGGCCCTGTTGGTGGACGCGGGGTCGAGTCTCGCCGAGGGCGCCCGGCTGCGGGCGCGCGCCGAGGAACTCGCCGGCCGCCGTGTGACGGATCTCGCGCTCACGCACCCCCACTTCGACCACGTCCTCGGGGCGGCGGCCTTCGCGGGCGCGGAGGTCTACGCGGCGGTGGGGGCGGACACGGTACCGGCGGACGAGCTGCGCGCGGACGCGGTCCGGTGCGGCCTGGACGAGACCGCGGCCGCGGAGGCCGCGGACACCCTGGTACGGCCCCACCACCCGGTCTGCGGCGAGTGGACGCTCGACCTGGGCGGCGGGCGGCAGGTCCTGCTGGCGAACGTCGGTCCGGGCCACACCGCGCACGACCTCGCCGTCCTCGTCCCGGCGGGCCCCGGCTCGCCCGAGGTCGTCTTCTGCGGCGACCTCGTCGAGGAGTCCGGCGAACCGCAGGCCGGGCCCGACGCCGTACCGTCGCACTGGCCGGCCGCCCTCGACCGGCTGCTGGACCTCGGCGGCGAGGACGCGCTGTACGTGCCCGGTCACGGCGCGGTGGTGGACGCCGCGTTCGTCCGGGCCCAACGGGACGCGCTGGCCGCGCGTTTCGGCGTGTCGCCGTGACCTTGCCGGGGCTTCTCCTATCGTCATCCGAATGGGCCCCCGTGTGTACTCCGCCGACCTGACCCCGCCGTGGAAGAAGCAGCGGTCCGCCCCCGAGGTCCCCGCGGACCCCGGTCTGGTGGTGGAGGAGCCCGGCACCGGTTTCTGCGGCGCGGTGATCCGCTGCGAGGCGGGCACGGTCACCCTGGAGGACCGCTTCGGCAAGCACCGGGTCTTCCCGCTGGAGCCGCGCGGCTTCCTCCTGGAGGGACGGATCGTGACGCTGGTCCGCCCGGCCCCGGCGGCTCCGGTACGGCCCGCCCGTACCGCCTCCGGTTCGGTCGCCGTGCCCGGCGCCCGCGCCCGGGTGGCCCGCGCCGGCCGCATCTACGTCGAGGGCCGGCACGACGCCGAGCTGGTGGAGAAGGTGTGGGGCGACGACCTGCGCGTCGAGGGCGTGGTCGTGGAGTACCTGGAGGGCGTGGACGACCTGCCGTCGATCGTCGCCGAGTTCGCCCCCGGCCCCGACGCCCGCCTGGGCGTACTGGTGGACCACCTCGTCCCCGGCACCAAGGAGTGGCGCATCGCCCGGTCCGTGACCAGCGAGCACGCGGTGGTGGTGGGCCACCCGTACATCGACGTCTGGGAGGCGGTGAAGCCGTCGGCGGTGGGCATCGCGGCCTGGCCCCGCGTCCCGCACGGGCAGGACTGGAAGACGGGGGTGTGCCGGGCCCTGGGATGGCCGTCGGAGAACACCGGCGCGGTGTGGCAGGCCATCCTGAAGCGGGTGGGGTCCTACAAGGACCTGGAGCCGGAGCTGCTGAGAGCGGTCGAGGAACTGATCGACTTCGTCACGGCACCGGCCGAGACCTGACCCGGGGCACGGGACACCGGGGTCGAGGTCCCTCGGTCGGGACCCTCAGTCCACCAGGTCCCGCACCACCGCGTCCGCCAGCAGCCGGCCCCGCAGGGTGAGGACGGCCCGGCCCGCCTCGTAGGGGTCGCCGTCCAGCAGCCCCTCCGACAGGGCCCGTCGCGACGCCGCCAGCCCCGCCTCCTTCAGCAGGTCCAGCGGAACCCCTTCCCGCAGCCGCAGCTCCAGCAGGATCCGCTCGACCCGGCGGTCCTCCTCCGACAGGACCTCGCGTCCGGCACCCGGTGAACGGCCGCCCGCCAGTGCCGCCGCGTACGCCCCCGGGTGCTTCACGTTCCACCAGCGCACGCCGCCGACGTGGCTGTGGGCCCCCGGACCCGCGCCCCACCAGTCGGCGCCCCGCCAGTACAGCTCGTTGTGCAGGCAGCGGGCCGCCTCGGAGGTGGCCCAGTTGGACACCTCGTACCAGTCGAAGCCCGCCGCGGACATCGTCTCCTCCGCGATCAGGTACCGGTCCGCGTGGACGTCGTCGTCGGTCATCGGGACCTCGCCGCGGCGGATCCGGCGGGCGAGCTGGGTGCCCTCCTCGACGATCAGGGCGTACGCGCTGACGTGGTCGGGTCCGGCACCGAGGGCGGCGTCCAGGGAGGCCCGCCAGTCGTCGTCCGACTCGCCGGGGGTGCCGTAGATCAGGTCGAGGTTGACGTGCTCGAAGCCGACGGCGCGGGCCTCCGCCACGCAGGCCTCGGGGCGGCCGGGCGTGTGGGTGCGGTCGAGGATCCTCAGCACGTGCTGCCGGGCGCTCTGCATCCCGAAGGAGATCCGGTTGAAGCCGCCCTGGCGGAGCGTGGCGAGGTACGCCGGGTCGACCGACTCCGGGTTGGCCTCGGTGGTGACCTCCGCGTCCGCGGCCAGCCCGAACTCCTCGCGGATCGCCGTGAGCATCCGGACCAGGTCCCCGGCCGCGAGCAGGGTGGGCGTGCCGCCGCCGACGAAGACCGTGCGGACCTCGCGCGGGTCGTCGCCGAGGACCTTGCGGGCCAGCCGGATCTCGTCGACCAGGGTGTCGGCGTAGTTCTCGCGGGAGGCGAGGACACCGCCGGTGCCGCGCAGCTCGGTGGCGGTGTAGGTGTTGAAGTCGCAGTAGCCGCAGCGGCTCGCGCAGTAGGGCACGTGCAGGTAGAACCCGAGGGGGCGGTCGGCGGCCCCGGCGAGCGCGGAGGCGGGCAGTGCGCCGTCGGTGGGGACGGGCTCGCCGTCGGGAAGTGCGGAAGGCATGTCCTCCATTGTCCCGTACGCGGCCCGTGGGTCCCGTGGGTCCGCCGTCCGGCTCCTCCGCGGTGCCGCACCTGCGCCGCGCCTGCACCGCCCGGCTACTCGGCCTGGAGCACCAGCAGGGCGAGGTCGTCCTCCGGGGGCCGGCCGCCGAACTCGTGGACCAGGCGGCGGATCCGCTCGGCGATCAGCTCCGCGTCCAGCCCCGCGCAGCCGGACAGGGCGAGGGCGAGGCCGTCGCCGTCGTCGAACTGGCGGGAGCCGGAGCGGCGCTCGGTGACGCCGTCGGTGACGCAGAGCAGGGTGTCGCCGGGCCACAGGTCCAGGCTCTCGCTGACGTACGTGGCGTCCTCGACGACGCCCAGGAGGGTCTGCGGCTGCGCGACCGTGGTCACGCCGCCGTCGGGCCCGAGCAGCAGGGGCAGGGGGTGACCGGCCGAGGCGAGGGTGCAGCGGACGCCGCCGTCGAAGGGCACGAGCTCGCCGTAGAGGAGCGAGAGGAAGCGGGTCTGCGGCCCGTCGCCGGGGCCCGCCGGACCGACCAAGGCGCGGGCGGCCGCGTCGGCGGCCTCGGTGGCGTCGTCGAGGAGGAGCTGGTTGAGGCGGTCGAGGACGTCGGCGACGCCGTACCCCTCGCGGGCCAGCAGCCGCAGCCAGGGCCGGGCCAGTCCGATGACCACGGCCGCCTCGGGACCCTTGCCCTGGACGTCGCCGACGGCGAAGCACCAGCGGCCGTCACCCACCGGGAACAGGTCGTAGAAGTCGCCGCTCGGCCCGCCCTGCTCGCGCGGCTCGTGGACGAGGGCGCTGCGCAGGCCGGGGATCTCGGCGACCGCGCCGGGCAGCAGACCGCGCTGGAGGACGGCGCTGATGGTGGCCTGGCGGGCGTACTGGCGGGCGGCGCCGATGGCGAGGGCCACGCGTCGGCCGAGGTCCTCGACGAGCCCGGTGACCTCGTCGGGGAAGCACGGCAGCCCGGCCCGTCCGATGACGAGGGTGCCGAGCGGGCGGCCGCCGGCGACCAGGCGGTAGGCGAGGGCGGTGCCGTGCGGGCCGAGCGCGCCGCCGGGCCAGGGGTGGGCCGCGGGCCCGGAGTCGGGGCCGTCGGGCGGGCGCGGCGGGTCCTTCTCCAGGGCCCGGCGCAGCTCCTCGACGTGGTTCTCGCTGACGTGCCAGACGCGGGTCAGCCGTGCCTGCGGTCCGTCGTCCCAGCCGGCGCGCGGCCCGAGTTCGTCCTCCAGCCGGATCGCGCACCAGTCCGCGAGGCGCGGCACGATCAGCTGGCCGGTGAGCGCGGCGACCAGCTCCTCGTCGAGCTGCCCGGCGAGCAGGTCGGAGGCCTCGGCGAGGAAGGACAGGGCGCCGCGGCCGAGCCAGTCGCGGTCGTGGGCGCCGGACCGGCCCTCGGGGGCGAGCGCCTCGGCGAAGGCGAGGGGAGTGGCGGGCTCGGGGGCGGTGCGGGCCCAGGGTTCGTCGGGGTTCCCGTCGTCCGCCGGGCGGGCGGGGAGCCGCGCCCACACGGTCTTCGCCCCCCGGCGGTACGTCACCCCCCACGCGTCGGCCAGCGTGGCCACCAGGCGCAGGCCGCGGCCGTACTCGGGAAGGTCGTACGGCGTGTCGGGGCCGCCGTCGCGGGGCGCGCGCGAGGGGTGGCGGTCGGTGACCTCCACGACGACGGCGCAGGTGTCGGGCTGTTCCGGTTCCGCCTCCAGCCGGCACAGCAGGTCGACGTCGGTACCGGCGTGCACGACGGCGTTGGTGACCAGTTCGCTGACGACGAGTACCGCCTCCTCGCCGAGCCGTCCCGCCAGTTCCCGGGCGCCGGGCAGGCCGCGGCCGGCCCACTCGGCGAACGCGACGCGGACGACGTCACGGGCGGCGCCGGGCGCGAGGGGGCCGCCGACGAGGGTCGCGCGCGTGTGCGGGTGCCCGCCCGCGTGCGCCGGCGCACCACTGGCACGGGACACGGTCTCCCGTTGCGTGGGAATGGCCCCCATGGACGGCTCCCGGGCGATCGACGAATCGGGCCTCGGTCCGCGGGCGGCACACCCCGGCCGATGCCGACAGGGTGACAGACCGGTCGCGACCCTACGCGCTGAGTTACCGAAGTGGGCCGTGATGAGGGAAAACCGGGTTCCGCATGTGTCCGGAAAGGGGCGCTTCGGGGGCGGGATTCGAGCACCCTGTCGTTCGTCCCGGTGCCCGTGCCGGTGTAGGCCTCGGTCGGGGGCGGCGTGTCCGCGGCCGCCCCCGGCCTCGAGGTCCCCCGTCGGCGCCTACGCCTCGCGCGCCCCGGCGTACATCTCGTCGATCAAGTGCTTGTACTCGCGCTCGACGACCGGCCGCTTCAGCTTCAGGCTCGGCGTGATCTCGCCGTGCTCCACGTCGAGGTCACGCGGCAGCAGCCGGAACTTCTTGATCGTCTGCCACTTCTGCAGCCCCTGGTTGAGGTGCTTCACGTAGCCGTCGATGAGCGCCACCGTCTCCGGTGCGGCCACGATCTCGGCGTACGACTTGCCGCCCAGGCCGTTCTCCTCGGCCCAGCTGCGCAGGGACACCTCGTCCAGGGCGATCAGGGCCGTGCAGAAGTTCCGGTCGGCGCCGTGCACGAGGATGTTGGAGACGTACGGGCAGACCGCCTTGAACTGTCCCTCGACCTCGGCGGGCGCGATGTACTTGCCGCCGGACGTCTTGATGAGGTCCTTCTTGCGGTCGGTGATCCGCAGGTACCCGTCGGGGGACAGCTCGCCGATGTCGCCGGTGTGGAACCAGCCGTCGGCCTCCAGGACCTCCACGGTCTTCTCGGGCAGCCCGTGGTAGCCCTCCATGATGCCGGGGCCGCGCAGCAGGATCTCGCCGTCGTCGGCGATGCGCACCTCGGTGCCGGGCAGCGGCTTGCCGACCGTGCCGGTGCGGTAGGCCTCGCCGGGGTTCACGAAGGAGGCCGCGGAGGACTCCGTCAGGCCGTACCCCTCGAGGATGTGGATGCCGGCGCCGGAGAAGAAGAAGCCGATGTCCGGCGCGAGGGCCGCGCTGCCGGAGACGCACGCGCGCAGGTTTCCGCCGAACGCCTCGCGGATCTTCGCGTAGACGAGCGCGTCGGCGACCTTGTGCTTGGCGCCGAGCCCGAAGGGCACGGAGGCCGTGCCGGTGCGCCGGAAGTTGTCCTGTGCGGCCTTGGCGTACTCGCGGGCCACCTCGGCGGCCCACTGGAAGATCTTGTACTTGGCGGCGCCGCCCGCACGGGCCTTCGCGGCCACCCCGTTGTAGACCTTCTCGAAGATGCGGGGGACGGCCGCCATGTACGTCGGCCGCACGACCGGCAGGTTGTCGATGATCTTGTCGACGCGGCCGTCCACGGCGGTGACGTGCCCGGCCTCGATCTGGCCGGAGGTCAGCACCTTGCCGAACACGTGGGCGAGCGGCAGCCACAGGTACTGCACGTCGTCGGGGCCGACCAGGCCGGTCGCGGCGATCGCCTTCGCCATGTACGACCAGTTGTCGTGCGGGAGACGCACGCCCTTGGGGCGGCCCGTGGTGCCCGACGTGTAGATGACGGTGGCGAGCTGCTCCCTGGTGATCGCGCCGACCCGCTCCTTGATCAGCTGCGGGTCCTGCTCCAGGCGGGCGGCGCCGCGCTTCTCCAGTTCGTCGAGCGTGAGGATCCAGTCGGCGGTCTCCACCCCGGCCGGGTCGATCACCACCACATGGGTCAGCTCGGGCAGCTCCTGGCGCTTCTCCACCGCCTTGGCGACCTGGGCCGCGTCCTCCGCGATCAGCACCCGGCTGCCGGAGTCGGAGAGGATGAACGCCGACTCCTCGGCGTTGGTCTGCGGGTAGATGGTGGTCGTCGCCGCGCCCGCGCACATGATGCCGAGGTCGGCGAGGATCCACTCGATCCGGGTGGAGGAGGCCAGCGCCACCAGCTGCTCGGGCTGCACGCCCAGCTCGATCAGGCCGGCCGCGATGGCGTGGACCCGCTCGGCGGCCTGCGCCCAGCTCAGCGACTTCCAGTCGTCCGGGCCCTCGCCCGCCGGTGCCGGCACGGGGTAGCGGTAGGCTTCCGCGTCCGGCGTGGCGGCCACCCGCTCCAGGAAGAGGCCCGCGACGGACGGCGGACGGTTCTCGATCAGTGTCTGTGTGTCGCTCACGACATCCTCCGGGACCCGCGACGGTGCGGCTGGCTCGGTGCAGCTGTTGACAATGCGGCCGACTCGGTGCGGCTGTTGTTTAACTCGCGAGTAACTATCGAGCAGGGATCAGAGTAGAGGGCGACTGGCCTGCACGTAAGGGGCCACGGACTGTCACTTTTTACACAACGGCGACCCGGTGACGCGGCGGGGCCCGCCGCGCTACAGCGCGACGGGCCCCGGAACCGGCGTGTCGGCGGACTACTTCTTGCCCTTGCCCGAGCCCGCGTTCTCGTCGCTGCTCAGGACGGCGATGAAGGCGTCCTGCGGAACCTCCACGGAACCCACCATCTTCATCCGCTTCTTGCCCTCCTTCTGCTTCTCCAGCAGCTTGCGCTTGCGGGAGATGTCGCCGCCGTAGCACTTGGCCAGGACGTCCTTGCGGATGGCGCGGATGGTCTCGCGGGCGATGACCCGCGAGCCGACGGCGGCCTGGATGGGCACCTCGAAGGCCTGCCGCGGGATCAGCTCGCGCAGCTTGGCGACGAGCCGCACACCGTAGGCGTACGCGGCGTCCTTGTGGGTGATCGCCGAGAAGGCGTCGACCTTGTCGCCGTGCAGCAGGATGTCGACCTTGACCAGACTGGAGGTCTGCTCGCCGGTGGGCTCGTAGTCCAGCGACGCGTAGCCGCGCGTCTTCGACTTCAGCTGGTCGAAGAAGTCGAAGACGATCTCCGCGAGGGGGAGCGTGTAACGGATCTCGACCCGGTCCTCGGAGAGGTAGTCCATGCCGAGCAGGGTGCCGCGCCGGGTCTGGCACAACTCCATGATCGAGCCGATGAACTCGGTGGGCGACAGGATCGTGGCGCGCACGACCGGCTCGTACACCTCGTTGATCTTGCCCTCGGGGAACTCGCTCGGGTTGGTGACGGTGTGCTCGCCGCCGTCCTCCATGACCACGCGGTACACCACGTTCGGCGCGGTGGCGATGAGGTCGAGGCCGAACTCGCGCTCCAGCCGCTCCCGGATCACGTCGAGGTGCAGCAGACCCAGGAAGCCCACGCGGAACCCGAAGCCGAGGGCGGCGGAGGTCTCCGGCTCGTAGACCAGCGCGGCGTCGTTGAGCTGGAGCTTGTCCAGGGCGTCGCGCAGCTCCGGGTAGTCGGAGCCGTCCAGCGGGTACAGGCCCGAGAAGACCATCGGCTTGGGGTCCTTGTAGCCGCCGAGCGCCTCGGTCGCACCCTTCTGCTGGCTGGTGATGGTGTCACCGACCTTGGACTGGCGGACGTCCTTCACCCCGGTGATCAGGTAGCCCACCTCGCCGACGCCGAGGCCGTCGGCCGCCAGCATCTCGGGCGAGTTGGTGCCGATCTCCAGCAGCTCGTGCGTGGCGTTCGTGGACATCATCCGGATCCGCTCACGCTTGTTGAGCTGCCCGTCGATGACACGGACGTACGTGACCACGCCCCGGTAGGAGTCGTACACCGAGTCGAAGATCATCGCACGGGCGGGTGCGTCCTTGACCCCGACCGGCGCCGGGACCTCCCGCACGACCTTGTCGAGCAGCGCGTCGACGCCGACACCGGTCTTGGCGGAGACCCGCAGCACGTCGTCCGGATCGCACCCGACGAGGTTCGCCAGCTCCTCGGCGAACTTCTCCGGCTGCGCGGCCGGCAGGTCGATCTTGTTGAGCACGGGGATGATCGCGAGGTCGTTCTCCATCGCCAGGTAGAGGTTGGCGAGGGTCTGGGCCTCGATGCCCTGGGCGGCGTCCACGAGGAGGATGGTGCCCTCGCACGCGGCGAGCGACCGCGAGACCTCATAGGTGAAGTCGACGTGCCCCGGGGTGTCGATCATGTTGAGGATGTGCGTGTTTCCGGGGTCCTGGGTCGGAGCCCACGGCAGACGCACCGCCTGGGACTTGATCGTGATTCCGCGCTCACGCTCGATGTCCATGCGGTCGAGGTACTGAGCACGCATCTGCCGCTGCTCGACCACACCGGTCAGCTGGAGCATCCGGTCGGCGAGGGTGGACTTGCCGTGGTCGATGTGCGCGATGATGCAGAAGTTGCGGATCAGTGCCGGGTCGGTACGGCTCGGCTCGGGCACATTGTTAGGGGTCGCGGGCACGCAGGGTCCTGTCTCTTGAGGCGCCTTATGCCTCGGGTCGGATCGATACGTAGGTTCCATGGTCCCACGCGCGGCGACCGGGGACCGGTTTGGGCCGCTCCCGGACCCGCTGGTAGTCTGGGTGGCTGTGTCTCATGCCCTCTCAGCGCGAGGCACACTCAAGAAATCACCTGGTGCGGGACCCGAGCGGCCCCGTGCCTGAACCTGCAAAGGCTCTTTCGTGGCGAACATCAAGTCCCAGATCAAGCGGATCAAGACCAACGAGAAGGCTCGGCTGCGCAACAAGGCCGTCAAGTCCTCCCTGAAGACCGCGATCCGCAAGGCCCGCGAGGCCGCTGCCGCGGGTGACGTCGAGAAGGCCACCGAGCTGCAGCGCGCTGCCGCGCGTCAGCTCGACAAGGCCGTCTCCAAGGGCGTCATCCACAAGAACCAGGCCGCCAACAAGAAGTCGGCGCTCGCTTCGAAGGTCGCGACCCTCAAGGGCTGAACTCCCTTCTTGATCTGATCGCCGGGGAGACCCAGAGCGGGCCCTCTCTCATCCGCTCCCGACCGGCACCCACGGATCCACGCGCGGCCTGCGTTCGCCACGCGGGCGTGGATCCAGCATCGCGAACCGAAGGCCCCGGCGCCCTGCCCTTCCCCAGGGCGGGCACCGGGGCCTTCGGCATTCCCGGTCGGGGTGTTTCTCAGCGGGTGCTCCCGGCGGGTGCCCTCAGCGGGTGCTCTCACGACCAGAAGTCGTCGCTCTTGTCGATGTCCTCGACGCACTCGTCGAGATCCGTGATCTTGTCGCCGACGACCCGGAAGACGATGCATCCGGTGTCGTCGAGGTGCTTGCCCTGCCGCTCGGCGGTGACACGGCACATCCCGACCGCGTGTCCGCGGCCGTCGGCACAGATGCCGAGCATGTCCAGACGCATCGTGCCGTTCGTCTCCTCACCGAGCCGCCGGTACATGTCGATGATCGCGTCCTGGCCCTTGAAGTCACCCGAGAGCGGGTGAGTGCCGGGCACGTGGTGCGTGGCGTCCTTCGCCATCAGTTCCCGCAGGGTGTCCATGTCCCCTCGGGAGAAGGCCTCGAAGCCCCTGCGAACGAGCGCTGCGTGCGGGTGTTCAGCCATGGTCGATCGCCACCTTTCCGACGTCCTGGGCGATGCGTCGGCTGCTCCTTCGATTCTCCTCCGTCCACCGGGCACGGCGACTGGATCTAGGGGTGCCGGTGGGGGTTCGAGGCGTGGGGTTCGGATCCAGGTGTGCCGGCGGACAGGTCGGGTCCGGTACCGACGGCAGCCGAAGCGGCGACCGGCTCCGGCGTCGGCGTCGGCGTCGGGCTCCGGTTCCCGCTCTGGCGGCCGGCCTTACGCTCGGCCCCCGGAACGGGCCGCCCGTGCCACCGCCACCACGGCCTTCTCCAGCGCGTACTCCGGGTCGTCGCCACCGCCCTTCACGCCCGCGTCGGCCTCGGCGACCGCGCGCAGGGCCAGGGAGACGCCGTCGGGCGTCCAGCCCCGCATCTGCTGACGGACCCGGTCGATCTTCCAGGGCGGCATGCCCAGCTCCCGCGCGAGGTCAGCGGGTCTGCCTCCGCGCGCGGAGGACAGCTTGCCGATGGCCCGCACGCCCTGCGCGAGGGCGCTGGTGATCAGCACGGGTGCGACGCCGGTGGCCAGCGACCAGCGCAGTGCCTCCAGCGCCTCCGCCGCCCTGCCCTCCACGGCCCGGTCGGCGACGGTGAAGCTCGACGCCTCGGCCCGGCCCGTGTAGTACCGCCCGACGATCGCCTCGTCGATGGTCCCCTCGATGTCGGCGGCGAGCTGCGACACCGCCGCCGCCAGCTCCCGCAGATCGCTGCCGATGGAGTCGACGAGCGCCTGACAGGCCTCCGGGGTGGCCGAC
Source organism: Streptomyces sp. NPDC051051 (assembly GCF_040682975.1). Taxonomy (NCBI): domain Bacteria; kingdom Bacillati; phylum Actinomycetota; class Actinomycetes; order Kitasatosporales; family Streptomycetaceae; genus Streptomyces; species Streptomyces sp. NPDC051051. The sequence goes on from NZ_JBFBCB010000007.1 coordinate 29,892, forward strand.
CGGCCGGTGGCCCGGAACTCCTGCCGGACGAAGGCCAGCCGGTCCGCCGCCTTGGTCATCTTCGGGCAGGCCACCTCCCGCGCGCCCGCCTTGCGCGCGGCGTCCAGCAGCCCCTTGCCCTTGGCCCCGCCCGCGTGCAGCAGCACGAGCGTGATCTCCTCGGCGGGCGCCGCGAGGTACCCCTTCACGTCCTTGACCGTGTCGGCGGACAGGTCCTGCGCATTGCGTACGACCACGACCTTGCGCTCCGCGAAGAGCGACGGGCTGGTCAGCTCGGCGAGCGTGCCGGGCTGGAGCTGGTCCGACGCCAGGTCACGCACGTCCGTGTCGGCGTCGGCGGCCCGGGCGGCGGCCACCACCTCCTGCACGGCACGGTCGAGGAGCAGGTCCTCCTGGCCCACGGCGAGCGTCACCGGGGCGAGGGGGTCGTCATTCGCAGTCTTCCTGGCCATTGGGTCAAGGATGGCACGGGGCGGTGACAGCGAGGACCCGGCAGCCGGACCGGGCAGCCGGACCGGGCAGCCGGACCGGGCAGCCGGACCGGGCAGCGGCTCCGCCTCCGGCGTCGCCCCTACGGTTCCTCCCGCCACCCCTCCCACTCGGTCGCGAAGGCGTGCAGTTCCTTCGCGTCGAGCCGTCCCTCCTCGTCCCGCAGCACCACCAGCCACTGCGCGTCCTCCGCGTCGTCCTCACCGGCCAACGCGTCCCGGACGACCTGCGGTTCCTCGCGCAGCCCGAACCGCTCCCCGAGCGCTTCCACGACCTCTTCGGCGGCGTCGCGGTCGGGCAGCACCAGCACATGTCTCACATCGCTCACCCGCCCATTTTCCGGCACGCCCACGGAGGCCGGAGGCCAGATCGGCCGTGGGAGACGACCGCCACGTCCAGCTCGATCCCGTTGCGGACCCCAGCACGCCGCACCGGCTCTCCGGGCTCGCGGGTCAGCCGGTCGGTCTCCTCAGACCGCGCCACCGCCCCGCGCCACCGGCACCCGCTCCAACCCGACCCCGAACCGCTCCCGGTACACGTCCAGCACCTCCTCGTCCCCCGCCAACTCCTCCTCCCGGCTGTGTCCCTGCGAGTCCGTCACCTTCAACCGACGGCCGCTGAGCGTGATCCGTCCGCCGTCCGCCGTGATCCGCGAGCAGACCGGCGACCGTGTGAAGTGCGACGCCGGCGAGGTGCTGTGCCACCACGCCCCGGCCACGAAGTCACCCAGCACCCGGGGCCGTACCTCCAGCCGGTACACCCGCCTGTCGTCCCGTACGACGTCCAGGTCGGCCGCCCCCGCCACGCCACCGCCCGCACGCGCCGGCCGGCCCGCCCCGCCCTTCACCCCGGCCGCGTCCGCACGGGCCTCCATGATCCGGAACAGGCCGCCGGGGTCCTCCTGCTGCCCCCGGTGCTCGAAACGGAGCGGGTAGTGGCTGTGCGCCCCGAACCCGACGTCGGCCAGCCACTCCCCCGCGTCCACCGTGCGCACCAGCAACACGAGGTGGTCGTACGGGATCCCGAGCCGCCCCTCGGCGCCGTAGACCCGGGCGGCGAGCAGCGTCACATCGAAGCCCAGCGCCGTGAGCAGCGCGCCGAACGCGCCGTTCAGCTCGTGACAGAACCCTCCCCTCCCCGACACGGCGACCTTCTCGACCAGCCGCACCTGCTCCAGCACGATCTCCTCTCCCAGGTGCACCGACAGGTTCTCGAAGGGCACGGTCCGCAGGTGCCGCAGGTGCAGCTCCCGCAGGACGTCGGCGGTGGGCCACGCCGGGTACTCGACGCCGAGCCGACGCAGATACGCCTCGACCAGACGCGCGTCGAGCGGGGACGTGGCGATGGCGGCCTGTACGGAATCCATGCCCTCAGTCTCGCGCCACCCGCAGTCGGCCGCCCGTACCCACGACGGCCAACGCCCCGTCCCTGTCGGTCCGCAGCACCACCGCGCCCGTGGCCCGCAGTGCGGCGACGGTGCCGGGTGCCGGATGGCCGTACGGGTTGTCCGCCCCCGCGGAGATCAACGCCAGCCGGGGCGCCACCGCGCGTATGAGATCCGGGTCCTGGTAGGCCGAGCCGTGATGGGCGACCTTCAGCACGTCCACCCCTCCCCACCGGGCCGCCGCGGGCGACCGCGCCAGCGCCTGCTGGCCGGGGGGCTCGAGGTCGCCGAGCAGCAGCATCCGTATCCCGGCCGACCGAACGAGCAGCGTCACGCTCGCGTCGTTCGGCCCCTCCGGTTCCGGCACCTGCCGGGCAGGCGGCCACAGCACCTCCCAGTCGAGGGAACCGAGCCGCCGCCGTTCCCCCGCCACCGCCCGCACCAGGGGAACATCGCCGGCCTCGGCCTCCCTCCGTACGAACGCCACCTGGTCCACCGGCTCCGCGAACCCCGTCGTCTCGATCGCCCCCACCACCCGGCCCCGCAGCACGCCGGGCAGTCCCGCCACGTGATCGGCGTGGAAGTGGGTCAGCACGACGAGCGGGATCCGGGTGATGCCCAACCGGTCGAGACACCGGTCGACCAGTACCGGGTCCGGGCCGGCGTCCACCACCACGCCGGTGCCCTCGCCCGCCGCCAGCACCGTCGCGTCGCCCTGGCCCACATCGCACATCGCCAGCCGCCAGCCCGGCGGTGGCCAGCCCGTGAGCACCCGGGTCAGCGGAGACGGCCGCACCACCGCGAGCAGGAGCAGCGCGGCGCAGGCCGCGCACAGCCACGGCCGCCTCAGCAGCCGTCTCCCCAGCGGCACCGCCACCGCGGTGGCGAGGGCGAGCAGCAGTGCCCCGCCCCAACCACCGGGCCAGTCCACTCCCGCGCCGGGCAGCGCCGCCCCGGTCCGTGCGACACCCGCGATCCATTCGGCCGGCCAACTCGCCAACCAGGCCGACGCCTTCGCCGCCGGCATCGCCCACGGCGCCGTCGCCAGGGTGGTGAATCCCAGGACGGTGGCCGGTGCCACCGCGAATTCCACGAGAAGGTTGCACGGCACCGCCACCAGGCTGACCCGGGCCGACAGCACCGCCACGACCGGCGCGCACAGGGCCTGTGCGGCTCCGGCCGCCGCCAGCGCCTCCGCGAGCCTCGGCGGAAGCCCGCGACGCCGCAGAGCGGTGCTCCAGCGCGGCGCCAGCGTCAGCAGGGCCCCCGTGGCCAGCACCGACAGCAGGAAGCCGTAACTCCGGGCCAGCCAGGGGTCGTACAGGACCAGGAGCAGGACCGCCGTCGCCAGTGCCGGGATCAGGGACCGGCGGCGACCGGTCGCCAGAGCGAGCAGTACAACGGCTCCGCAGGCCGCTGCCCGCAGCACACTCGGGTCGGGCCGGCACACGACGACGAACCCGAGCGTGAGCGCCCCGCCGAGCAGCGCGGTCGTCCGGAGCGGGATGCCCAGGCGCGGTGCCAGGCCGCGACGCTCGACATGCTGGGCCAGACCGGGCGGCCCCAGGAGGAGAGCGAGCATGATCGTGAGGTTGCTTCCGGACACGGCCAGGATGTGGGCGAGGTCCGTCTCCTTGAAGGCCTCGTCCAGCTCGGGCGTGATCCGCGAGGTGTCCCCGACGACCAGCCCCGGCAGCAGCGCCCGCGCGTCCGTCGGCAACCCGTCCGTGGCTTCCCGCAGACCCGCCCGCAGCCGACCCGCGACACGTTGCGGTGCCGACGGCTTCCGCACGACCACCGGAACCGCGCCCGCACCGCGGTCCCGCACCCGCAGCACGGCAGCGATCCGGTCCCCGCCCGTCAGCGCGGGAGCCAGTCGCCCGGTCACCCGCACCCGGGTGGACGGCAGCAATCCGAGCCATGCCTGCCGTGCGCCCCGACCGATGCCCGCCGGTCGTCCGCCGTCCGGGCCCGCACGGTCCCGGACGTCCACCACCACGAGCACCGGCGCCCTGGTCTCCGTCCCCGCCGCCCCGTCCGCCGCGACCGACCGCACCTGCCCGTCGACCAGCACGGAGTCCGGGGTCACGTGGTCCCCCCTCACCCTCGGCCGGGCCAGCCGCGGGTCCGAGGTCAGTTCCACCTCCGCGGTGACGGTGGCGTACTCCCGCGCCAGCACGGGTACCGGTCCGCGACGCAGATCGGCCCCGTGCAGCCCGGCGGACACGCCGGCCGCGGCCACACAGAGCAGCAGCGCGGCCCCGCTCATCCGCGACCACTCGTACCGAGCGCCCGCCGGCCATCCCGGCGACCGGCTCCCCGGCCCTTCCGGCGACCGCAGCCCCGTGCCGGTGGGCGACCGATCCCCCGTCCCGTCCCGGGATCGGCCTCTCGTCCCTTCGGAGGACCGGTCCCCGGTCCCGTCGGACGACCGGTCCACCGGACCATCCGGCCACCGGCTCCCCGTACCGCCCGACGGTCGCGCACCGCCGGCCGGCGTCGCGCCTCCCGTGCCTCCCGGCGACGCACCGCCGCCGGCCGCCGGCGGTACTCCCCGAGCACCGCTCCCCCACCCGCTGAGGAGGACCCCCGCCACGATCCCGCAGAGGAGCACCACACCAGCCACCAGCCGGGGCGGGGCGTCCAGCGTCCATGCCGCCGTGGCCCAGGCCGCGAGCGCGGGCGGTACGAGCCGCAGATCCACCGGCCCTTCCTGTCGCGGGTGCGAAGCTCCCAGTCGGCTCCCGGAAGCGGCGTGCACCGCTCGACGCGAACGCGGTGGGGCATCCGCTCCGGCCCCCTCCCTTCGCCCAGCCCCAGCCCCGGCCGCCCTCCCTGCACCGGCTCCTGCACCCGCCGCGGTCGCCGTCCCCGCCTCAGCCGGCGTCCCGGCCCCTGCCGAGGCCACCGGCCCGTCCCCCGTCGGCCCCCCCTGTCGGGCCCCGCCGTTCCTCGTCCCCTCCTCCCTCATGGCCGCACCAGGTTCCGCAGGTCGGAGAAGCGGCGTTCACCGATGCCGTTGACCTCGCGCAGCTCGTCCACCGATCGGAAGCCGCCGTGCCGCGTCCGGTAGTCCACGATGTGCTGCGCCAGCACGGGTCCCACTCCCGGCAGCGTGTCGAGCTGGTCCGCGGTGGCCGTGTTGAGGGAGACGGGAGCCGGCGGTCCCGCTCCCACCGCGCCACCTCCGGCCCCTGCTCCAGCTGGCCGGCCTCCGGCCCCCGGCGGTCCACCGACGACGACCTGTTCCCCGTCCACGAGGAAGCGCGCCCGGTTCAGACCGTCCGTGTTCGTGCCCGGCCGCACCCCACCGGCCGCGGCCAGTGCGTCGACCACGCGCGAGCCGGCCGGAAGGCGATGGATGCCGGGATCGCGGACCTTGCCGCTGACGTCCACCACGATCTGCGCTCCCGCCGTGCCCACCCCACCGGGCGCCGGGGCCGAAGCCGAGGGCTCGGCCGACCCGCTCCGCTCGTCCTCTCCATAGGGAGCGGCCGCCTGCACCACCTCGGGAGCCCGCACGGGCTGCGCGCGGCCGGTCCAGAAGTGCTGGACGGCGAACCCGGCGACGGCGACCACCACGACGGCCAGCGCGAGTACGTTCCTGCGTTCCAGTCCGCACCGCGCCTGTGCCCACACCGGCAGCCGCTCCCGCAGAGCCAGCCCGGCCCGCGCCCGCCATTCACCCGGCCCCCGAGTCACCACCGCACGGCCGTCGCCCTCGGCTACGGATCCGGACCCGGACCCGGCGGTCTCCTCCCCCACCACGCCGGGCATGCTTCCCGGGCCGCCGTGCTGCGGCGGCCCCATCCCCAACTCCCCGCGCTCGCCGTCCCGTTCCCCGAACAGCAGCTCCGCTCGTCGGCGCAGCTCCTCAGCCGGGGCATGGCGGTTCCCCACCCGGCTGCGTGCCGGTGACCGTCGGTGTCGGACGCGTCCGTCGGAGCCGGGCCGGCGCCCGGGTCCACTGGTCGCGGTGATCGTCCGTGTGCGTGATCGAAGTGCCATGCCACGAGAATGGGACACTTCACGAATCCGCGATGATCTTGCTCAATTCCCGGGGAGAACCACCCGATTGTGGATAACTCCGCCACCCGCGGGAGTGAGGCGACGGCTCTTCGCCGAGCCGGACCCCGGGCTGAACGAGCCGAACCATCGAGCCGATCCACCGACCCGCATCATCGGGCCGAAACCACGACTCCCAGCAATCCGGGCCCGGTGTGCGCCCCGATCACCGCACCGACCTCACTCACATGCAGCTCCCCGAGACCGGGCACCCGCGCCCGCAGCCGGTCCGCCAGGGCTGACGCCCGGTCGGGAGCCGCGAGATGGTGGACGGCGATGTCCACACGTGCGCCGCCCGCACGGTCGGCCGCCAGTTCCTCGAGGCGGGCGATCGCCCTCGACGCCGTCCGCACCTTCTCCAGGGGCTCGATGCGCCCCCCGTCCAGCTGGAGCAGCGGCTTCACCGCGAGCGCGGAACCGAAGAGGGCCTGGGCGGCGCCGATGCGGCCACCACGGCGCAGATAGTCGAGGGTGTCGACGTAGAAGAAGGCGGAGGTGCCGGAGGCGCGTTTCTCCGCGGCGGCGACCGCCTCGTCCACCGTGCCGCCCGCTTCCGCCGTCCCGGCCGCCGAGAGCGCGCAGAATCCGAGGGCCATCGCGATCATGCCGGTGTCCACCACCCGCACCGGGACCGGAGCCTCACGCGCCGCGAGGACCGCCGCGTCGTGGGTGCCCGACAGTTCGGCGGACAGGTGGAGGGAGACGATGCCGGTGGCGCCGGACTCGGCGACCCTGCGGTAGGTCTCCGCGAAGACCTGGGGGCTGGGGCGCGAGGTGGTGACGGAACGTCGTTTCTGCAGGGCCAGGGCCAGGGAGCGGGTCGAGATCTCGGTGCCCTCTTCGAGTGCCCGGTCGCCGAGAACGACGGTCAGGGGCACCGCGGTGATGCCGTGGCGCTCCATCGTCCGCTGCGGCAGGTAGGCCGTTGAATCCGTGACGATAGCGACATGGCGGGACATGAGCTGGAGGTTACCTGCCGTATCCGCGGGACGGGAGTCCGGACCCTCGCGGCCGGTCGGCCGTTGACCGGATCGAGTACCGGGCCGGGGGGGCTCAGGTGGTGCTCTCGGGCCGGGGCTTCTTCTGCCAGGGATAGCTCGGACGCGGCCCCGGCGGGGTGATGGCGGGCCGGGCGGGGGTCTCCGCCGGACGCGCGGCGGGCGTCTCCGACCGGGCCTGACCTCCGGACGCGCGGTCGGCCGCAGGTGCCTCGGGCCAGGAGGAGGGCGCCTGCGCCGGTGCCGGGTCGTCCGCGGTGGTCCAGTGGCGCAGGGCACCGGCCTCGACGTCGATCTGTGCGTGGAGGGTGTCCAGGTCGTCGTCGGCGAAGCGGTGGGCCCGGTCGCGGGCGGCCCAGCGCAGCGAGTCGGCCGACGACGTGATCCGCCCGGTGCGCTCGCGCAGCGACGGCAGCCGCTCGGCGAGGGTGGCCCGGTCGGGCTCGGACTCCAGTCGCTTGAGTTCGTCGTCGAGTTCGCGCCCGTGCCCGCTGAGGCGTGCGAAGAGGGCGAGGGACTCCTTGAGGGACTCGTCCTCGGCAACGCCGGCCTGAAGCGCCTCCTGGGTGGCCCGCATCGAGGTCCGCAGCCTGAGGCGGAGCTGGGCGATCTCGCCGGCCGGACCGGGCTGGGCGAAGGACTTGGCCCGCAGGGTGTGGTCCTCGACGGTGCGGCGGGCCTGGGTGATGGTGCGGTCGACGCCGCGCTTGGCGGCACCGACGACCTTCACCGTCGCGTAGGCCCCCGCCGCCAGGAAGAGCACGAAGAGCAGGGCAAAGATCGCGATCACTGCTTCCACGAGCTCCTCCTCCGGTCCGACACGGCACACCGCGCGCCGCTCTTCAACGGTAAACGCAACGGGCAGGCGCGGAGTTCCGCCAGAACCCCGAACCTGCCCGTAGGGGACTACCCCGAAGCAAGCGCCGACCGGAGCCGCACGCACCGGTGCCCCTCGGACGCCGACCGGCGCCGCACGCACGGGGCCCCCCGCACAGCGGCCCCGGCCGCACACCCTCCGCGACGCTCGGACGCCGGCCCCAGCCGCGTCCGTACCCGTGTTCGTCAGGCCGGCACGATGTTGACCAGCTTCGGCGCCCGCACGATCACCTTGCGGATCCCGGCGCCGCCCAGCGCGTTGACGACGTTCTCGTCGGCCAGCGCCACCTTCTCCAGCTCCTCGTCGGAGATGGCCGGCGACACCTCCAGGCGCGCCTTGACCTTGCCCTTGATCTGCACCACGCAGGTCACGGTCTCGTCCACGACGTACGCCGGGTCGGCCACCGGGAAGTCCTGGTGGACGACGGAGTCGGTGTGGCCCAGTTTGCGCCACAGCTCCTCGGCGATGTGCGGGGCCAGCGGCGCGACCAGCAGCACCAGGGCCTCGGCGACGCTGCGCGACAGCGGACCGCCGGCCTTGGTCAGGTGGTTGTTCAGCTCGGTGACCTTGGCGATGGCGGTGTTGAAGCGCATGCCCTCCAGGTCCTGGCGCACACCGTCGACGGCCTTGTGCAGGGCACGCAAGGTGTCCTCGTCGGGCTCGGTGTCGACGACGGTGATCTCACCGGTCGCCTCGTCCACGACATTGCGCCACAGGCGCTGGAGCAGCCGGAACTGGCCCACCACCGCGCGCGTGTCCCACGGCCGCGAGACGTCCAGCGGGCCCATCGCCATCTCGTACAGGCGCAGGGTGTCGGCGCCGTACTCGGCGCAGATCTCGTCCGGAGTGACCGCGTTCTTCAGGGACTTGCCCATCTTGCCCAGCAGCCGGGAGACCTTCTCGCCCTGGTGGTAGTACGCCCCGTCGCGCTCCTCCACCTCGACGGCCGGTACGGCGATGCCGCGGCTGTCGCGGTAGACGTAGGCCTGGATCATGCCCTGGTTGAACAGCTTGTGGAACGGCTCCGCGGACGAGACGTGGCCCAGGTCGAACAGGACCTTGGACCAGAAGCGGGCGTACAGCAGGTGCAGCACGGCGTGCTCGGCACCGCCGACGTACAGGTCGACCCCGCCGTGCGGCTGCCCCGCGCGCGGACCCATCCAGTACTGCTCGATCTCGGGGTCGACCAGCTTCTCGGAGTTGTGCGGATCCAGGTAGCGCAGTTCGTACCAGCAGGAACCGGCCCAGTTGGGCATGGTGTTGGTCTCGCGGCGGTACTTGCGCGGACCGCGGCCGTCACCCAGGTCGAGGGTGACGTCGACCCAGTCCTCGTTGCGCGACAGTGGCGTCTCGGGCTGGGTGTCGGCGTCGTCCGGGTCGAAGGTGCGGGGCGAGTAGTCCTCGACCTCGGGCAGCTCCAGCGGCAGCATCGACTCGGGCAGCGCGTGGGCGATGCCGTCCTCGTCGTAGACGATCGGGAAGGGCTCGCCCCAGTAGCGCTGACGGCTGAACAGCCAGTCGCGCAGCCGGAAGTTGACCGTGCCCGCGCCGACGCCGGACCGCTCCAGCCACTCGGTGATGCGCTCCTTGGCCTCGGCGACGCCCAGGCCGTCCAGGGAGACCCGGGCGTTCGACGAGTTGATGATCCTCGCGTCGTAGGAGGCGAAGGCGTCCTCCCACGTCGAGGTGTCGGTGCCGCGGCCGTCGGTGGGCTCGACGATGCACTGGATCGGCAGTTCGAAAGCGCGCGCGAACTCGAAGTCGCGCTGGTCGCCGGCCGGGACGGCCATGATCGCGCCGGTGCCGTAGCCCATCAGGACGTAGTCGGCGATGAAGACGGGGATCCGCTCGCCGTTGACCGGGTTGGTCGCGTACGCGCCGATGAAGACGCCGGTCTTGTCCTTGGCCTCGGCCTGACGCTCGACGTCGGACTTGGAGGCGGCCTGCGCGCGGTACGCGGCGACGGCCTCGGTCGGGGTCGCGTGGCCTCCGGTCCACACGTCGTGCGTGCCCTCGGGCCAGGCGTCCGGGGTGAACTTCTCGACCAGCGGGTGCTCGGGGGCCAGCACCATGTAGGTCGCGCCGAACAGGGTGTCGGGGCGCGTGGTGAAGACGGTGATGCGCTCGCCGTCGATCGGGAAGTCGACGCGGGCGCCCTCGGAGCGGCCGATCCAGTTGCGCTGCTGGAGCTTGATGGCCTCGGGCCAGTCCAGCGCGTCCAGGTCGTCGAGCAGCCGGTCGGCGTAGGCGGTGATGCGCATGTTCCACTGGCGCAGCTTGGCCTTGAAGACCGGGTAGTTGCCGCGCTCGGAGCGGCCGTCGGCGGTGACTTCCTCGTTGGCCAGCACGGTGCCCAGGCCGGGGCACCAGTTGACGGGCGCGTCGGAGGCGTAGGCCAGGCGGTACTCGCTCAGGACGTCCGCGCGCTCCACCTCGCTCAGCTCGTCCCAGGAGCGGTCGCCGGGCAGGCCCCGCTCACCGGACTCGAACCGGGCGACCAGTTCGGCGATCGGGCGGGCCTTCTTCGCCTCGTCGTCGTACCAGGAGTTGAAGATCTGCAGGAAGATCCACTGGGTCCACTTGTAGTAGTCCGGGTCGATCGTGGCGAACGACCGGCGCTTGTCGTGGCCCAGGCCCAGCCTGCGCAGCTGGGACTTCATGTTGTTGATGGCGGCTTCGGTGGTGATCCGGGGGTGCTCGCCGGTCTGCACGGCGTGCTGCTCGGCGGGCAGGCCGAAGGCGTCGAAGCCGAGGGTGTGCAGGACGTTGTGGCCGGTCATCCGCTGGTAGCGGGCGAAGACGTCGGTCGCGATGTAGCCCAGGGGGTGGCCGACGTGCAGGCCCGCACCCGAGGGGTACGGGAACATGTCCATGATGAATTTCTTCGGCCGGGCGACGACCGCGGGGTCGCCCGCCAGGTCGCCTTTCGGGTTCGGTGCCGCGTACGTGCCGTCGGCGTCCCAGACGTCCTGCCAGCGTGCCTCGATGTCGGCTGCCATGGCGGCCGTGTACCGGTGCGGCGCGGCCACCTCGGCGGTGGCAGCGGGGTTCGTCTCGCTCATGTCCTCAAAGCTCCATCGATCGTCTCTGCCAGCGGCTGCCACTCGGGAAACGAAAAATCCCCTCGCACAGGAGGGGACGCCGCGCCGATTCCGAACCGTCCGGTTCTCCGGCGTTCGGGACTGATCAGCGCGGCTCGCTAAGCAGAAGGCGTACGGCACGCATGGCATCAGGGTACCGCAGGGCTTGAGCAAGCTGCGACGCGCTTGCGTATGCCTGGTCGACACGTACGCACCACGCCGCAACCGGACCAAGGCCAGGGATTACTTCGCGTAACAGCCACTAAGGGACATCGCTGTGGCCACATTGTCCTTTGATAACAACGCAATAACTCAAACCTCGTACCCATCGGTATGGCGCCCACTTAGAGTTCGGCATCGGGACCGCTTTCCCGAACTGCTCGGAGTTGCCCCCATGAACCCTCTTCGTAGTAACAGCTCGCTCCCCCGGCCGGGCCGGTCGGCCTATGGGGTGGCGTCCGCCGTCGTCCTGCTCCTCATACCCGTGGTCGTGCTGGTCGGAGGTGACCAGTTCCGCGCGTTCCTGAACTTCGGCGCGGGCGTGCTGTCCCTCGTCTCGCTCAGCTGCTCGGTGATCTGGGGCCTGGTCGCCCAGGACCGGATCTTCCTCAACACACGCCAGCGGCTCATCGGCCAGGCCGTGCACCGGACGACGGCGGTCGCCTCGATCGCGTTCCTGCTGCTGCACATCACCACGAAGATCGCGCTGGACCACACCCAGTTCATCGCCGCGATCATCCCGTTCTCGCTCGGCGTCACCGGAGCCGCCGGCCTGATCGGCCTCGGCTCGCTGGCCGGACTGCTGATGATCTTCGTGGGCATCACCGGCGCGCTGCGCAGCCGGTTCGCCTCGCCCGCCCCGGTGGCCGCCCGCTGGCGGGCCATGCACATGCTGGCCTACCCGGCCTGGTGCGCCGCGCTGATCCACGGACTCTACGCGGGTCGCGCGGCCAAACCGATCTTCACCATCCTCTACAGCCTGTGCCTGCTGGGCGTCATGGCCGTCCTCGCCCTGCGTTCCGCACCGCGTCCCTTCAAGCGCCAGGTCGCCGACCGCATCGCCGCGGTCCTGGGCACCGACGAGCCGGCCGGCCGCGACGCCCTGGACGCCAGCCGGGCCCGGATGGCCGAGTCCCAGTCGCTGCCGGGTTACGAGGGCCGCCCCGGCCGGGGAGCGGACACGGCGGGCTCCGGACGCGGGACGCCACCGCCGTCGCCCCTGTTCGACACTCCCGCGCCCAAGCCGGCGAACGGCTTCGCGGCCGCCTACCGCGCCGTCTCCACGCCCCCGCGCGCGGAGCAGTCGTTCGCGTCCGGCCAGACCGCGCGCATGGACCTGCCGTTCGACCTGCAGGCCACCGAGGCCGTCCCGCGCATGGACAGCGGCGGCAGCACCTCCGGCAGCTGGCCGATCCCGTCCCCGCCGCCGGTCGGCGAGGCCCCGCAGTCGGTCTACGACCCGCTCCAGGACACGGGATTCACCATCCCGGTCTATGGCAATCCGGGCACCGGCGGGTACGGCGGGAGTGATGTGTACGACACCGGTGAGACAAACACCCGGTATGACGCGTACAACCCGAACGACACGTACAACAGCGGTCCCGCCGATGAACCATCCCCCGGGGCGTCCTTCGACGCACCGGGTTCGGGCGAACCTTGGAACATGCCTTCCGGAGGCTATAGGTGAACGAGGCCCTGCCCGACGTCCCGGAAGTCCGCGTGGTCGGCCTTCCGCAGCTCACGTCGGGCTTCGACCTTGTCGAGAGACTCGATCTGCCCATGCACCTGAAGGTGCACGGGCCGCTCGAACCCATGGGCGGAGAGAAACTCGCGCAGCTCTCGGAACGCATCAACCTCAAGGGCCGCGGCGGCGCGGGCTTCCCCTTCCACAAGAAGCTGCGTTCCGTCGCCGACGCGGCGATCAAGCGGGGCGTCCGGCCGGTCGTCGTCGTCAACGGCAGCGAGGACGAACCGGCCTGCCGCAAGGACACGGTCCTGATCAACCGTGCCCCGCACCTGATCCTGGACGGCGCGCTGCTGGTCGCGGAGGCGCTGGGCGCCCGCACGCTCGTGGTGGCGGTCACCCGCGAATCGACCCAGCGCTCCATGGAGGCCGCACTGGCCGAGCGCGGCCTCAGCAACGGCCGCCGCTCGGCGCTGAAGGCGTTCGTCCAGCGCAACCCGATCCGCATGGTCACCGGCGCGGCCGCGTCCGTGATCCGTTCCATCGACGGCGGCCCGGCGATCCCGCCCGGCCGCAAGGTCAGCGCCTCGCAGAACGGCGTCGGCGGCGCCCCGACACTGCTGTCCAACGCCGAGACGTTCGCCCAGCTGGCCATCGGCGCCCGCATCGGCCCCGAGCGCTACGGCAACACCGGCCTGTACGACGAGCCGGGCACCGTCATGCTGACGGTCTCCGGCGCGGTCGCCCGCCCGATGGTGATCGAGGTCCCCACGGGTGTCCCGCTGCGCTACGTCCTCCAGTTGGCCGGCGCCCCGCCGGTCCCGCAGGGGGTGCTGACCGGCGGTTACCACGGCAAGTGGATCGACGCGGCGACGGTCAACGAGGCGATCGTCTCCCGCAACTCCCTGGACGCGGTGGGCGGCGCGCTCGGTGCCGGCGCGATCCTGCCGATCAGCCAGGAGACCTGCCCGCTCGGCGAGTCGCTGCGCGTGGCCCAGTGGCTGGCCGAGGAGAGCGCGGGACAGTGCGGCCCCTGCTACCTCGGTCTGCCGGCCGCCGCGCGCGGCATGGAGGACATCATCAACGGCGGCGGCCCGGCCGCCCTGGAGGCACTCAAGCAGGTCGCCAAGAACGTCAAGCGGCGCGGTGCCTGCTCACACCCGGACGGCTCCGCGATGTTCCTGGAGTCGACCATCAAGGCGTTCACGGACGACCTCGCGGCCCATGTCCTCGGCAATGGCTGCGGACGGCCCGTGGAGGGCGTTCTGCCGCTCTTCGAGGGCGGCATGGCCCCCGCGGGCATCTCGGCCGGCGGAGCGCCCGAGGACGCCGGCGACAGCCGTCAGAAGATCTTCGTGGACTGGACCCTGTGCCGCGGCCACGGCCTGTGCGCGGACATCCTCCCGGAGGTCTTCCAGCTCGGCGCCGACGGCTTTCCGACGGTCGCGCAGGCCAAGGTGCCGCGTTACGCGGAGGCGAAGGCGCTGCGCGCGGTGCGCCGCTGCCCGGCGCTTGCCCTGCGCATCGAGGAGGACACGCGCGCGAAGGAGCCTTCCCGCAACCTTCCGGTCCTCTCCCAGGGCCGCGGCCGCCGCGCCCTGGGCCGCTGATCGGCACTGCGCGCCCGTCGCCGCGGCGACGCCGAGAGGGGCCGCCCGGCGGAGCGCGGCCCCTCGGCCCGTTTCCCGCCGCACGCGCGCGTGAGAACACAAAAAGATCCCGCCGGGTCTTTCGATCCGGCGGGATCCGCTGTGGAGCTAAGGAGAATTGAACTCCTGACCTCCTGCATGCCATGCAGGCGCTCTACCAACTGAGCTATAGCCCCTTGCTTTGTCCGCCGGGCTTCCCTGGCGGCGACGCCAACATTACACGGTCCGGGGGGTGCACCACCAAATCGTTTCCGTCCTGCCCGATTTTACCCGGAATGCCGCTTCAGGCGGTGACGAACGAGTAGAACCGCTTGAGCGTGCAGTGCTCTTCGAGGAGCCGGCCGTAGATCGGCTCGCCCTCCAGCTCCCGATAGGTCTCGATCGGGTCGCCCTTTATGATCAGCGCCCGCGCGCATTCCTCGCACCAGTACTGGTAGTCGGGATTGACCGGCTCCATGTCGCGGACGATCGGGGTGCCACTGCCGCACCAGTCGCACTTTCGCCTGTGTGCACCCATCGATCAGCTCCAGCTGTGGCCGCAGGCCGTGCACACGTAGGAGATCCCGCCGTTGTCACCGAGGACCTGGGCCACGAAAGCGGAACCGCAGGAAGGGCAGCTGAGCCGGGTGGCCGTGTCCCGTGTCACCGCTGCTCCGGAGAGGTGGCCGCCCTCTCCGAGGATGCTCGCAGGCATCGCAACTCCCTCCCGTCGGGCCGCGCCCCCTTCCGGCCGTTTGATTCTGCCACGGCCGGGCCGATACGGTCAGCGACGCCTCAGTACCAGTCCGGACACGGCACCCAGCGCGGCCGTCGCGGCGAGCGCGAACACGCATGTGAGCAGCGCTTGCGAAGAGGTATACGCCGCCAGGCCCCCGAGTGACTCAAGCCGGTCGAAGAAGAGTGCGCCGAAGGCCGCGACCCCGGCCAGCTGCCCGAGCTGCGTGACCGTGGCCAGCAGCCCGCCGGCGTCCGCCGCGTCCTCGGGGCGTACGGCGGCCAGGGCCCGGGTGAGCGTGGGGCTGAACGCCAGCGCGAGCCCCGCTCCCACTCCGGCGCACGCCGGATACAGCCACGCGCCCCCGTCGCCACCGCCCCTGAAGACGAGGCCCACCGCGGTCAGGGAGACGGCGGTGAGCGTGAACCCGGCCGGAGCGAGCGCCCGTTGCCAGGCCGCGGGCCACCTGCGCCAGGTCAGACCGACCACGCCGAAGACCACCGCGGTCGGCGCGAACGTCAGACCGGCGCGCAGCGCGCTGTACCCCAGGCCCGCCTGGACGTGCAGGGTGAGGACGAACAGGAAGCCGCCGTTGACCGCCATGACGGCCGCGATGCGCAGCACGGCGAGCCCCATGCCGGGGTGGCGCAGCACGCGGGGCGCGATCAGCGGGGCACCGCCGCGCCGGGCGAGCCGGGGCTCGTAGCCGCGGAAGGCGGCGAACAGGAGCGCGCCGACGGCCGGCGAGAGCAAGGACCACGACGGCCAGTCCTCCTCCTGGCCGAGCACGAGCGGCACGGTGACCAGGCAGACGGCCGCGCCGAGCAGCACCAGGCCGGGCAGGTCCAGGCCGCGGGCGCGCTCCGGTCCCGGCCCGGTGCCGCGCGGCAGTACCCGCCCGCCGACGGCCAGCAGGAAGAGGCCCACCGGCACGTTCACCAGGAACACCGGCCGCCAGCCGGTGCCCAGCAGGTCGGCGCTGACCAGCACACCGCCGACGACCTGGCCGGCCGCCGCGCCGACGGCGAGGACCGCCGCGTACGCGCCGAGCGCCCGGGCCCGGGCCTCGCCGCGGAAGGTGCGCTGGATCAGGCTCAGTACCTGAGGGATCATCACCGCCGACCCGGCGCCCTGCACCAGCCGGAACACGATGAGTTCGGTGCTGCCCCGCGCCAGCCCGCAGGCCAGCGAGGCGGCGGTGAACAGGGCCAGCCCGGCGAGATGGACCCGCCCGTGACCGAACCGGTCGCCGAGCCGCGCGCCGGTGATCAGCAGCACGGAGTAGGTGATGGCGTAGCCGGCCACGACCAGTTGGAGGTCGGCTCCGGAGGCGTTCAGGTCGGAACCGATCGCGGGGGCCGCGACGTTCACGATGAAGACGTCCAGCAGTGCCATGAACTGGGCGGTGAGCACGACCGCGAGCAGGCGCCGGGCCCGATTGTCAGTGCCAGGGTCTTTACTGGTCGCAGGAGTTGGAGCGGGCGCGGAGTCCGGGCTCGTCCGGGGTGAGGTCGTCATGCCGTCGAGCCTGACGCGACGTCGGTACGGGTGCCGAGAGTCCGTCGATGCTGGTACCGACAGCACCTGGCAGGGGGGACGGGGGATCGACGATGGTGGACGTGACGACGGCGACGAGGAGGGCCGCGGGCCCGGGGGCCGGGTCCGCGCAGCGGCGCCGGCCGGAGCTGGCGGCCCTCCTGCGCAGCAGGCGGGCCCGCGTGACACCGGCCGACGTCGGCATGCCACCCGGTCCGCGGCGCCGTACGCCGGGGCTGCGGCGGGAGGAGGTGGCCCAGCTCTCGGGCGTGGGGGTCACCTGGTACACCTGGCTGGAGCAGGGCCGGCCGATCAACGCGTCGGCCCAGGTGCTGGACGCGGTGGCGCACACCCTGCGGCTGGACCCGCCGGAGCGGGAGCACCTCTACCACCTGGCGGAGGTGCCGTACGTACCCACGCCGGAGGCGCCCGCGCGGAGCGTGGGGCCGGAGGTCCAGGGCATCATCGACGCCCTCGCGCCCCGGCCCGCGGTGGTCTACACCTCGCGCTACGACATCCTGGCCGCCAACGCCGTGTACGAGGACCTGTTCCTGACCCCGACGCGGGCGTCGGCCGGGACGCCTGCCAACGCGCTGCGGGCCCTGTTCACGGTGGACGAGGAGGACTGCCCGCTGCTGTTCCGGGAGACGGAGCTGCCGATGATGGTGGCGACCCTGCGAGCGGCGTACGGCCTGCATGCCGGGGAGCCCGCCTGGGAGGACTTCATACGCGCGCTGTCGGTGGCGAGCCCGCTGTTCGCGCGGCTGTGGGAGTCCGGTGACGTGGCGGAGCCGGGCCGCCGCGTGAAAGTCTTCCGGCACCCCGCGGTGGGCGAGCTGCGGATGACGTCCATGTCGCTGTCGATCAACGGGATGCCGGAGTGCCGCATCGTGGTCTACACACCGGAGGACGAGGAGACGGCGCGGCGGGCGGAGGCGCTGCGGGCGGAGGCGCTGCGGGCGGAGGCGCTGCGCGGGCAATGAAAAATCCCGCCCCCTGAGGGACGGGATCTTCCCGAAACCGATCTTTGACAACTCCACAGAGTGTCGATCAGTGGAGCTAAGGAGAATTGAACTCCTGACCTCCTGCATGCCATGCAGGCGCTCTACCAACTGAGCTATAGCCCCTTGCGTTCTTCCCGCTCGGCGGGGCGAACAAGAAGAACTTTAGCCTGCGACCTGCCGGAAAGTGAAATCCGGGTCCGGTCCGCCCCGAGGCGCTCAGTCGTCGTCGCCGAGGACCGGCTCCGGCAGGGTGCCGGCGTTGTGCTCGAGGAGCCGCCAGCCGCGGGCGCCCTCGCCGAGGACGGACCAGCAGCAGTTGGAGAGGCCGCCGAGGCTCTCCCAGTTGTGCGCCTCCAGGCCGAGCAGGCGGCCGATGGTGGTGCGGATCGTGCCGCCGTGGCTGACGACGACGAGCGTGCCGTCCTCGGGCAGCTTCTCGGCGTGCCGCAGCACGACGGGGGCGGAGCGGTCGGCCACCTCCGTCTCCAGTTCGCCGCCGCCGCGGCGGACGGGCTCGCCGCGCTTCCACGCGGTGTACTCGTCACCGAACCGGGAGACGATCTCCTCGTGCGTCAGCCCCTGCCAGACGCCCGCGTACGTCTCCCGCAGGGCCTCGTCGTGGGTCACCTCGAGGCCGGTGAGCGCGGCCAGCTCGACGGCCGTGTTCGCGGCCCGCTGGAGGTCCGAGGCGATGATCGCGTCGGGCTTGAGGGAGGCCAGCAGCCTGGCGGACCGGCGGGCCTGGGCCACGC
This sequence comes from Streptomyces sp. NPDC051051, assembly GCF_040682975.1. Lineage (NCBI taxonomy): Bacteria > Bacillati > Actinomycetota > Actinomycetes > Kitasatosporales > Streptomycetaceae > Streptomyces > Streptomyces sp. NPDC051051. The sequence continues at coordinate 48,125 of NZ_JBFBCB010000007.1, forward strand.
CGGTCTCTGTCAGCGGGACGTCCGTGGTGCCCTGGAAGCGGCGTTCCACGTTCCACAGGGTCTGGCCGTGCCGCCAGAGGATGACGCGCCGGCCGCGGCCCGGCGTCCGGCCGGCCGCGGCCTCGGCACCGGGTGGGGTCGTCACCAGTCACCCCCCGGCTCGGCGGCGTCCCGGGCGGCCTGCAGCTCGGCGTGTTCCTGGGCCTTGCCCCGGGTCGCCCGGGCGTCGGCGGGCAGGTCCAGCTCGGGGCAGTCCTTCCACAGCCGCTCCAGGGCGTAGAAGACGCGCTCCTCGCTGTGCTGGACGTGCACGACGATGTCGACGTAGTCGAGCAGGACCCAGCGGGCCTCGCGGTCGCCCTCGCGGCGGACCGGCTTGGCGCCGAGTTCCTTCTGCAGGCGCTCCTCGATCTCGTCGACGATCGACTTGACCTGGCGGTCGTTGGGAGCGGAGGCCAGCAGGAAGGCGTCCGTGATCGACAGCACGTCGCTGACGTCGTAGGCGATGATGTCGTGCGCGAGCTTGTCGGCGGCCGCCTGGGCGGCGGTCCGGATGAGCTCGATGGAGCGGTCTGTGGCGGTCACTGCGTGGCTTTCCGTCGGCGGTCGTTTGCCCTCAAGGGTCTCACGGCCGCCGACGACACCCCACGGGAATACACCGGGCCCGGCGTGACCGGGGGCCACTTCCGTGACGGGCCCCGGTTCCGCCCCGGCTACGACGACGAGGGCTCGTAGTCCTTGCCGAGGACGACCACGACATCCGCGTTCGCGGGGACCGTGCCCTTCGCGACGACGGTGCCGGGCAGGCCCAGGGTCTTGGCGACCTCGGTGGCGTTCTCCTTGTCGGCGGCGTCCGCGTAGAGCACCTTGGACGTGGACGCGGTGCCGCCCGGGGCCGTGCCGCCGTCCAGGAAGGTGAAGCCGCCGTTGAGGAGGACCACGCGCGCGTCCTCGGTGGTGGCCTCGGCTCCGCCGGCGTTCTGCACGGAGACGCTGACCGCCGCGTCCTTGTCGGGGCTCTTCGCGGTGCCGCCGAGGACGTCCTTGACCACGCTGGCGCTGGCCTCGGCGCTGAGCGTGCCGTCGGCCTGCACGGGCAGGAGGGCGGTCTTGTAGTCGCCTCCCTTGGCGAGGTCGGCGAGGTTGGCGAGGAAGGCGCCGAGGTCCTTGTCGGTGAGCGAGGGGTCGAGGATCTGCGCCAGGGTCTGCACGGTGACGGTGGCGCCCTGCGGGTCGGAGGACACCTTGCGCAGCACGGCCTGCATGACCTGGCCGAACCGCTCCAGCTGCGCGTTCTGGGGCTCGCCCTCGGCACGGTAGGTGGCGTAGGCGACGGCCGTCTTGCCGCTGAGGGTCTGGCCCTCGCCCTTGCTGACGAGCGGGGCCTGGCCCTTCTTGGCGGCCGGGTCCGGCACGGCGGTGTCGGTGTCCACCTCGATGTTGCCGACGAGGTCGACGAGGTTCTGCAGGTAGGGGGTGTCCAGCCGCCAGGTGCCCTGGATCTCGGTGCCGAGGACGGTGTCCAGCGACTCGCGCGTCCCTGCGGAGCCGTCGCCGTCGACGGACTTCGCGAGGGTCGTCGTGGTGCCGTCGTCGGTGGTGACGACGAGGGAGTTGGGCAGCAGGACGGTGGTGCCCTGCTCGGTGGTGGTGTTGTCGACCAGCAGGACCGTGGAGGTGCCGCCCTGGGCGGTGTCGTGCAGGTGGACCACGATCACGTCGCGCTTCTGGGCGGCGGGGGCGGCCGTGGTGCCGCCCTTGGAGTCGTCGGACGACGACAGGCCGGGCAGCTTCCCGGCGTACCAGAGGTAGCCCACTCCGCCGACCGCGGTCAGCGCGAGGACGACGGCCAGGGCGACCAGGCGGCTGCGGGCGCGGCGCTTGGCCTCCTCGCGGCGCTCGGTGCGGTTCTCGGTGAAGTTCAGCCAGTCGATGACGTCCTCGGAGTCCCCGTCGGGATCTTCGACGAACGCGAACTGCTCCGTGTGGTAATCCCGTTGGGGCCGTGCGGAGGCGTCCGACTCCTCCTCGGCCTCCACCGGTCCGGCCTGCTGCGGGATGTAGGCGGTCTGCTCGGCGGCCCGCGGCTGCTGCCCGCTGGTGGCCGTCTGCCCGTAAGGGTCGTACGGGGCCGCGGTCCCGGCTGCCTGCTGCGTGCGCGTGCCGGTGCCGTAGGGGTCGCGGACGGGAGCCTGCCGGCCGGTGTCGTACGGGTCGTAGGCGGGCACGGGAGCCTGCCGGCCGGTGTCGTACGGGTCGTAGGCGGGCACGGGAGCCTGCCGGCCGGTGTCGTACGGGTCGTAGGCGGGGGTGGCCGGCTGCTGACCGGTGCCGTAGGGGTCGTAGGCCGGTTGCTGCCCCTCGCCCCGGGCGTACGGGTCGTGGCCGTAACCCTGCTGCTGTCCGTACGGGTCGTAGGCCTGCTGCGGCGGGACCTGCCGGTACACCGGCTGGCCGTACTCGTCATAGCCGACGAGTTCGTACGGGATCTCCCCGTAGCCCGCGTCGTTTCGGTCGTTCACCGGTGCCCCTCTCGGCTCACTCGCCGCGGTACAGCTCGCGCTTGTCGATGTAGCGCACGACTCCGTCCGGCACCAGATACCAGACGGGGTCGCCCTTGGCGACTCTCGCGCGGCAGTCCGTGGAGGAGATGGCCAGTGCGGGGACCTCGACGAGGGAGACGCCGCCCTCGGGGAGGCCGGGGTCGGCCAGGTTGTGGCCGGGCCGGGTGACACCGATGAAGTGGGAGAGGGAGAACAGTTCCTCGCTGTCCCGCCAGGTCAGGATCTGGCCCAGGGCGTCCGCACCCGTGATGAAGAAGAGGTCCGTGTCGGGATTGAGGGACCGCAGGTCGCGCAGGGTGTCCACGGTGTAGGTGGGACCGCCGCGGTCGATGTCGATGCGGCTGACCGAGAACTGCGGGTTCTCGGCGGTCGCGATGACCGTCATCAGATAGCGGTCCTCGGCCAGGGAGACCCTGCGGTGGCTCTTCTGCCACGGCTCGCCGGTCGGGACGAACACGACCTCGTCCAGGTGGAACTGCGCGGCGACCTCACTGGCCGCCACGAGGTGCCCGTGGTGGATCGGGTCGAAGGTCCCGCCCATGACGCCGAGGCGGCGCTTGCCCGGCTTCGCCGGGCTGTTCGACGGACCGGTAGGCATGTCCTGCTCTCCCATGCGTGCAGACCCTACCGGCCCGTCCCGAGGACACGGTCCGACCGATGTCCGAAGTGCCCCGCTATGAACACAGTGGTCTCAGCGGTCGCGGTTGAAGCGGGTGGTCACCCACAGCAGGAGCACCAGGATCAGGAAGGCGGCACCACCGGTGACCAGGGGGCTCAGGCTCTCGTGGTTGCCACCGTGCTCCTCACCCTCGGCGGCGAGAGTGACCAACTGGGCGGCTGCGCTGTGGAAGCTCATCTTCGGCAGGACCTATCCGATGGAGGGCGGGATAAAGATGTCGGCCCATCGTAAGCGGGCGCCTCGGCACGCCACACGCCGACTCCGCCGTTGGGGAGGCCGGTTGCCCGCGGGCACCGGCGGCGGCTCCGTGGACGACTCCGGCGGCGGTTCCGGAGGAGGCGGACGCGGCGTGGGAAGTGAGGGGGAACCTTCCCGACGGCTCAGTCGTCTTTCCGCTTGTAGCCCCGCAACAGGAACCAGGCTGTCAGCACGCACCCCAGCACCATCACGATCAGTACGACCCGGAGCAGGTACCCCGAACCCTGCTGCTGCGCGGCGCCGGCGGCCTGCGCGATCCAGGCGGCGGTGGGGGTGTGCTCCATGGCGCGGGACTCCTTCGGTGTGGTGCCCGTCCACCGTAACTCCGCCTGGGACGGGCCCTGCTTCGGGGGCGCAAAGGGCTGCACAAAGGTCCGCAAAGGACCACACGTACAAGGGCCATACACACGCACTTGGGGGATGGATGTCCGACGACGGCCACGAGCACAACGGTCACGAGAACGTGCCGAGCAGGCAGCGCAGGCGTTTCCCCGGGATCTCCTCGCGTGCGTACGAGCACCCGGCCGACCGCTCCGCCCTGGTGGCGCTGCGCAAGCTGAGCGGTTTCGACACGGTCTTCAAGGCGCTCAGCGGGCTGCTGCCCGAGCGGAGTCTGCGTCTGCTGTTCCTGTCCGACTCGGTCCGCGTCTCGGACCAGCAGTTCAGCCACCTGAACGACATGTTGCGGGACGCCTGCTACATCCTGGACCTGGAGAAGGTCCCGGCGATGTACGTCACCCAGGACCCGCGGCCCAACGCGATGTGCATCGGTCTGGACGAACCGATCATCGTGGTGACCACCGGCCTCGTCGAGCTGCTCGACGAGGAGGAGATGCGGGCCGTCGTCGGTCACGAGGTGGGGCACGCCCTGTCCGGGCACGCCGTGTACCGCACGATCCTGCTGTTCCTGACGACCCTCGCCCTCAAGGTCGCCTGGATCCCGCTGGGCAACCTCGCGATCATGGCGATCGTGACCGCGCTGCGCGAGTGGTTCCGCAAGTCGGAGCTGTCCGCGGACCGGGCCGGCCTGCTGGTCGGACAGGACCTCAAGGCCTCGATGCGCGGCCTGATGAAGATCGCGGGCGGCAACCACCTGCACGAGATGAACGTGGACGCGTTCCTCAAGCAGGCCGAGGAGTACGAGGCCGGAGGTGACCTGCGCGACTCCGTGCTGAAGATCCTCAACGTACTGCCCCGCTCCCACCCCTTCACCACCGTGCGCGCGGCCGAGCTGAAGAAGTGGGCCGAGTCCCGCGACCACCAGCGGATCCTGGACGGTCACTACCCGCGTCGCACCGAGGACAAGGAGACCTCGGTCACCGACTCCCTCCGCGAGTCGGCGTCGCACTACACCGATCACGTGAAGAGCTCGAAGGACCCGCTGATGAAGCTGGTCACCGACATCGCGGGTGGGGCGGGCACCCTGGGTGGCCGGGTGCGCCGCGGCTTCGACGGCTTCACCGGCACCGCGCCCCCGCGGGACCGTCCGACGGACACGCCCCCGCGCGACGAAGCCTGACGGGACCCGGTCGCCCGGCGGGGCACACCGGTCCCGCCGCGCACGCCTGCGCCGGCTCACGCCCCGCCGGCACGTTCCGTTCCCCGGACCCGCCTCTCCGGCCCCCGCCGCTCACACGCTCGGCTGTGCGCTCGCCGCCAGCGATCCGCAGAGCGCCGTCGCCCCGCCTGTCGCGTAGGGGTCGGTACCGGCCGGGCCGCCCGTCCCGGCGGTCTGGCCGGCGAGCAGGGGCCGCAGGTGGTTCGTGGAGTCGTCGCCGCACGACAGCGGGCCGGCCTGCACGTAGGAGACGATCAGCTGGGTCTGGCGCAGCCGCAGGTCGTCGCGGTCGAAGCGGAACTGGAGTTCGCGGCGGACGGTGAACAGCGAGGCGGGGGCCCCGGCGTCGGCTCCGGCCGGGCGCAGGGCGTAGACGAAGGTGTGGTCGGCGGTGACCTCGAGGGTGGCGGCGTCGGCCTCGGCGGCCTGGAGGGTGCCCTGGACGCGGATCCCGCGGTCGGCGAGTTCGGCTCGGGCGGGGTCGAACCGCACGAGCCATCCGGTGGGCGCATGCCGTCCGTCGGCCGCCGGGTGGGTGAAGCTCTCGTCGAACTGGTCGAGCTGATCGGGGTCGAGCAGCATGCGTACGGGCCTGACCTGCTGCCCGGTGAGCACCTCCGGGTAGAGCGAGGAGCGCACGATGTAGTCCTTGGCGGTGCTCAGGGCGGTGACGACCTGGCTGTCGGAGAAGTGCGCGGTGCGCCGGGAGGGCGGCAGCGGGATGCCCTCGGCGCCGACGCGGTACCGGGCGGCGGGGCTGTGCGCGAACAGGTGGGCGGGGTCGGCGGTGCCGGGCACGACGCCCTGCGGGGCGAGCGGGATGACGGTCGTCCGCAGCGGTTCGACGGCGCGGCGGGCGGTCGGGTTCTGGTACGGGTGCCGGACGCCCATGTAGATCGCGGTGCCGAAGGCGAGAGCGATCAGCAGGACCAGGGCGAGAGCCTGCCGGGGCAGACCGGTCCGCCGCACGGGCGGGCGGCGACGTACGGCGGGGGCGTGGTCGGTGATGCGTTCCTCGGCGGAGTACTCCTGGAGGCGGGCAGCACGGACGAACGATTCGTCGAAGACGACGGATCGGTACTCGTCCTCACCGCCACCGGGAGTTCCCTCGGGTGCCCCCTCCGGTGGCTCTCCGGGCCCGCCCATACCTTCAGAGTAGGTCGCCGGGAGCTCCGGTAAACGCCGCGCTGCGCCACAAGTGCTGACAGGTTCTCACCCGGTCGGCGGCGCTCCCTCAGGGCGTGCGCGGGACGGCAGCGACGGGTGGCCGAACCTGGTCGGCGGAGGCGGACGGAACCGGCCCGGCACCGGTTTCGAGCCCGGTCGACGCGGGCGACGGCGCGTGGTCGCGGTTGTCGGAGGAGGAGGCTCCCCGGTAGACCGCGGCGAAGGCCAGCGCGACCATGCCCACGCCCATGACGACGGCGAGTATCCAGGCGACCGGCCGATGCCAGCGGACCTGCTTGCCGTACGGCCCGAAAGCGCCGTGCCGGCGGCCCCAGGTGTCCGGGTCGTCGGGGTCCTCGAGGTCGTCCGGATCGTCGTAGTCCGGATCATGGCCGAAGACTCCGGGCCCGTAGAGGTCGTCGTAGCGGTCGCCGCGGGCGCGGCGGGCTTCGGCCTCCGAGGCCTCGGCTCTCGCCTGCGCGGCGGCCAGGAGGCGTTCGACGGCGGTCGGCTCGTGCACCGGCGCCGCCCGTACGAAGGCCTCGTCGAAGACCACGGAGGCGAACTCTTCGTCCGACACCCCGCGGTCGTGGTCGTCGTCGGGCTTCCAGCCGTCCGGGAACGGCGTGCCCCCCACGTCCTCCGGCACGGATCCAGAGTAGACCTGGGGGGTCAATTTGGGCAGACGGTACGGAAATTCATCCGTCTGCTGAGACGCCTCTCACGCCCCTGGCGGGCGCCGTGCGCCTCCCGTCAGCGCCGTACGTGGCCGTCGCCGGTGACGATGTACTTGGTGCTGGTCAGCTCCGGCAGGCCCATGGGGCCACGGGCGTGCAGCTTCTGGGTGGAGATGCCGATCTCCGCGCCGAAGCCGAACTGGCCGCCGTCGGTGAAGCGGGTGGAGGCGTTCACGGCGACCGTGGTGGAGTCGACCAACTGGGTGAAGCGGCGTGCGGCCTGCTGGGAGGTGGTCACGATGGCCTCGGTGTGGCCGGAGGTCCACAGCCGGATGTGCTCGACGGCCTTGTCGAGCGAGTCGACGACGGCGGCGGCGATGTCGTAGGAGAGGTACTCGGTCTCCCAGTCCTCCGGGGTGGCCTCGACGACGGTCGCCCGGGAGTCCTTGGCGTAGGCCAGGACGCGCTCGTCGGCGTGGACGGTGACCCCGGCGTCCGCGAGGGCGTCGAGGGCGCGGGGCAGGAACTCGGCGGCGATGTCCTGGTGGACCAGGAGGGTCTCGGCGGCGTTGCAGACGCTGACCCGGTGGGCCTTGGAGTTGATGAGGATGTCGACCGCCATGTCGAGGTCGGCCTGGGCGTCGACGTACACGTGGCAGTTTCCGGTGCCGGTCTCGATCACCGGAACGGTGGACTCCGACACGACCGTCTGGATCAGCGAGGCGCCGCCGCGCGGGATCAGCACGTCGACGAGGCCGCGGGCGCGCATCAGCTCGCGCACGCTCTCCCGGCTCTCTCCCGGCACGAGCTGGACGGCGTCGGCGGGCAGCCCGGCGCCGCCGACGGCGTCGCGGATCACCCGCACCAGAGCGCTGTTCGACTCGTAGGCGGAGCCGGAGCCGCGCAGCAGGACCGCGTTGCCGGACTTCAGGCACAGGGCCGCGGCGTCGACGGTGACGTTCGGCCGGGCCTCGTAGATGATGCCGACCACGCCGAGCGGGACGCGGACCTGGCGCAGGTCGATGCCGTTCGGGAGGGTGGAGCCGCGCACGACCTCGCCGACGGGGTCGGGCAGGGCGACGACGTCGCGCACGTCGGAGGCGATGGCCCGCACCCGCTCCGGGGTGAGGGTGAGCCGGTCGACGATCGCCTCGCTGGTGCCGGCCTCGCGGGCCTTGGCGATGTCCCTGGCGTTGGCCTCGACGATCTCGCTCGTACGGACCTCGAGCGCGTCCGCGATGGCGAGCAGCGCGTCGTCCTTGACGGCCCGCGGCAGCGGCGCGAGGTCGGCGGCGGCCGCCTTGGCGCGATAGGCGGCCTGGGTCACCGGGGAGAGGGCGTCGTACGGCGAGAGCGTGGTCATAAGGAAAGGGTAGTGCGCGGCGCGGGCCCGCTCACGGCTCGTTCCACACCCCGAGACGCCTACCGAGACGCCGGCCGGGACGCCGCTGGAGACGCCGGCCGGGACGCCTCTCGGGGCTCCCGCCCGATGCCGGACGAGGTCAGTAGGGGTGGACCCCGACGGGGGTCGCCGGGGCCGGGCCGTAGCCCTCGGCGATGCGCTGGTGGTAGGTCTGGCGGTCGATGACCTCCAGGCCGACGATCTCCCATGGCGGGAGTCCGGCAGTCTGACGGTGCTCGCCCCACAGGCGCAGGGCGACCGCGGCCGCGTCGTGCAGGTCGCGGGCCTCCTCCCAGTAGCGGATCTCCGCGTGGTCGACGGCGTAGCGGCTGGTCAGGAGGAAGGGGTGGTCGTGGGCGAGCTGCTCCAGGGCGCGCCGCACCTCCTTGAGGTCGGCCTCCTCGCCGGAGACGCTGAGGGTGACGTGCCACAGGCGGGGCAGGTCCGCGGGGCGGGTCTGCCCCGGGCCGTCGTCCTCCTGCCGCCCCCGGTAGTTCTCCCCGGTCGCCACGCTCGTCAGGGCGCGTTCCTCGGCCGCCGGGCGCGAGGCCGCCGGACTCGCCCCGCCGGCACTCCCACGGGCCGCTGCCACCCCAGGGCGTACTCGTCTCACGACGGCCTCCTTTACGCAGCGCTCGTGCGGAACATGTCCCAGAAACAAAGTGGAGCAGGCCGCACGGCTCCATGGGGTCGTTTCACGGAACGTCCCCCACCGGTACGGACCGTTCGAGCGTCGCCGGGAGCGGTCGTTCGACCGCGGGCGCGGGCGCCTCAGGGGTGCAGGATCACCAGGTCGTCCCGGTGGACGACCTCCCGCTCGTACTCGGCGCCGAGTTCGCGCGCCAGTTCGCGGGTGGAGCGGCCGAGCAGCTGGGGGATCTCCTTGGCGTCGAAGTTGACGAGGCCGCGGGCCACGGCGTGCCCGGAGCCGTCGCGCAGCTCGACCGGATCGCCCGCGCTGAAGTCGCCCTCGACGGCGGCGATCCCGGCCGGCAGCAGTGAGGTACGGCGTTCGACGACCGCCCGTACGGCCCCGTCGTCCAGGGTCAGCGAGCCCTGCGGGGCGGACGCGTGCTGGAGCCACAGCAGCCGGTCGGCGGAGCGCTTGCCGGTGGCGTGGAAGTAGGTGCCGGTGTCACCGCCCGAGAGGGCCTCGGCCGCGTGGACGGCGTTGGTGAGGACGACGGGAATGCCCGCGGCGGCCGCGATCCGGGCGGCCTCGACCTTGGTGACCATGCCGCCGGTCCCGACGCCCGCCCGGCCGGCGCTGCCGATCTCGACGCCGGCCAGGTCGGCGGGTTCGCGCACCTCGGCGATCCGTGAGGTGCCGGGTTTGCTGGGGTTGCCGTCGTACACGCCGTCGATGTCGGAGAGGAGCACGAGGAGGTCGGCGTGGACGAGGTGGGCGACGAGGGCGGCGAGCCGGTCGTTGTCGCCGAAGCGGATCTCGTCGGTGGCGACGGTGTCGTTCTCGTTGACGATCGGGAAGGCGCCCATCGCCAGCAGCTTGTCGAGGGTGCGGGAGGCGTTGCGGTGGTGGGCGCGGCGGCTCATGTCGTCGGAGGTGAGCAGGACCTGGCCGACGCGGACGCCGTAGCGGGCGAAGGAGGCGGTGTAGCGGGCCACGAGGAGGCCCTGGCCGACGCTGGCCGCGGCCTGCTGCCGGGCGAGGTCCTTCGGCCGGCGGCGCAGACCCAGCGGTGCGAGTCCGGCGGCGATGGCGCCGGAGGAGACCAGGACGATCTCCCGCTCTCCCCCACTGCGGATCTTGGCGAGGACGTCGACGAGCGCGTCCACCCGGTCGGCGTCCAGGCCGCCGGAGGCGGTGGTCAGCGACGAGGAGCCCACCTTGACGACGATCCTGCGGGCCTCGCGCACGGCCTGCCTTGCCCCTGACACCTTGTTCTTCGTCCCCTCGTGTAGGTCCACGGCTGCCCCGTCACGCAATCTACGCGAACGGGGGCGGAGGGCGCGCCGGGGTTTCACGTGCCGGGACGGTCACGCTGTGCCCGCAGGCGTTCACCGTTTGCGTAGGGCAAAGAGCTTGTGCGGGTTCCACAGGAAATTTGAAGAGATCCAAAATTTCCTTCGAAGTTCGCGTAACCTAAAGTTCGCCCTGTGAAGCGCATACTCCTGAGATCGGGGAAGAGCCCCTTCGACGTACTCCCCGTCGAGGAGGCACTGCACCGCGATGTGATCGCCACCAACTCCGGCAACCTGATCTTCAGCGATGCCGCCCACAAGATCCTCACCGTGCCGGGCACCGAGGTCGTCTCGAACAGCATGCGGACCGAGGTGGCCGCGGCGGGGCGGATCAACGAGGAGTACGACGCCTTCGTCGTGCCTCTCGCCAACGCCTTCCGGCCGACGTTCGAGCCGGCGCTCCAGCGACTGACCCGGCTCATCGGCAAGCTGAAGATCCCGGTCGTGGTGCTGGGCGTCGGCGCGCAGGCCGGCCTCGACCAGGACCCCGCGCGGCTGAAGGCCATGGAGCCGACCGTGCGGGCGTTCTGCTCGGCGGTGCTGGAGCGCAGCGCGTCGATCGGCGTACGGGGCGAGTTCACCGAGAAGTACCTGACCGACATGGGGTTCCGGGACGTGGAGGTCATCGGCTGCCCGTCGATGTTCCTGCACGGCGACCGGCTGACCGTGGAGAAGCGGGTCGAGTCCCTCACGCCGGAGTCGCGAATAGCCGTCAACGGCTCGCACACCGCGGTGCGCAGCGGAGGTCTGCACCGGATCATCACGCGGACCCACGCGCACTACCCGAACCTGCGGTACGTAGGCCAGAACCTCACCGACGCCAAGCAGCTCCACTGGCGTGACGTGGACTCCCCGGCCGGCCGCGTGACGCAGATGCCGACCCACCCCGACCACCCGATGTACCGGGAGGACAAGGTCCGGGTGTACGTCGACCCGGTGACGTGGATGGACGACCTCCGCGACTTCGACTACTCGTTCGGTTCGCGGATCCACGGCAACATCGCGGCGCTGCTGGCGGGCACGCCCGCGACGGTGCTGGCCTTCGACTCGCGCACGCTGGAACTGTGCCGCTACTTCGAGATCCCGCACCGCCTCCTCAACGAGGTGCCCGCGGACCTCGACCCGGCCACCCTCTACGAGGAGGCCGACTTCGGGCCGCTGACCGGCAACCACCGGGAGCGCTTCGAGCGGTTCACGGGCTTCCTCGACAAGAACGGCCTGGAGAACACCTTCACGCACGGCGACGGCGGCGCGGCCTTCGACAAGAAGCTGCGGTCGCTGTCCTTCCCGGCCGGGGTGCGGCCCTGGAACGACACCGACCCCGCCTCGCTGACGAGCCGGTTCGGGTGGCTGCAGCAGCGGATCACCCAGGTGGAGTCGCACAACGCCGAGTTGAAGCGGGAGCTGGCGAAGAGCCGGGCGGGGGCACGGGGCGCGGCCAAGGCCGCGATGGTCACTCCGTCGATCTACCGGCGTGCCCGGCGGGCGGTCGGAGGGCCGCTGCGGCGGGCGCTGAAGCCGTCGAAGTAGCCCCGGGGCCCTCCCCGCCCCCGCACACCGCCGTCGCCGCCCTCGTCACGCCGCCGCCGTCGTCCGAGCCCTCAGTCGGCGCAGCGTGCGCCGCACCTTGCGGGTCGCCCTGCGCAGGAAGGACTCGGTCGGGCCCTGGCGCCAGCCCGGGAACTCCCTGGCCTCCCGGGGCTCGGCGAGGTAGACGCGGTCGGGGATGCCGGCCGCGCGGTCCCGGAAGTGCGGGTAGGCGAGATAGAGCCGCGTGCCGCGCTTCTCCAGGACGGGGTCGGGCTCGCGCTTGTCCTTGATGAACTCGATGACCTCCGCGAGGAGGTCGGGGCGCCCCTCGGCGACCAGGTGCAGGCGCAGCCGCTCGTGGACCCGGAGGCGGTGGGAGACGCCCTCGTTCCAGTACGCGTCCATCAGCGGCTTGGCCAGTTCGAGTTTGGTGCGCCGGATCTCCTCGTCGTTCCTGAGGAAGACCGGCCCGAACTGCGGCAGGACGGTCACCAGGAACGGGCGGACCATGAGCACGTCCCGCTTGGGGCCGGGCGGCAGCATCCGGGCGATCAGCTCCATCAGGGCGCGCGCCGAGTCGAAGCGCAGGGTGTAGCTGCCGCTCTTGGTCACGTGCTTGCCGTCGCTGCGGCCCACCAGGTAGTAGCAGGTGTGGTCGGCGACCACGGAGACGCCGTCGGCCCGCAGGTAGGCCTCCATGGTGAACACCGCGTCCTCGCCGGTCCACAGGGACTCGTCGAAGCGGATGCCGTGCCGCTCCAGCAGTGCGCGCCGGAACAGTTTCTGCGCGCTGAGCGTGAACTTGATGTTGGACGAGAAGACGTCGGTCCGTTCCAAGGTCTTGCCCCACATGGACCGGGGTGCCTTGCGGTTGACGCCCTCGACCCGGCCGAGGACCACGTCCGTGCCGTTGCGGTCGGCCATGGCGACCATGCGCTCCAGGGCCTCGGGCCCGAGCCGGTCGTCGGCGTCGAGGAAGAAGACGTACCGACCGGTGGCCTTGGCCAGGCCGACGTTGCGCGGACCGCTGGGGCCGCCGGAGTTCGCCTGGTGGATCACGGTGACCGCCATGGGCACGCGGGCGGCGAACTCCTCCAGGCAGTCGCCGCTGCCGTCCGTGGAGCCGTCGTCGACCGCGATCACCTCGATGCGCGCCGGGTCCAGGGACTGTGCCTCCACCGATGCCAGGCATTCGACCAGGTACGGCATCGCTTCGTACGCCCCGATGATCACGCTGACATCGGGCTCGGCCACGGTCACTTCTCCCCCTCGCCACGCACGGTTTCCCCCTGGTCAAAGATCGGGCAACCCGATAGACGGGGGATTGCAGAAAGGGGTTGCCCGTGTTACCTGCGCCCTGGATGTGTGCCGCGTCACAGCCTAGGGAAACGGCTCGGCCCCCGGAGATTCCCTCTCCGGGGGCCGAGCCGATGTCACACAGGTGCCTCGGACCGGGCGCCTCGCACCGCGGACCTCACACGCGGGGTGCCTCAGACCGCGGTCACGCCGCCCTCCGCCAGTTCCGCCTCTCCGGCCGCCGCGACGACGCGGGACTCATGGCCGACGTTGCGGGCCTCGGACTTCAGCGCGAGGTCGGCGATCGCGGTGTCGAACCGCTCGATGGAGGTCGGCTCGTCGGGGCCGAGCAGGTACTCCTTCAGTTCCTTGCGGTCCTCGGCCAGCACGTCGGCGGCCGGGTCGCGGACGGCGTCCAGCAGCTGCTGCACCCCGGCGGCGTCGTTGGTGAGGATCACGGCCGCGCGCACCGCGGTGTTCTGCCGCCGGAACTCCTCCGCTCCCAGCTCGGCCGAGTCGGTGACGGCGTACGGCTTGCCGCTGGCGATGAAGTCGGAGACGACGCTGGAGATGTCCGAGACCATCGCCTCGGAGGCGTTGAAGCAGTCGTACAGGCGCGGCTCGCCGCCGGTGATGACGCGGTGCTCGTACGACGGGAAGGAGCGCCAGTAGGCGTCGTTCCAGTCGGCGCGCAGCCGGGCGGCCTCCTGGTGCTTGCGCAGGTCGACGAGGCCGTCGCGGCTCGTCACCGCCTCGTCGGCCTTCTCGTCGAAGGTGAGGGAGAGCTCGTCGAGGCGGGCCTTGAGGCGGGTCAGCTCGGCCCCGGCCTTCGCCTGGGCGGCCGGGTCCGCGGTGAACCGGGGGTCGGCGGCGCGCTCGGCGGCGGCCTTCTCGACCAGGGCGGTGATCCGGTGGTGCGCGGCGCGGGCCTTGGCGCTGCGGGTGCCCGTGAAAGGGTGCGGCTTGTACAGGACCCGGACCGGGGGTTCGGCCGCGACCAGCTTCTTCACGATGTTCTCGCCGGCCAGCAGGATCGAGGTGTTGCCCGGGTCGTCGTCCCAGCCCTCCCAGGTGGGCGCGTACAGCACGGTCGGGATCCGGTCCGCCGGCGCGCCCTGCCAGGGCTCGATGGGCGCGAGCTGCGGGCGGCCGACCTCGACGATGTCCTCGTCGCGGATGCCGACGTCGGCGATGGCGTAGCGGTCGCGGCCCGCGCGGCCGGCGGTCCACACCTCGTCGTACACCTTGCTGAAGGGATTGACGCTGGCGAGCTTGTCGCTGTCGCCGTGGCCGATGAAGACGTGCTTCATGGTGGGCACGCGCAGCAGGTGGATGTTCTTGCCGACGTTCGCCGCGTACAACGCGACCCGCACCATGGAGAGGTCCATGTTCATCAGGTGCACCCCCCCGGGCACGCAGACGACCGGGACCGTGGTGGGTGCCATCTTCTCCAGGATGACGCGCTCACGCAGGATGATCAGCGGGCGGGACTCCAACTGCTCCATCGTCTCCAGCCACATGTTGAGCTGGTAGGCGGAGTCGGCGGAGCCGGAGAAGTACAGCACCGTCTCCGGGCGGTACTCGCGCAGCCAGGCGCTGACGGTCTTGAGGACCTTGTCGGCCTTCGGCGGGATCCGCTTGGCGCGCAGGTACGGCGCCAGCGCGAGGACGTACAGGGTGCCGAGGACCAGGGTGACGCCGGCTCCGGCGAAGCCGGCGGCCTCGCTGTCGGTGACGGCGTACGCGAGCAGGCCCCCGACGGCCGCGAGATCGAGGTGGAGCATCTTCACGTCGGCCCCGCGCAGCAGGAGGCGCGGCGGGGCGTCGGGGACGGTGAGGCGCGAGACCAGGTCGACGTTGCGGGTCACGACCGGCATCTGACGGCGCTTGCCGATCAGGGTGACGAGGGCGCCGTGCGGGGCCTGGAGGCCGAAGAAGATCGTGAAGCAGGCGATCGCCGCGTAGAAGACCGGCTCCTCCGACAGGTCGAGCCGGGCCAGGAGCAGGATCAGGAGCAGTTCCCTGACCAGGAACCGGGTCGACAGGCCGGCTCTCACCTTGCCGAGGAGGCTGATGAGGTAGCTGCCCTTGCGGTGGAGGTAGAGGTCCGCAAGGTAGGTCACGGCTGCCGCGACGGCGAAGGCGGGGACGTTCGGGACGAGCGCGGCCAGCATGAGGCAGGGGAAGCCCAGCGTCATGAGGGCCACCGCGGCCAGCTCGGCCACGCTGCCCACCCGGGCGACGCGAATGGCGGTCGTTATCACGGAGAAACCTGCTCTGGGAGGGGGCCGGTCAGTGAATCCGAAAAGTCCGGAAAATACTTTGTGAAGGTTTCCGGAGTTTTACGGATTCAGGCCTCTGTGAATATCCCGTAAACAGGGAGCCACAGAGGCCTGAATTTCAAGGCTGATGGCGGTTGATTATGCCACGCCGTCCTGTCGGTCGAGCACGCCGGCCAGGGCCTGCTCGAAGCCGGAGGCGCGGGAGGCGTCGGCGGTGGGGTCCTGCTGGCGGACGTCGATCACGTGTCCGGTCAGCTCGGACAGCAGCACGTCGAGGGAGGTGCGGGCCACGGTCTCCGAGGACAGCAGGCTGCCCGCCGGCTCCTGGCCGAAGGCCTTGGTGCGCATGGGGGTCGCCGTACGCTCCGGGTTGACGCAGTTGACGCGGACGCCGTCGGCCGCCCATTCGTCGGACAGGGCCTGGGTGAGGTTCACCATGGCGGCCTTGGTCGAGGAGTAGAGGCTGTACTCGGCGCGGCCGCGGGTGTAGCTGCTGGAGGTGTAGAGCAGCAACTGGCCCTTGGTCTCGGAGAGGTACTTGTAGGCGGAACGGGCGATCTGGACCGGGGCCAGGTAGTTCACCTTCAGCGCTTCCTCGATGGTCGCGTTGTCGGTCTCGGCGAGCTTGCCGATGCGCAGCACGCCCGCGGTGTTGACGACGTAGTCGATGCGCCCGGTCTCCGCGTAGGCCTTGGACAGCGCGTCGTCGACCTCCTCCGGGTTCTCCACGTGGGTGTTGGTGGTGGAGCGGCCGAGGGCGTAGACGTGGGCGCCGTAGGACCGGGCGAGTTCGGCGATGTCCTTGCCGATGCCGTACGAGCCGCCGAAGACGACGAGCGTCTTGCCGGTGAGCAGGTCGCGGTAGGCCTCCTCGCTCATCTGCTCGGGCGCGGCGGTGGAGCCGAGCTGGAACAGCTTGTCGGCGATGAAGACGTCGACGGGCTGCGTCACCTTCATGTTGTACTCGTCGCCCGCCACGACGTGGATCGGCACGTCCGGCAGGTAGCGCAGGACGACGGTGCAGTCGTCGGTGGCCTGGAAGTTGGGGTCGCCCGCCGCGACCTCGTAGGCCCGCCGGATGGTGGAGAGCTTGAAGGCCTGCGGGGTCTGGCCGCGGCGCAGCCGGGAGCGGTCCGGGATCTCGGTGATGAACTCCCCGTCCTCGCCGTGGGTGCGCGTGACGATGATGGTGTCGGCGGACGGGATGGCCACGTCGACGGCCTGGTAGCGCTCCAGCGCGGCGACGCAGTCGTCGATGACGCGCTGCGAGAGCAGGGGGCGCACGGCGTCGTGGAAGAGGACGTTGAGGTCCTCGCCCTCGGCCAGGCCCTCGCCGAGGGCGGAGATGGCCCGCTCGGTGGTCTCGTTGCGGGTGGAGCCGCCCTCGATGACGCGGGAGACCTTGGTGAACCCGGCCTTGGCGACGATCTTCTCGACGTCCGGCACGTAGCCCGGCGCCATCAGCACGATGACGTCGTCGACGGAGTCGGCGTGCTCGAAGGTGGTCAGGGTGTGCTCGATGACGGCCTTGCCGGCGATCTTCAGCAACTGCTTCGGGATCGACAGACCCACCCGCTGGCCGGTGCCACCGGCCAGGATCACTGCGGTGGTACGGGGCTTGGCTATGCGCTGGGACACGGGTGACCTACCTTGGGGCGACAGGGAACGGGGAAATGCTCCCACTTTCGGTAACCGCGATGCAAGGTGAGCGCCGTTCAGTGCATATGTGCGCGCCACCCGCCATTCACCTTGCGGTGCGAGTGCACCTTACGGCTGCGGGTGATTGACCTGACTCGGGCGAACCTTCCTCGCATCCTCTCGTGAAATCCTGTGAGTAACGGAACAGACGGTATCGGATTGCCGAGAGTGACGGGATTGCGGCTCACCGGAGTTGCAGCCGTTTCGGGCGGCGACGGCCGAGTGCTTTCACGAGTTCCCTCGACGGCTTCCGGTGCGCCGGCCGCGCTCGACGCGCCCGCACGGATGCCGCGGCCGCCCGGGCCGGCGTGGAGATCCTCACGTGCCGCGGCGCGGGGCCGCACGTGTTCTCCCACGCATGAACGCGCGGTGGCGGACCGGTGGGAAATAAGGATCTTCGGGGAGGACGGGCGGCGGAATTCCTTATCGGGATTCCGCGGCGTCTCGATCCCGGCGGCATCCCGATCTCGGCGGGAATGAGGAATCCACGGCCGCGTCGAGGCCCCGGCGCCTCGACGGCCGGGAAGCCGAAGACGGCCCCGGCGCGGCGCGAGCCGTGGCGGGGCCGTGTGGAGCCGGTGGCTCAGAAGGGCTCGAAGCCCTCGAACTCCTGGGTCGCCTCGTCGCGTTCGGCCTGGCGGTCGCGGCGGCGCTGGGCGGCCGGGCGCGGGGCCTCGAAGCGGTGGTCCTCGCCGCGGCGGCCGAGCATCTCGGCGCCGGCCGTGACGGTCGGCTCCCAGTCGAAGACGACCGCGTTGTCCTCGGGACCGATGGCGACGCCGTCGCCGGAGCGGGCGCCCGCCTTCATCAACTCGTCCTCGACGCCGAGCCGGTTGAGACGGTCGGCGAGGTAGCCGACGGCCTCGTCGTTGCTGAAGTCGGTCTGGCGCACCCAGCGTTCGGGCTTCTCGCCGCGGACCCGGAAGAGGCCGTCCTCCTCCAGCGTGACGGTGAAGCCGGCGTCGTCCACGGCCTTGGGCCGGATCACGATCCGCGTGGCCTCCTCCTGGGGCTTCGCGGCGCGCGCCTTGCCGACGATGTCGGCCAGCGCGAACGACAGCTCCTTGAGCCCCAGGTGCGCCACCGCCGACACCTCGAAGACGCGGTACCCGCGCGCCTCCAGGTCCGGCCGCACCATCTCCGCGAGGTCCTTGCCGTCCGGTACGTCGATCTTGTTCAGGACGACGACGCGCGGGCGGTTGCCGAGCCCGCCGTACTGGCGCAGCTCCTCCTCGATGATGTCGAGGTCGGAGACCGGGTCGCGCTCGGACTCCAGGGTCGCGGTGTCCAGGACGTGCACGAGCACGCTGCACCGCTCGACGTGGCGCAGGAACTCCAGGCCGAGGCCCTTGCCCTGGCTGGCGCCGGGGATGAGACCGGGGACGTCGGCGATGGTGTAGACGGTCGAACCCGCGGTGACGACACCGAGGTTCGGCACGAGCGTGGTGAACGGGTAGTCGGCGATCTTCGGCTTGGCCGCGCTCAGCACCGAGATCAGGGACGACTTGCCGGCGCTCGGGTAGCCGACCAGCGCCACGTCGGCGACGGTCTTCAGCTCCAGCACGATGTCGTGCAGGTCGCCGGGCTCGCCGAGCAGCGCGAAGCCGGGGGCCTTGCGGCGGGCCGAGGACAGCGCCGCGTTGCCGAGACCGCCGCGGCCGCCCTGGGCGGCGACGAAGGAGGTGCCGTGGCCGACGAGGTCGGCCAGGACGTTGCCCGCCCGGTCCAGGACGACGGTGCCGTCCGGCACGGGCAGGACCAGGTCCTGTCCGTCCTTGCCGGAGCGGTTGCCGCCCTCGCCGGGCTTGCCGTTGGTGGCCTTGCGGTGCGGGGAGTGGTGGTACTCGAGCAGTGTGGTCACCGACTGGTCCACGGTGAGGATGACATCCCCGCCGCGGCCGCCGTTGCCGCCGTCCGGGCCGCCGA
Organism: Streptomyces sp. NPDC051051; assembly: GCF_040682975.1. Taxonomy (NCBI): domain Bacteria; kingdom Bacillati; phylum Actinomycetota; class Actinomycetes; order Kitasatosporales; family Streptomycetaceae; genus Streptomyces; species Streptomyces sp. NPDC051051. Next base: position 67,145 of record NZ_JBFBCB010000007.1, read on the forward strand.
GCGGCTTGAACTTCTCACGGTGGACGGAGGCACAGCCGTGACCTCCGTTACCCGCGGCGACGTGCAGCTCGACGCGGTCCACGAAGGTGGTCATGGTGGGTGCCTCCAGTGATGTACGTGATGTACGGGTGTTACCTGTGCCAACAAGCGAAAGGCGGACCCGCCTTCCCGGAAGGGAAGTGAGGTCCGCCTCGCGAAGCGTTCCCGGAAAGCCTGAGGTCAGGCGACCGGAACGATGTTCACGACCTTGCGGCCACGGAACGTACCGAACTCCACCGCACCGGGCTGGAGCGCGAACAGCGTGTCGTCGCCGCCGCGGCCGACGCCGGAGCCGGGGTGGAAGTGGGTGCCGCGCTGGCGGACCAGGATCTCACCCGCGTTGACGACCTGACCGCCGAAGCGCTTCACGCCGAGCCGCTGGGCATTGGAGTCGCGACCGTTCCGGGTGGACGATGCGCCCTTCTTGTGTGCCATGTCTCCTCAGTCCCTTACTTCGCAGCCGCGGGGATCTCAGTGACCTTGATCGCCGTGTACTGCTGGCGGTGGCCCTGACGACGGCGGTAACCGGTCTTGTTCTTGTAGCGAAGGATGTCGATCTTGACGCCCTTGTGGTGGTCCACGACCTCGGCCTGGACCTTGATGCCGGCCAGCACCCACGGGTCGCTGGTCACAGCGTCGCCGTCGACAACGAGCAGGGTCGAGAGCTCGACCGTGTCGCCAACCTTGGCGGTGGAAATCTTGTCAACCTCAACGATGTCGCCGACAGCAACCTTGTGCTGGCGACCACCGCTGCGCACGATGGCGTACACGCGGGTCTCTCTTTCGCTCGGAGAACGGCACCCCCGCAGGCCAGCCACCCGGGCAGGAAACACGGGCGACCTCTCCCGGCCACCGGAGACCGGCGTCCGGAAGGAAGAGGTTTACGGGGATGTGGCGCGCCACTCGACACGCCGACGGTCAAGGTTACGGGGCCCGGCTTGAGGGGTCAAACCGGGCCCCGTGAACCCGCCGGCCTACCGCTCGGTATCGCCGAAGCGGTACAGCCGTACCTCCACTCCCCGCTGCCGGGCGAAGCCGGCGACACCCTCGACCGCGGCCGTCAGCGCGGTGGCGAGTCTGTCCAGCTCCGGCACACGCCGCTCCCGGTCGGGCGCGGCCTCCACGGCCTGCCAGGCGGCACGGTAGGCCTCCTCCAGCGGACCGACCTGCTCCTCGTAGTCGACGATCCCGTCGAGCGCGAAGCCCGGCCGGCGGCTTCGTGCGGCCAGGTCCAGCTGAGCCGTGACCGAGATCAGGTCACCCACGAGCTTCACGTGGAGCGCCCCGACCTTCCGGCTCAGCAGGATCTCGGCCGGCACGGCGTTCCAGTGCTCCTCACCGTCCAGCATCAGTTCTCCATCTCCCTGGCCATACGCCCGAGTCTGGCAGCTCCGGCCCGGCCCGCGGGTATGTCGACCCCGCCTGCCCTCAGAATGCCGACGCAGTACGTCACACAGCTGTTGCTGCCGTAGCTGTACGGGCCGAGATCGGCGTTGATGGACTTGAGCTGGGCCTTGATGGCCCCGCGGGCGTTGGGCAGGCGGAACGTGAGCTGCTTGGTGTTCGGCCCCGCCTTCTCACTCACCACCTGGGCCGACGTGTCGTAGCCGGTGAAGTCCTCCACACCCTCGGGGGCGTCGATGACCTGCTCCGTCTCCAGGGCACGACCATCGTCCAGCTCCACCTTGATCGTGGCGTGGCCGTGGTCCTCGTCCCAGGTGACGGTCGCCGTTCCGTCGCAGTTGTGCACGAGCAGCGGGGTGGCGCCGGCCAGCACGTAGTACGCGTGGATCCCGGTGATCGTCAGGTCGTGGGTGCGCTGCCGCTGGTCGAAGTGACGGTTGGCGACCAGTTCGACCTCGGTGCCCGACGGGGTGTGCAGGGTCATGCCGGGCTTCAGGTCGCCGGCCTTGATCCACGCCTGCTCGGACTCCACCCAGAAGGGGTGCGTGGTCGTGGCGACCAGCGTGTCCTCCTGGCCCGAGGCGACCTTCACCGTGAGGTCGGAGAAGTGCTTGTCGTCCTCGGTGACGATGGTGCCCGCGACCTCACGGACCGTCGCCTTGCCGGTCTTCTGAACGGTCGTGACGACCTTGTCGCCGGGCCTCACCTTCTCGATGGGCTTGGTGGTGCCGTCGGCGAGCAGGACCTTCGTGCCGGGCAGGAAGCTGTGGCACTCGGTCTTTTTCTTCTTCTTGAGTGCCTCGGCCGCCTTCTTCTTGGCGGCCGCGAGTTTCTCCCCGGCCTTGGCCAGCCCGGCCTGGGCCTTGCCGACGGCCTTGTTGGCCTTCCACAGGTCCTTGGCCCCGCCGATCAGGTCCCCGACCAGGTTGGTGACCCGCTTGGCGAGCTTGAGGCCCTTGGCCCATTTCCAGGGTGCGCCGTACTTGGCCAGGATCTTGCCCGCCAGACCGCCCGCGAAGCTGCCGGCGATGTTGAGCAGGGTTTCCCCGCAGGCGCCGACGTCACCGCTGGAGATGCAGTCCAGGGCCGCGTCGACACCGAGGATGTCCCGCGCGATCTTGACCAGGGCCTTGCCCGCGGACTTGATGCGCTGCTTGGCCGCGGACTGCTGCCCCTGTGCCTGCGTGACGTTCCAGGCCGCCTTGTCCTTCTCCGACTCCGCCTTGTCGACGTCGGTCTTCGGGAAGTACGGCACACCGCCGCGGCACTCGATCAGGCCCTCCCGGCACTCCGGGATGATCATGCCGCTGGGGTCGGCGTGCGTGACCGGCGAGTTGTTCGCGTACGCGTAGCCGTTGATCTGCTGCGGCTGCGTGTAGTCGATGACCGGGTCGACGGATATGAACTTGCCGATCACCGCGTCGTACTCGCGTGCCCCCAGGTGGATCAGGCCGGTGGAGGCGTCGATCGTGCCTCCGACGTAGCCCTTCTCCCCCGGCCAGACACCGGTCTTCTCCCCGCGGTCGACGCCGAAGGGGTCGGAGCGGCGCTGGCTGATCGCGCCGGTCGCGGCGTCGATCGCCACCTCGCCCGTGCCGTGGTGGTCGGAGGCGATGAAGGACACCTTGCCCGCGGTGCGTACGGCGACCGTCTGGCCGGCGTACTCGTAGTAGCGGGTGGCCTCCTTCTTGGTGCCGTCGGCCGACAGCTTCAGCTCGGTGCCGGGCAGGTAGACCGTCGTCCCCGACGGGGCCTTGCGCACCAGGCGGTTGCCGGAGCCGTCGTAGAGGTAGCTGGTCTTCGAGCCGTTCGCCTCGGTGGCCTCGCTCAGCTTGCCCTGGTCGGTCCAGAGCAGGGACTGGGCGTTGCCGCCGATGGTGCGCTTGGTGGTGTTGCCCGCGTCGTCGTACTCGTACGTCGACTGCCGGTCACCGGTCGGGGTCTTCTCGGTGATCTTGGTGACCTGGTGCGGCCCGTCGCCCAGGGCGCCCGCGGTGCCGTACTCGTAACTGCGGGTGATGTTCTTCGCGGCGTCGAGCCCGATGTCGTGGACCGTCTCCGAGACGCGGTTGCCGATGGCATCGGTCTCGTACGACTTCCAGTAGGGGGCCGGACCGCCCAGGGCGCTCGTGCCGGCGGCGGAGTCACAGGCCGCCGGGCCGGATCCCTCCACCGGGACGGAGGAGCCGCGGGTGCCCATGCCGGCCGCACTCGTCACAGTGGCCGTCGGCGTCCAGGCGTCCTTCAGCCGCTGGCGGTCGTCGTAGGCGAAGCACTGCATGTCCGGCGCGGCGGAGTTCGCGGTGTCCGCGATGGACAGGACGTTGCCGGCCTGGTCGTAGGAGTACCGGGAGTCCTTGGCCGGCGCCGTCGCGCCGTAGACGTCGACGGTCGAGCGGGTGAGGCGGTCGGTGCCCTTCTCGTAGTCGTAGGTCTGCCAGACCTTCTTGCCACTGCCGGTGTTCAGCTCCAGCTGCTGGACGAGGCTCTTGCCGGAGTAGACGGTGTTGGTGACGTACGAGGTGGTGCCCGTCATGGTCGTCGGACGCTGCAGGCTGTCGTACGTGTAGGTCAGCGCCTCCGCCGGCAGGTCACCGACGGCCGGCATGCCGGCCGTCTGGAGCGTCCCGTCCCGGTTGTAGGTGGACGTGTAGACGTAGGTGCCGGCCAGGTCGCCCTGGGAGGCGGGTATCTGGTAGGCGGTCTTCAGCGGGCGGTAGAACTCGTCCATCGACTGGACGGCCGTGGCGAAGTACTCGGTCGGCGAGGTGTAGCTGAGGAAGCCGTAGGCCTGGCCCAGCCAGCCCGCCTTGTCGTACCTGGTCTCCGTCAGCTTGGTGCCGGTGTCGGCGTCGCCCTGCCAGGTGGTCAGGACGCGGCCGAGGCTGTCGTAGACGGTGGACGTCTTCTTGTTCCGGCCGTCGTACTCGGCGATCGGCCGGTCCAGCTCGTCGTACTCCACGCGCGAGGTGCCCGCGTCGGGGTCGATCAACTTGGTCTGCCGGCCAAGCTGGTCGTATTCGTACCGCCACACGTTGCCCTTGGCGTCGGTGACGGTCTCCAGCTGGCCCAAGGCGGTGTACGTGTACTTCGTCGAGTCGTACGGCACACCGGCGGCCGGTGAGGCGCCTCGGTAGTGGCGGATCTCCGAGACGTTGCCCTGGCCGTCGGTGACCGTCGTGGTGGGGACGCCGCCGATCGGTGGGTCGACGCTGGTCAGCTCACCGTTGTAGGTGGTCGTGGTGCGCCACTGCTCACCGCCGCCGACGGCGAGGATCTGCGCGGTCGGGCGGCCCAGGCCGTCGTACTCCATGAGGCTCTGCTGGCCGACCTGGCCGTTGCTGACGAGCAGCAGTTCGTCCGAGGCGACGCCCGCCGCGTTGTACGTGGCGTTGGTCTTCCTGACGTTGCCCGTGCCGTCGTACCAGGTGTCGGCGACCATGCGGGTGCCGTCCGGGCCCTCGGTCTGGATCTGGCGAGGGCGCAGCAGGCTGTCGTAGAGCTGGTACTCGGCGCCGTAGCTGCCGTCGTTCTCGATCTTCTCGGTCTTGATCGAGGTGACCTTGTCCTTGCGGACGTTGTAGGAGTACTTGATGCTCGGCGTCTGCGCCGTCGTGCGGTCCGCCAGCCAGACGGAGGTCAGCCGGCCCATGGCGTCGTACGCGAGGTCCGTCCGCTTGCCGTTCGGGTCGGTCTGGCCCTTGGACATGCCCCAGGCGGGGCTGTAGTCGGTGGTGGTGACGTGACCGGCGGCGTTGGTGACGACGGTCTTCGTCAGCAGGCCGTTGGTCTCGGTGTAGACGGTCTTCGTCTGCTCCGTCGTGCCCTGTTGCTTGGCGTCCTTCTGCGTCAGCGGGCGGCCGAAGGCGTCGTAGGTCGTGGTGCCGGTGACCTGGTACGTCGCCGTGGTGCCGTTGTGCGACGTCATGCGCTCGGTCTTGGTGGCGTCACCCTTGGTGGGTGCCGCGCCGAACGCGCCGCCGTCGTAGGAGGTGCGCTCGTCCGCCAGGACCTGCGTCCTGCGGTCGGGCGTGGTCGCGCACTTCACGGACACGGACTCGCTGCGCGCGGGCAGCGCGAGCAGGTTCTCCGCCGTGTTGTCCGCGTACGTGGTGCGGGTGCAGGTGTCGTCCTTCGTGGTGGAGACGTCGCCCTGGTCGTCGACCGTCAGCACCCGGCCGGTGCCGTTGGACGTGTCGTACGTCGTGGTGGACTTCGTCTCCAGCCATGTGCCGTCGGACTGGAGGTTGAAGCCGCGGCCGATCTGGGAGCGCACGATCACCGCGCGGGTGGTGCCCCAGCTCTGGGTCTGGGTGGCGGTGTAGTGCTTCCACGGGGTCTGGATGGACTTCGAGATCAGCTTGGCGCCGTCGTACGTGGCGACCTCCAGCTGGTGGCCGGTGAACTCCTCGTCGTCGGAGTACGACGCACCCGTGGAGTCCTTCACGGTCACCGAGCGGGCGTTGCCGGAGGCGTCCTTGTCGCCGTCCATGCCCTGCATGAACGTGTAGTCGACGCGCGTCTTCTGCACGTCGGCGGTGCCGGAGGTGACCTTGACCTTGCCGTAGCCCTGCCAGCCGCCCCAGGTGAGGTACTTGGCGTCGGTGATGCCGTCCGGCTTCGCCTTCCGCCAGGCCGCGTCGCCCTGGTACTCGTAGCGGGTGACCATGCCGTCGCTGCCACCGGTACGGTCGGTCTCGATGACCGCGGAGACGACGTACTTGTGGAACCAGTCGGTGATCGGCTCCAGGTAGCCCGGCGGGGCCCACTTCACGGGGTAGCAGCGCTTGGTGGACTCGCCCGGCGTGGGCAGCGTGGCCTTGGTGCAGTCGGTGGGCGCGTAGTTGACGTCGAGCTGGGCGCCGGTCTCGCTGAGGACCATGGAGAGCCGGAAGCGGTGGAACGGCGCGATGTTGTCGCCGATCGCGTCGACGCGGTTGGCGAGCTGCTCGCCGAACAGGTCGACGGAGGGCAGCTTGACCGCGGTCGTACCGGCGCGGCCCTCGTGCTCGATCTTCGACAGCCACAGCGTCTTGGAGTCGTCACCGTTGTCGGTGAACAGGTGCGTCAGCGTCCAGGCGTCCACGTCGTCGTAGCCCGTGGCGTCCTTGCGCATCTGGGTGACGACCGAGGTGAGCCGCTTGGTGGTCCAGAAGGTCTGGACCGGCGAGGTGCACTTCGTGCTCGCCTTGCACTCCTGGTCGACCGGGACGTCCGGCCAGTGAGCCGCGTTCGCCTTGGTGCGCTTGCTCTCCGCGCAGTCGAAGTCGGCGGTGGGCAGGCAGCGTTCGGCGGTGTTGAAGACGATCCGTGCCGGGGCCTTGGCCGCGTAGACCTGGCCGTCGCGCTGGCCGTAGTCGATGCGCTTGAGGTAGCCGCCGCGGTGGTAGGCGGTGCCGTTGACGTCCGTCTTGCCGTTGAGCGCGTAGTAGTTGGTCTCGCGGTCGTAGAAGTAGGACATCACGTTGCCGTGGGTGTCCTTGACGTAGTCCAGGCTCCAGCGCCAGGCCTGCTGGCAGTGCGCGCTGGTGAACGTGGCGTTGTAGCAGGGCTCGCCGGAGTCGTCGCCGAAGACCGGCGCGGTCCAGGTGGAGTTGGTCTCCTCGTTGCCCGTGGCCCAGCCCGGCAGACGGTTCTGACCGAAGTAGTACTCGGTACCGTCCGAGGTGGTGATGCGCCAGTACTCGCCGTCGTTGTCGCCGTTGGTGGCGCCGGTCAGTTTCTCGACCTTGCTGCCGTCGTCGGACGACATGTGCCACTTGCCGGTGGTGTCGTCCTTGACCAGCTCGCCGGCGGAGCCGTTGAGCATGACCGTGGCGTTCTCGAACGCCCAGCACTGCTCACCGGAACCGGAGTGGCCGTCGTCGGAGCACGGCTTGTAGCGGCGCTCGATGTAGCCGGGGTCGTAGGAGAAGCCCTCGCCGATCCACGAGCCCTGGTTGTTGGTGGCCGAGGTGCGGCCGTCGGCCGACTGGGAGGAGTAGCCGAGGCCGACGGTCGGGGTCAGACCGCCCGGGGTCGGCACCGACCGGAAGGGATAGTTCCAGTTGAACGAGCCGGAGGAGGTGGCGACGCTCCAGCTCGACGACGGCGCGAGGGCCGTGGCCTTGTAGGTGCCCTGGGCACCGGACGGGCCCGCCGCCACGGCGACCAGCGAGGTCGCCTCGGCGGCCATGGTGGAGACACCCTCGGCCGGGGCCGGAGCCGCGGTCACGTCGGCGGAGACGGTGCCGGCCTCGACGTCGTTGACCGTGGGCAGGGCCTTGGGCTGCTCCGGGCACTCCTTGCTGCCGGGCACGGCGACCGTGGCGCAGGAAGGGAGCTGCACGAGCCGGAGGCGGGAGGCGTAGGAGCCCCCGAAACCCTCGGCGAACTCGGAGTAGTCCACGGTCAGGCGGACCTTGGCGGCCTCGTCCTCGCCGTCGGCACGCTCGACGCCGAGGAGGACACCGGCACCGAGCTGCCCGGCGCGCTTCGGGTCGAGGACGTCGACGCGGATCTTGCCGGCCGCCGTCGCTCCCTTGGCCCGCGCCGGCGCCTTCGCCTTGCCGACCTTGACCGGCAGACCGCCGGCCTCGGTGGCGGCGGCCGCGCCGACGGTCATCTCGGCGCCGCCCTGCTCGGGCCACACCGCCTTGTCGAGGCCCTTGACCGCGGCCTCGCGCGCCGGGTCGGAGGGACGCTTCTTCGCTTTGGCGTCGGATCCCTCGGCGGGATCCCCGTCGTCCTGGACGCCGGGGCGGCTGGTGCGGCCCCGGTCGCCGTCGTCGAGCACCACTGCCTGGACCGACGACGCGGACAGCGCGAGGGAGAGTCCCATCACTGTCGCGACGAGCGTCTGTCTGGGCATGCGGCGGCTCAGTGAGCGGCCACGGAAGAACATCTGCCAACTTCCTGATCGTGGGAGAGGGAGAGGAGAGAAGGAAAAGGTGTGCAGGACGGGTGTGCCGGGCCTTGGGGGGCCCGGCACACCTCGCTATTGGCGATCCGTCACATGTCCGTCACGGCCGTCAGCGCGGCCATCTGCTGCACCGCGACCGGGTCGGCCGCGCCGCTGTACACCCGCACCTCGTCGATCGCGCCGGCGAAGTACTCGCTCGCCCCGCGCAACGAACGGCCCACCTGGAGACCTCCGGTGGCGGACCACAGGGTGTTGTCGGTGCCGTAGGCGCCGGCGACGAGCTGGCCCTCGACGTACAGGCGGATCGAGTTGGCGAAGGCGTCGTAGACGACCGCCAGGTGCTGGCCGGAGCCGCCGGTGTCGGGGAGTTCCTGATCGTCGGTGAAGGTGACGACCGAGGGGGTGGCCACGTCGGTCTTCGCCACCGCCAGCTCCCACTGCCCGGTCGCCGCCTGGTAGCGGACCTGGACGCGGTTGGCGTTGGCGCCCGGCAGGGACAGCACCGTCTGCGACTTCTCCGGGTCCAGCGAGGTGAGCTGGGCGCGGGCGGTCACGGTGAAGCTGCTGGTGCCGGTGACCGGGGCGGTGGCGGTGGACGCGTAGTCGCCGTCGCCGTCCAGGACGAGGTTGCCGTCGCCGACCAGGGCGGCGGTGTCGAACAGCGGGTCGGCCGGGCGGTAGACGGAGGCGTTGCCCGCGAGGGTCAGCGCCTGGCCGCCGCCGGTCTCGGCCACCGAGCCGTTGGTGGCCTGGTCCAGCTGCCAGTAGGCCTTGCGCACCGGCATGATCGTCATCAGCTCGGCGACCTGGGCCGCCGGCAGGACACGGTCGAAGACGCGGATTTCGGCGAGGTCACCGGTGAAGTGGTCGCGGTAGCCGCTCTTGGCCGTCGAGCGGCCGATCTGCAGCGGGCCGTACGACTTCCAGGTGGAGCGCCGGGTGGCCGATCCCTTCAGGTCCTTGTTGATGTACAGCTGGAGCTGCGGGCCGCCGCTCTTCTGCGCGTCGTACACGCCGGTGAGCAGGACCCACTGGTCCTTGACCACGGTGATGCCGGTGGAGACGGCCTTCCACTCGCCGAGCGAGTCCACGTCGTTGACCGGGACGGAGAACTTCCAGGTCTTCGCGGTGGCGTCGTAGCCGAGGGTGAAGCCGGGCTCGCCGGTGCCGTCCTGGCTGACGATCGTCATGTCCTTGTCCAGGGCGGTGGGCCGCACCCAGGCGCTGACGCTGAAGCTCTTGGCGGTGTCCAGCACCGTCTCGCCGGCGTCGAGGTAGGACTCGGTACCGCCGTCGAAGCGGGCCGCCTTGTCGACCTTGCCGCCGGGGCCGTCCGCGCCGAAGGCGACGGCGGTGCCGGCGGTCGCCGAGAACTCGCCGCTCTCGTCGTGCGCCTCGGTGTCACCGGCCTGGTCGGCGAGGTTCCACTGGGCGACGACCGGCTTGCCCTCGCTCACCAGGAAGTCGTACGGCGTGCTGCTGGCGTGCGCCGCCTTGTCGATGGCGACCACTTCCAGCACCTGGCGTCCGGAACGGGTCGGCATCCACTGGAGGGAGACCGCGCCGCCCGGTGTGGCGGGGGTGAGGGTGGTCATCGCCGCGCCGTTGAAGGAGTACTGGTACTTGACGACGTCGTTGTCCGGGATGGAGTCGTTCGGGTTCGGCGAGAAGGTGAAGGTGCCGTAGGTGCCCACGCCGTCGTGGTAGACGGTGTCGGACGGGTACTGCTTGGACAGCACGAGCGGCTTGCCCGGCCAGGTCTTGTCGTAGGTGAACTCGCAGCGCTGCGGGGTGTCGCCCTCCGAGCTCCACGGGCCGTAGCCGTCACCGTCGTACGCCCGCGCGCTCCAGTAGATGGGGGTGTTCTGCGGGATCGTCGACTTGACGGTGTGCACGAACTTGGTGCTGGTCGTCGGGGAGAGCCAGTCCGGGGTGGTGTACGTGTAGGAGCCGGGTGTGGTCCCGCCCCACTCCACCTTGAACTGGACCTTCACCTTGTCGGTCTGGCCGTTGCCGTGGTCGGGGTCGCTGGCGATGGCCTGGAGCTTCGGCGGCACGTCGGTGGTGGGACGGCTCGTGCCCCACTTGCACACCCCGCCCGGGTCCGAGGACATGTCCGAGGTCTTGATCTGCCGCGGCAGGTTGTTGTACTTGATCGACAGGTACGCGTTGCCGCAGATCCGCTTCCACTCCGCGAAGCGGGACTCGTCGGCCGCGCGCAGGCCCAGTGTCATCGCGTTCCAGCCGCCCGCGGCGGCCGTCTTGACCTCGGTGGTCAGCTCGCCGGTCGCGCCGCTCTCGAAGTGCAGGTTGGCCTGGCTGGAGCAGGAGGTCGGGGAGATCGCCTTGTCGACGGTCTGGAGGTAATCATCCCAGTCGTCCGAGGTGTTGGACCAGTTGCTGGACGAGGTGAGGCTGTAGTTGGCGCCGCCGATCCGGTAGAGCTGGATGGGCTCGGCGGTCGGGGAGGCGCTGTAGATGTGCTCGACGCGGGCGGAGAAGGTCGCGCCCAGGATCTGCTTCCCCTTGTAGTAGGAGAGCGGCATCGTGAACATGACGCGCCGGGTGCCGACGCCGTTGCAGGAGACCGGGTTGTAGTCGGTGGGGCACTTGCCGACGCCCGCGCTGCCCGAGTACTTCCAGTCCTGCTCACTGGGCATCCCGGACATGACGCCGGTCCAGGAGGTGCGCGAGGTGGTGCGCTGGATCGGGTCGATGACCACGGGGAAGACGGTGTCCGCGCCCTTGAGGAGCTTCTGGTCGGGGACGAGGGTGAGCGTGTCCCTGCCGACCTCGACACCCAGCGGGGCCACGCGGCCGCCGCCGCCGGGGCCTTCGAGGGCGGGCTCGGGGGCGGCCTGCGGTCCGGGGGTGGCGGCGGGAGTCGCGGCAGCGGTGGGGGCTGCCGAAGGGGTCGCCTCCGCGCCCGCCGCCGCCGACTTCAGCGCCTTGGCGACCGCCTTGGGCCCCTGCTTCCGGACAGCCGTCTCCTTGACCGCCGCCGAGTCCCACATGGCAGGCTTCCCGGCCTGGAAGACGGTGCCGCCGACGACGGCGTCCTTCGCCAGGACGGCGCCCGTGGCATCCTCCGCGACCTTCAGGCCGTCGGTGGTCATGCCGAGGTCGAGCCGGGCCAGCCGGGTGTCGGCCGCGGCCTCGGGCGTCTTGACGACGATCAGGTGGCCGAAGCCGTCCGCCTCCGCCCGTACGGTCAGGTCGACGCCGGGCAGCACCTCGGCGTAGGTGGCGGTGTCACCGTCGACGCGGGGCGCGGGCAGCTTGCCGTACGGCCAGGTCAGGGCGAACTCGCGGCCGGCGCGCCGCATCGTGACGAAGGGCTTGCCCGCCTGTCCGGCGGAGAAGGCCAGGTCGACGGTGGCGGCCTTCGGGCCCCAGGTGCCGTCGGCGCGCCTGACGAGCGTCGGGTCGACGGAGACCCACTTGCCGCCCTGGACGGTGCGGACGGGCTCGGTGTACTCGCGGGCGGTGAAGGTGCCGTCGGGCTCGGCGAAGATCTCCCTGCGCTCGGTGCGCAGTCCGACGACCTCGGCCCGCTTGCCGCTGTCCTTCGCGGAGGCCATGGCCTGCTGCTCGGTGACCAGCGGCTGGTCGGCCGAGACGGGGGCGGGGCCCCGGTCCGGTCCGCCGCCGCCGGGGAGCGCCGCGGCGCCGGCCACCACGGCGCCGGTGACGGCCGCCGCGACGGCGGCGCGCAGCACGAGGCCGCGCCGTATCGGTCTGAGTCTTTCTGCGGACACGCGTCCACTCTCCCGTCGGTTCATGTCTGTCTGGGAAGTCGAGGGGCCACGGCACGGATCCGGCGCGCCGGGATCGCAATCCTCGGGGCGTCACCGGAACGTCGCCACGACAAGGGGGTGCCGCACGCGCCGTGCCCGGGTGGGCGCACCGGCCCGTTCACCGGGGGGCCGTGCGCGGCCGGTCAGGGTGGGGTGGTGGCGCGGCGGCCGGCCGGTTCCGGGCCGACCGCCGCGCGGGCGTCGTCAGCGGACGGTCGTCCCGAACGCCACACCGGTCGCGGGCAGGCCGCCCTCACCGGGCTTGATCGTCACCGTCGGCGCGCCGCCGGAGGCCACGTTCCACGGGAAGCCGTGGACCGCGCGGGCCTCGGCGGGGCCGTAGGGCATGCCGACGTAGAGCAGCGAGGGGGTGGCCGCCAGGGAGAGGCCGGCGAGCTGACGCGGGGCGGGGGTGCCCGGGATGCCGTAGCCGGGGTCGATCCACTGGTCGGAGGCGCCCGGCGCGCCGACCAGCGGAACGATCTGGACGCCGCCCTTCTCCATGTGCTCCTCGGACGACTCCTCACCCGGCACGCCGATGGCGAGGCGGGTGGTGGTGGCCGTGGAGGTGGCGTTGGGCGAGGTGTTGACGGCGGCGAGCCGCTTGCCGAAGAAGTCGCCGGCCTCGGACTCCTGGTCCACGTCGGCGGTGTTCTGGTCGATCCAGGCGGTCTGGGTGAACGTGCCGTTGGCCGCGAGCTTGAACACCTGGACGGCGCCCGCGTCGACGGTCGTCGACAGGTCCTCGCCCGGGACGCCGACCGCGAGCAGCGACTCGGTGGTGGAGGTGGCGCCGGAGGCCCGGTACGGGACCATGGCGATCGCGTCGCCGAACTGGTCGCCGACCTCCTCGGCGCCGCTGATCACGTCCTGGTCCTGGGCGAGCCCGCCGAGCGGCTTCGGGTAGCCGGAGGTGAGCGTGTGGTTGAAGTAGGCCACGCCGCCGGCGAACGTCGTCGTGCCGATCGCCTCGCCGGGTGTGCCGACCGCGAAGTGGGTGGGGGTCGCGGCGAGGGAGGAGCCGAAGCGGTCGTCCTGCTCCGCGACGCCGGCCACGGCACCGCCGGTCTCGGTGTCCTGGTGGGTGAAGGTGACCGTCTGCTCGGTGCCGCCGACGTAGTAGAAGCCGCCGGCGTCCTCGAGGGTGCCGATGGACTCCCCCGGAGAGCCGATCAGCAGGTACGGCTGGCCGGCCGAGGTCTTGCCGGCCGCGAGCGCGTAACCGACCCAGTCCTCGGCCTCGGCGCCGCCGCCGAGCGGCTTGTCGGTGCCCTGCACGAACTCCTTCACGGCCTTGCCGCCGGCGTTGAGTCCCGCCGTGGAGCCGTAGATCAGGTGCACCCATCCGGCATCGGGGACGGTGCCGACGTCCTCGTAGGGGGCGCCGACCACCAGGTCGCTGCAGCCGTCGAGGTCGGCGTCGTAGACGGCCAGCGAGTAGCCGTACCGGTCACCCGTCTCGGGCCCGCCCGGAATGCCGTCCAGCGCCTGGGAGAGGGTCAGACTGCCCTTTCCGCCGCCGTAGACGACGTGGATCTCACCTGCCTGGCGCACGCCGTCGACGGTCGCCTCCGGGTCGGCGACCACCGTGTCGCGGACGCCGTCGCCGTTGAAGTCCGAGTCGACCCCGGACGGACACGCGACCGCGGCGGCGGCCGGCGTGCCGGCGGTGCCGAGCCCCCAGACCAGCAGCGCTCCCGTCACCACTGCGGCAGCGCCGTGCCGCCATTTTCTGCCCACGGTTAACACAGCCCTGCCCCCGTAGATAAAGAGACTTTGAAGAAACGTCACCGGATCATCGCTGCGGGTGACGTGACCATGCAAGAGTTCACTTGACCACCAGAACATGACAAGAATCACAGGAAACACACACCGTCTCCACCGTCTCCGGCACACGCGGGGACCGCGGCCGACCACCCCTGCGGGGGACGGACCGATCCCCGTATGCTCGCCCGGACGTCAGACACCGGAAGGCATCGAAGTGAACTACAGGGTCCAGCCCAGCGCTCAGGTCGACGACACCGCCGAGATCGGCGCCGGCAGCAGCGTCTGGGACCTGGCGCAGGTCCGCGAGGGCGCCCGCCTCGGCGAGGGCTGCGTGATCGGCCGTGGCGCCTACGTCGGCACGGGCGTGCGCATGGGCGACAACTGCAAGCTCCAGAACTACGCGCTGGTGTACGAACCGGCCGAGCTGGGCGACGGTGTCTTCATCGGCCCCGCCGTGGTCCTCACCAACGACCACAACCCCCGCTCCGTGGACCCCGAGGGCAAGCAGAAGCGCGGCGGCGACTGGGAGGCCGTCGGCGTGAAGATCGCCGACGGCGCTTCCATCGGCGCACGGTCGGTGTGCGTCGCCCCGATCGAGATCGGCCGCTGGGCCATGGTCGCGGCCGGTGCCGTCGTCACCAAGGACGTGCCCGACTTCGCCCTGGTCGTCGGCGTCCCGGCCCGTCGGATCGGCTGGGTCGGCCACGAGGGCGTCCGGCTGGTCCCGCGCGAGGACCGGCCCGGCGTGTGGGAGTGCCCGAAGTCCGGCCGCCTGTACCGGGAAACGGCCGAGGGGACGCTCACCGAGTCGGAGTGAGCCGAGCAGCACCCGGAGGGTGGGAACCGGCCCGGGTCACCCCGGGCCGCTCGGTCCTCCAGCCCGTGACGGCGCCCGGACCACGCGGCGGGGCGTCCAGGACACACAACGAGGACGACACATGTCTCAGACCGACGTCAGGGTTCCGGCACCGCAGGACGCGGCCGGCGCCGAGGACGCGCCCGAGCCCGCGCCGCCCGCGCCCGCACGGGCCCCGCGGCTCTACGCGCTGGACGCGCTGCGCGTCGTGGCGGCGCTCTCCGTGCTGCTCTTCCACTTCACCGGCGTGGACGCGGCGACCAAGGCCAACTGGGGCATCAACCCGAAGGCGCTGTTCCCGTCGATCTTCCCGTACACCTCCTACGGCTCGTACGGCGTCCAGCTGTTCTTCATCATCAGCGGCTTCGTCATCTGCCTGTCCGCCTGGGGCCGCACCCCGGGCCGGTTCGTCCAGGCCCGCTTCCTGCGCCTCTTCCCCGCCTACTGGTTCTCGGTCGTCGTCGCCGTCCTCGTCTGGCGCGGACTGCCCGACGGCGAGCGCAAGGCGCCGAGCTTCAGCGAGTCGCTGACCAACCTCACCATGGTCCAGGCGCCGCTCTCGGCCCGGCACCTGGTCGGCGCCTACTGGACGCTGTGGGTGGAACTCACCTTCTACCTCGTCTTCCTGGTGGTGCTCTGGAAGGGTCTGGACTACGTCCGGGTCTCCGTCTTCTGCTGGCTGTGGCTGCTCGCGAGCGTCCTGGTGCAGAAGGAGGAGATCCCGCTGGTCGGCATCTTCGCCCAGCCGCTGAACACCGCGCTGTTCGTCTCCGGCATCGCGATGTACCTGATGTACCGGTTCGGTCCCGACCTCAAGCTGTGGGGCCTGCTCGCCGCGGGCTGGCTGGTGATGCAGGGCGACCTCATCCAGCACGCCGACCACGTGCGCGACGAGCAGGGCATGGACCGCTCGCCGTACGTCGCCCTCGCCCTGGTCACCGTCTTCTACCTGGTCGTCCTCGCCGTCGCCCTGCACAAGTTCGACCAGCTCGAATGGAAGTGGCTGACCACGGCCGGCGCCCTGGTGTACCCGCTCTACCTGCTCCACGAGGAGCTGGGCTGGGCCATGATCCGCAAGCTGTACGGCGGCGGCCACCTGGGCGCGTGGGCCACGCTGGCCACCACCACGGCCGTGCTGGTCGTGCTGGCGTGGCTCGTCCACCGGTTCGTGGAGAAGCCGTCCCAGCGGTGGCTGCGCAACCGCCTGGCCAAGGAGTCCGGCCGGCACACGGCCGCGGCGCGCGACTGAGCCGGGCCCTTCTGCCGTTCCGAGGCGTCCGACGGGTCCGGTCGGACGTGTCAGCCGCCGATGACGACCCGCCGGACGCCCTTCCAGGCCTCCGGGTCGGTCGTACGACGACCGTCGACCAGGACCGTGACGTCCGGCAGGTCGGCCGGGGTCAGGGAGCGGTACTCGGCGTGGTCGGCCTGCAGGATCGCGGCCGTGACCTTCTCCCCCGCGTGCGGGGTGAGACCGTGCGCCGCCAGCTCCTCGGCCGTGTACATCGGGTCCGAGACGAACGGGACGGCGCCGCGCGCCTTCAGCGCCTCGACGGTCGGGAACACGCCCGAGAACGCGGTCTCCTTCACGCCACCGCGGTAGGCGGCGCCCAGCACGAGCACGTTCACCCCGGTCAGGTCGCCGTAGGCGGCGGCCAGCAGGTCCACGGCGTACTCCGGCATCGCCGCGTTCGCCTCACGCGCGGAACGCACGACGGTCGCCGCCGGGTCGTTCCACAGGTACATCCGCGGGTAGATCGGGATGCAGTGACCGCCGACGGCGATGCCGGGCTGGTGGATGTGGCTGTACGGCTGCGAGTTGCAGGCCTCGATGACCTTCTTGACGTCGATGCCGTTGCTGTCGGCGAAGCGCGCGAACTGGTTCGCCAGGCCGATGTTGACGTCCCGGTAGGTGGTCTCGGCGAGCTTGGCCAGCTCGGAGGCCTCCGCGGTGCCCAGGTCCCACACGCCGTTGGCCTGCGGCAGGTCGGCGCGCTCGTCGAAGTCGAGAACCTGCTCGTAGAACTCCACGCCGCGGGCCGTCGACGCCTCGTCTATGCCGCCGACCAGCTTCGGGTAGCGGCGCAGGTCCGCGAAGACCCGGCCGGTCAGGACGCGCTCCGGGGAGAACACCAGGTGGAAGTCCTCACCCGGGGTCAGGCCGGAGTCCTCGGCCAGCATCGGCGCCCAGCGGGTGCGCGTGGTGCCGACCGGCAGCGTGGTCTCGTACGAGACGAGCGTGCCCGGCTTCATGCCCTGGGCGATGGCTTTCGTCGCCGAGTCCATCCAGCCGAAGTCCGGCACGCCCTCGGCGTCGACGAACAGCGGCACGACCACGACGACGGCCTCGCTCTCGGCGACCGCGGACGCGGTGTCCGTCGTCGCGCTCAGCAGCCCGGCGTCGACGGCCTGCTTCAGCTTGACGTCGAGGTCGTGCTCACCGGGGAAGGGCTCGACGCCGGCGTTGACGAGCTCGACGACCTTCTCGTTGACGTCCGCGCCGATGACCCGGTGGCCCTTGGACGCGAACTGCACGGCCAGCGGAAGCCCGATCTTGCCGAGCGCTACTACACAGATGTTCATGGACGGTGGCTACTTCCTTCTGGAACCCGTTCGGCTTCAGGAACCGTTCGACTTCGACTTCTTGGAACCGTTCGACTTCGAGCCGACGGAGCGGGACTTCACCTTCCGCGCCAGACGCCCGAGCGCCCGCCGCACCAAAGTCCTCTTCGGGGGATACAGCTGGGCCGTGTCGATCACCACACGCCCCTTGTCGTTCACGATGGCAGACGCCCGGTACGGATCGTCGTCCCGGCCCCATCGCCGGGCGAGCGGCATGGGCAGTCCCGCACCGCGCACCGGGATCTCGTACGTCCGGCCGGCGAGGTCCAGGTACACCCGGGCGCCCCGCTTGGCGGTGACGTACTCCAGCGGCACCCGGGCGTGCAGCACACTGCCCGCGCCGTCCTGGGCCGGCTCCACCCGCATCTCGCCGACCGGCGCCGGCAGCGCGTGGTCCACCTTGAGCCGGCGCGCGCCCGGCTTGTCGGCCGACTTGGGCATGGCGCCCTTGGCGAGCCGCAGCACCGCCCCCGCGGCGTCCGTCTGCCCGACCACGGGTACCCGCACGGACGCCGTGTAGGCGAGCCGGTCGCCCTGCTGCTCCCAGTCGGAGGCGAGCAGCTCGGTGCCCTGGGCCAGGCGGCCCGGGACCGACTCCTCGATCAGCTCGTAGACACGGTCGGGGAGGCCGAGGAGCGGGTCGCGGAAGCCGGGGTAGCGGGCGTAGGCCCGCCCGCCCTCGACGACGAACGGCGGCGCCCCGTGCTCCTGCTCGGCGCTGATCGCCTCGGACAGCGCGTCGACCGCCCCCGCGTGGGCCAGGGCGATGCGCACCCGGCGCTTGACGTCCATGGCGTCGCGGATGCCGTCGGTGAAGTAGGTGTCGGCGAGCCGCGCGATGCCCGCGCAGAGCTGCCGCTGCAGCTCGCGGTCCAGGGTCGGGAAGTCGTCCTGGACGAGCTTGGCCAGCTCCCAGGTGAAGTGCCGGCGCAGGACGGCGTCGCGCTTCGGGCCCGCCTCGATGAGCCCGGCGGTGAAGTCCATGATCTCCGCGGCGGCCCGCAGCCGCGCCAGGTGGTCGGCGCGGTAGGTGATGTTGCTGGCGTCGCCGCGCTTGACCGCGAAGTAGCAGATGTAGTCGGCCACCACCGAGATCTTCCGGGCGCGCACGCACGCCTCGATGGTGAACGGCTGGTCACTGCCCACGGGCAGGTGCTCCGGGAAGCGCAGCTTGTGCTTCTCGACGAGGTCCCGGCGGAACAGCTTGGTGTTGGCGAGGGTGAACGGCAGCGCGGAGTCGTACAGGCTGACGTCCGGGTCGTTCTCCTTGTACAGCGCCTGGTGGACGTACCGGCCGTTGGTGCCGACCATCTTGCCGACCACGACGTCCGAGTCGTGGCGGTCGGCGCACTTCACCATGCGCTCCAGCGCTTCCTCGCCGAGGTAGTCGTCGGAGCCTATGAAGTACACGTACCGCCCGGTGGCCACTTCCAGCGCCCTGTTGCTGGGCGCGGCCGGGCCACCGGAGTTGGGCTGGTGGAGCACCTTGACGGTGTCCGGGTACAGCGCCGCGAACCGGTCGAGTTCGCGGCCGCTGTCGTCGGTGGAGCCGTCGTCGACGGCGACGATCTCCAGCCGGTCACGCCCGATGCTCTGCCCGACGAGGGAGTTCAGGCACTCCGTCAGGTACGGCATGGTGTTGTAGACGGCGACGACGACAGTGACGTCGGGAACGGCCCCGTTCATGAACCCGCCTTCGAGGATCTGGAGACCAACCGGGTGTACAGCCCGTCCAGCACCTCGGCCTGCGCCTCCCACGTCCAGGTGTCGAGCAGCCCGGGCTTGTCGTAGGCGGCCGTGTACTTCTCCGGGTCGGCCAGTACGGCCTTGATGGCGCGGGCGAGATCGTCGACGTCCTCGGCCCGGCAGACCTCGCCCTGTCCGGTGGACCGGGTCACCTCGGACATGGTCTTCACATCGCTGACCACCAGCGGCAGCCGCGCGTGGGAGTACTCGAAGAACTTCGTGATCAGGGCGATCTCGTGGTTCGGCCAGTGGTGGATCGGGATGCAGCCGACGTTCGCCGCGGCCAGGAAGCGGACCACCTGCCAGTGCTTGACGTACGGCACGGCGTGCAGCCGGTCGCCCACGCCGAGTTCCTGCGCACGGCGCAGCAGACCCTGTATGTAGCCGGCGGCCGGCGCGGGGACGACGAACGCCATGTGGACGCCGTCCAGCTTCGGCAGGGCCTCCACCATGTCCCCGAGACCGCGCTGCGGGCCGGGCGAGCCGCTGTAGACGACCAGCGGGACGTCCGGTCCGATGCCGCACAGGGCGCGCAGGTCCGGCTCCGGCTCGGCCTCGTCGTCGAGCACCGGGTCCCGCTCGACGGGCCGGTCGGGGGCGTTGAGGACCACGGTCGGCTGTTCCTTGAGGCCGTGGCGCTCCACCAGCAGGTCGGCCAGGCCCTCGGAGACGGTGACCACGGCGTCGGCGAACGGGGCGTACTCGCTCTCGTGCGCGGTGTTGCCGGGGATCCAGTGGGCGTTGTCCTCCCAGGGGCGCACCCCGGGCAGGAACTCGTGGGCGTCCCACACCAGCTTGACCGTCCGGCCGGCGGCACGGGCCCGCACCGCGGCACGGGCGCCGACTCCGAGCATCCGGAAGTCGTTGGCGTGGATGAGATCGGGCTTGAGGGCGTCGATCTCCTTGCCGTAGGTCAGCTCGTAGTCCCACAGCACGGGCTCCAGGCGACGCCAGGCACGCCTGCCCTTGGCCGCCTTCCACAGGGCCGTGAAGGCCCGGTCCACGGGCCCGCGCAGAGCACGGCCCGCCTTCTGCGCCTGGCTGCTCTGGCGGGCCCGGAACTCGATCCACTTCTGCATGAACCGGGAGACCGGTCCGGCCACCACGAGGCGCAGCTTCTCGACCCGGCGGAACAGCGGGCTGCCCACGGCCTGCGGCGCCACCTTCAGGGCGGCCCGGCGGGCGGCGAGGTCCGCGCGCCACGCCTTGGCCCACTGCCGGCGGTAGGCGGCCAGTGGCCCCGGCGGGTAGGCGAACGGACGGCGCAGCGGCGAGCGGTGCCGCTCGGCGTGCCGCTTGGCCAGCGGCGTCTTCAGCGGCAGCAGCCGCACCTCGGCGTCGCCGAGCTTCCAGGTGCGCCCGTTGCCCGAGCGGACGAGGCCGAGGAGCACCACGTCCCAGCCGGCGGCCGCCGCGGACTCCGCGGCCTTCTGCACGCGCGAGTCGCCGTCGACCTTGTTGTCGACCAGCATGACGACCCGGCCCTTGGTCGGGCGGGGCGCGTCGGTGCGCTGCGCTTCCATGAACAGCCTTTCTGAACCGGTCACTTCAGGAAATCGCTCAGGACCTGGGCGGTCCATGTGCCGTCGTGGTAGGTGCGGGCGAACTCGAGGGACTCCCGGCCGATCCGGGCCGTGCCCTCGGGATCACCGACGAGGCCTTCCAGCACCTCGCGGAGGGTCTCGGGGGTGGCGCTGACGATGGGCAGGGCGCCGTCCGTGGCGAGTTTCACGCTGTCGCTGATGTAGGCGACGACGGGCTTGCCGGCCGCCATCGCCTCCACGGCGAAGGTGCCGTAGCTGCCGGTGGTGAACTGGTCGAGCACGAGGTCGCAGCTCTGCACCAGCTCGCGCATCTCGGCCCACGGGATGCCCTCGGCGAGCCGGAACTCGATGACGCCCTGGTCGTGCAGCTCGGTGAGGACCGGCACGATCCGGTCGGTGCCCTTGGTCCACCGCTTCGACGGGGCGTGCAGCACCAGCGGCCGCTCGCGCTCCATGACCGGGCGGTCGGTGGCCCACTTGTCGACGTCCACGACGAGCGGCAGCCACTTCGCCGTCGGGAGGTCCTCCAGCAGGTCGGGCGTGGTGACGTAGAGCGGCAGTCCGGCCTCGGCCGCGATCCGCTTGTTCACCTCGACCTTGGCCTGGAGCTTCTTCGCGATGCCGTCGGGGGCGTCGTGGAACAGCGAGAAGGGGTGGCGCGCCATGTGGTCGGCGGGGTGCCGGATCTCACTGCCGTGGGCGAGCAGCGCCACCTTGATCCTGGCCTGCTTCAGGGCGTCCAGGTCACCGGCGATACTGGTGCCGTTGAGGTGCCCGAACACGGGCATGAAGGCGTCGACCAGCAGATGGGTGAAGCGGCCGATGACCCGCTCCATCTGCTGGACCTGCACGTCGAGGTCGCGCAACCGGTCCGCGTCCACGTACACGTCGGCCGGGTAGTCGAAGGACTCCGGCCGCTTGTTCATGACGACCTCGGCGGACACGTCCGGGTTGCGGCGCGTGACGGCCTGCGCGAACGCGGCGCCCTGGCCCGCGTAGTTGGCGGGGCCGAGACCGAGGCGGACCCGGGTGTCGCCGAGCCTGCGCCACAGCGGACGGCCGTCGGCACCGGTGTTGTCCGCCGTCCGTACCGCCTCCGGGGTCTCCTGGACCGTCCAGGACACGTCGGGCCGGGGGCCCGGCGGGGTCTTCTTCGACAGGTCCCGGTACAGCTGCAGCAGCTTGCCGCTCTGCGCCTCCCAGGACAGGTCGGTGAGGACGTCCTCGGTGATCGCGTCGGCGAGCTTGCCGCGGTTCTCCATGGCCCGCGCGGCGGCTTCGGCGAACGTCTTGGGGTCGTCCCACGTCCACACCTCGCCGAGGCCGTGCCGCTCCACGTACGCCTTGATGACCTTGACGTCGCTGGTGACCAGCGGCAGCCCGGCCTGGAGGTACTCGGAGACCTTCGTCGGCAGCGACACCTCGCAGTTGGGGACGCGCCGGAAGGGGGTGAGACCGAGGTCGGCGGAGGAGAGGTAGTCGGCGACCTCGTGCTGCGGCACGTACGGCACCAGGTGGATCCGGTCGCGTACGCCCAGCGCCTCGGCCCGCGTGAGGAGTTGCTCCAGAAGGGGCGTCATCCGGCCGTGCACCAGGGCGAGGTGGAAGCCGGGCAGCTGCGGCAGACCGTCGATGACGGCGTCCACGCCGCGCTCCGGACCGATCCAGCCCGAGTAGACCATCAGCGGGACCTCGGGACCCAGCCCGCAGGCCGCACGCACCGACGAGGCGGCCGTGCCGCCCCCGATCACCTCGCGGACCGGCGCGTTGCCGACCACCAGCGGCGCCGTCGCCAGCCCGTGGTCGTTCTTCAGCAGCTCCGCCATCTGGCTGGAGACGGTGACGACGGCGTCGGCCCGGCCGATGAACTCGGCCTCCACCGCGGGCAGCGCGTACGCCTGGCGGGGGTGCGGCCACTCCACGCCCTTGACGTACTCGTGCGCGTCGTACAGCCAGGCGCACTTGCGGCCCCGGGCGCGCAGCCGGGCGGCGCTGAGGGCTGCCGTCGCGATCATCGTCACGTCGTTGGCGTGGATGACGTCCGGCTCGATCTCCTCGATCACCGGGCCGAAGGCGAGGTCGAGGTCGACCACCTGCGGCCAGTCGATCCGCCAGTCCCTGGCCACGTCGTCCTTGGACTTGTGCCGCTGCTCCCACTTGAACGCCTGCACCCGGAGCCGGTGGACCGACCGGCGCGCCCGGAGCACCGCCTTGATCGACGTACGGCGCGGAGCGCTCGCCCAGTTGCTCTCGGCCGACTTCTGCCGGACCCAGGCCCGGTACTCCGCGGTGTAACGGTTCAGAGCCGCCTGGTCCGGAAGGTGGAACTGGGTGGCCACGGCCCGCAGGGAGCGCTCCCTGCGCACCTTCACACCGCGCAGGTAGTCCGAACTCACCGGCACCCGGATGACGTCGATCGGCCCCATCTTCGACCGCTGGACGCGCTTGGTGTCGCTCCGGCCGATCAGGGTGACGTCCCAGCCGTCTCGGGCCGCGGCGACGGCTGTCTTCTGGACACGGGAGTCACCCGTGATGCCGTTGGCGACGATCACTGCGATCCTCGGCCTGCGGGCAGGGGATTCCATTACGTACTTCCTCCGGGGGTACAGGAGCGCGGCCCCCCCTGTTCCAGGGGGGGCCGGCGGGTGGCAGTGGCGCGCACCGGAAGCTACCGGGCAGCCACGTGCTCGACCGGGTCGATATGGACGGTACCGCCGTTGGTCGCCGAAGCGAGAACCGCCGCAGCGACCTCCACGGTACGCATGCCCTGCCGCAGGGTGCAGATGTCGGCGGGCTCGCCGAGCACCGCGTCCCGGAACAGCTCGTGCTCCACCTGCAGCGGCTCGCGCTTCGGGATGGCGTAGCGGATCATGTCGCCCTCGGAGACACCGCGGAAGGCCTGGAGGGCCTCCCACTCGGTGGTCACCGCCGCGTTGGAGTGGAAGGTCAGGTCGGCGGTGAGGGTGTCGGCGATGAAGCAGCCGCGCTCGCCGGTGACCGAGGTGAACCGCTCCTTGAGCGGGCTCAGCCAGTTGACCAGGTGGTTGACCATGGTGCCGTCGTCCAGGCGGCCGACCGCGGAGACCATGTCCTCGTGCTCACGGCCGCTCTTGGAGACGGTGTGCGCGGCGATGGACACGTACTGACGGCCCGTCACCCAGCCGGTGAGGTCGATGTCGTGCGTGGCCAGGTCCTTGACCACGCCGACGTCGGCGATGCGGTGCGGGAACGGCCCCTGGCGGCGGGTGACGACCTGGTAGACGTCGCCCAGCTCGCCGGCCTCCAGGCGGGCGCGCAGCGAGCGCAGTGCCGGGTTGCACCGCTCGATGTGGCCCACGCCGGCCACCAGGCCGCGCGACTCGAAGGCCTCGACGAGCCGGCGGGCGCCCTCGACGGTGTCGGCGACCGGCTTCTCGATCAGCGCGCAGACGCCGGCGTCGGCGAGCGCCAGACCGACCTCTTCGTGCAGATGGGTGGGGCAGGCCACGACCGTGTAGTCCACGCCCAGCGCGATCAGTTCTTCGACCGTGTTCAGGACCGGCACACCCTGCGCGGCACCGAACTTGTCGCCCATCGGGTCGACGACGCCGACGAAGTCGACGCCGTCCAGGCCCGCCAGGACACGGGCGTGGTGACGCCCCATCGAGCCGAGGCCGACGAGTCCGGCCCGCAGAGGCTTGGTCACAGCTGCTCTCCCAGCGCGTTCACGGCGGTCACGATGCGCTCCAGGTCCTGCGCCGACAGCGCGGGGTGGACGGGAAGCGAGACGACCTCGGCGGCCGCGCGCTCCGTCTCCGGCAGGTCCCAGGAACGGCCCGCCTTCTGGTCCGGCTCCCAGTACGGCTTGAGCCGGTGGATCGGGGTCGGGTAGTAGACCGCGTTGCCGACGCCGGCCTCGGTCAGCTTGGCCATGGCGGCCTCGCGGTCACCCTGGATGCGCACCGTGTACTGGTGGTACACGTGGCGCGCGCCCTCGGCGACCTTCGGAGCCACCACGTTCGGCGCGGTGATGTGCTCGGTGAGGTAGGTGGCGTTGGCGATGCGCTGCCCGGTCCAGCCGCCGAGCTTGGCGCGCTGCACGCGGCCGATCGCGGCGGACACGTCCGTCATCCGCACGTTGGCGCCGACGATCTCGTTGGCGTACCGCTGCTCCATGCCCTGGTTGCGCAGCAGGCGCAGGGTGCGCGCGACCTCCGCGTCAGCCGTGGAGATCATGCCGCCCTCGAGGCTGTGCATGTTCTTGGTCGGGTAGAAGCTGAAGGTGCCCGCGGAGCCGAACGCACCGACCGGCGTGCCGTGCAGCGCGGCCGAGTGGGCCTGGCAGGCGTCCTCGACGACGGCGAGCCCGTGCGCTTGCGCGATCGCCATGATCCGGTCCATCGCGGCCGGGTGGCCGTAGAGGTGGACGGGCATGACGGCGGCGGTGCGCGGGGTGATCGCGGCCTCGAAGGCGGCCGGGTCCAGGCAGAAGGTGTCGGCCTCGATGTCGGCGAAGACCACGTCCGCACCCACCAGGCGCACCGCGTTGGCGGAGGCGGCGAACGAGAACGAGGGGACGACGACCTCGTCGCCCGGACCGATGCCGAGGGCCAGCAGCGTCAGGTGCAGCGCCGAGGTGCCGGAGTTGACGGCGACACAGTGGCGCCCGTCGACCAGCTCCGAGAACTCCTCCTCGAAGGCGGCCACCTCGGGCCCCTGGACGACGCGGCCACTGCGCAGTACGCGGACCGCGGCCTCGATCTCCTCCTCGCCGATCACAGGCTTGGCGGCCGGTATGAACTCATGGGCGTCGGTCATCGACATCCCCTCCTCTACGGCGACCTCAAAGGCGCGTCGTGCTTCATCGGGAAGGGGCCGCGTCGAGATCAGCACGGCCGCATCCCTGGGTGTTCACCGCTGCCTGTGGGCGGGCGAACGGCTTGTACACAGGACCCCGCCCCCCGAGGGTTCCTTGCGGGAAGACAGCCGTATCCGAGCCGGAGGGCCGGAGGTGCTGGTCGGCTGCGGTCCCGGCGGGCATGGCTGTCGCCACCGAGACCACGGTTCACGTTACCAGCACGGAGACGGCGATTTTCCCCAGGGTTACCACAGAGAAACCTGTTCTTGAGGTCCGCTTCATCACAAGCGAGAGACAGGTTAACGCGCGCCCGAACGCCGGGCGACGCGGCACGACAGGAGCGGCGGCGGGCGCCACCCGGTTGCCACCGGGCGTCACCCGCCGCCGTCGTCCGGCCGGCCGCGGGGCCGGCGGGACGATCAGTCCTCCGTGCCGGCCGAGACGGACGGCACGGCCTGCTGCGCCGCCGCGGTCGTCGTCTTCGACGCCGCCGACTTCGCGGCCTTCTTGGCCGTCGTCTTCTTGGCCACCGTCTTCTTCGCGGCCGTCTTCTTCGCGACGGTCTTCTTGGTGGCGGCCTTCTTCGCCGTGGCCTTCTTCGCCGTCTTGCGGGCGGCCGTCTTCTTGACCGGGGCACCCTCCTCCGGCTCCTCGGCGGTGGCCGCGGCCTCCGCCGGGACCTCGACCGAAGGCTCGGCCGGGGCCTCCGTGGAGGCGTCCACCGTAACCTCCGCCGCGACCGACGGGACGACCACGACGGCCGTCTCCTCGGGTGCGGTGGGCGCGGTGGCCTTGCGCACGGCGCGGCGCCGCGGACGGGCCGGGGCCGCGCTCTCGACGACCGGCTCGGCCACGGGCTCCGCGGCCGGCTCGGTGACGGACTCGGCCCGCGCCTCGGGCTGCTCCGCCGGAACCTGTGCGGGCGCCGGCTCGGCGACCGTCACCACGGCGGCTTCCGCACCGGCGGGCGAACCGGCCGGCGCGGACACCTTGCGCGTGGCCCGCCGACGCGTACGGCCCTTGGGCGCCGCCTCCTCGACGGCGGGGGCCTCGGCCACGGGGGCCTCGACGACCGGGTCCTCGACGGCCGTCGGCGCGGCGTGCGCGACGGCGGCCTCGGCCGGCTGCACCGGGCGCTCGGCCTCCGCCTCGGCGGTCACGTCCTGCGCCGTGGGCGCGTCCGCGACCGGCTCGGACACGGCCTCCCGCTTCGGCGCACCGCTCCTCGGCGTACCCGCGGGGGCCGAGGCCCGGCGGCTCGACCGGCGGCGGCCACGGCCGCGGCCGGCGGCGGCCTCCGCCTCGGCGACGCTGCTGTACAGCTCCTCGTCGGGCTCGAAGTCGGGCGCCTCCAGGGCGATCGGCTCGGCCGCCTCGGCGGCGACCTCGGCCACGCTCTCGGTCTCCTCGCCGGCGCTCACCACGGTCTCGGCGGCGGTCTCGTGCTCGTGCTCGTGGGCGTCGCCGCCCCGACCGCGCTTCTTGCTGCGCTTACCGCCGCCACCGACGGCGGTCGGCTGGTCGAGGTGGACGATGACACCGCGGCCGTTGCAGTGGACGCAGGTCTCGGAGAACGACTCCAGCAGGCCCTGGCCGACCCGCTTACGGGTCATCTGCACCAGACCCAGCGAGGTCACCTCGGCGACCTGGTGCTTGGTGCGGTCCCGGCCCAGGCACTCCAGCAGGCGCCGCAGCACCAGGTCCCGGTTGGACTCCAGCACCATGTCGATGAAGTCGATGACGATGATGCCGCCGAGGTCGCGCAGCCTGAGCTGGCGCACGATCTCCTCGGCCGCCTCCAGGTTGTTCCTGGTGACCGTCTCCTCGAGGTTGCCGCCCTGACCGGTGAACTTGCCGGTGTTGACGTCGACGACGACCATCGCCTCGGTCCGGTCGATCACCAGCGAACCGCCGCTGGGCAGCCAGACCTTGCGGTCCAGTGCCTTGGCGAGCTGCTCGTCGATCCGGTAGGTGGCGAAGACGTCGACCTCGGAGGTCCACTTCGACAGCCGGTCGGCCAGGTCCGGGGCGACGTGGGAGACGTAGCCGTGGATGGTCGACCAGGCCTCGTCTCCGCTGACGACGACCTTGGTGAAGTCCTCGTTGAAGATGTCACGGACGACGCGGACGGTCATGTCCGGCTCGCCGTACAGCAGCGTCGGGGCGTTGCCGCTCTTGGCCTTCTTCTGGATGTCCTCCCACTGCGACTGGAGCCGCTCGACGTCACGGCGCAGCTCGTCCTCGCTCGCGCCCTCGGCGGCGGTGCGCACGATGACGCCCGCGTCCTCGGGGACGATCTTCTTGAGGATGCTCTTCAGCCGGGCCCGCTCGGTGTCGGGCAGCTTGCGGCTGATGCCGGTCATCGAGCCCTCGGGCACGTACACGAGGTAGCGGCCCGGCAGGGAGACCTGGCTGGTCAGACGGGCGCCCTTGTGCCCGATCGGGTCCTTGGTGACCTGGGTGAGGACCGGCTGGCCGGACTTCAGGGCGGACTCGATGCGGCGCGGCCCGTTGGCCATGCCCAGCGCCTCGAAGTTGACCTCGCCGGCGTACAGGACGGCGTTGCGGCCCTTGCCGATGTCGATGAAGGCGGCCTCCATCGACGGCAGCACGTTCTGGACCTTGCCCAGGTAGACGTTGCCGACGTAGGAGGTGGCCTGCTCCTTGTTGACGTAGTGCTCGACGAGCACGCCGTCCTCCAGGACGCCGATCTGCGTGCGGTCGCCGTGCTGGCGGACGACCATCACGCGCTCGACGGCCTCGCGGCGGGCCAGGAACTCGGCCTCGGTGATGATCGGGACGCGGCGGCGGCCCTGCTCACGGCCCTCGCGGCGGCGCTGCTTCTTCGCCTCCAGACGGGTCGAGCCCTTGATGGACTGGACCTCGTCGGACGGCTCGCCGGCCTTGCGCGGCTCGCGGACCTTGACGACGGTGCGCTCCGGGTCGCCGGCGCCCGGCTCGGCGTCGGTCGAGGAGTCCCCGGCACGGCGCCGACGACGGCGGCGGCGACGGCTGCCCGCGGTGGAGCCCGTCTCGTCGTCGGCGGAGCCCTCCTCGGCGTCCTCGTCCTCCTGCTCGGCGGTGTCCTCGACGTCCTGCGCGGCCTGCTCGGCGGCCAGGTCGTCGACGTCGGCGTCGGCCTCACCGGAGTCGCCCTCGGCGCTGTCACCACGACGGCGGCGACGGCCACCCCGGCGGCGACGGCGGCGCGACGCGCCCTCGTCGGTGTCGTCGTCACCGTCGTCGGTGTCGTCGGCGGCCTCGTCGGCCTCCTCCGGCTCCGTCTCGTCCTCGGCGGCGGGCTCGGCGGCCACGGCCGGCTCGGCGGGCTCCTCGGCGGGACCGGCGGCCCTACGCCTGCGGCGGCGCCGCGACCCGGTCTGCTCCTCCGGAAGCTCCTCGGCGACCTCGACCGGCGGCGCCACGGGCTCCTCGACGGGCTCCTCCACCTCGGTCCCGGTGGCAGCAGCCTCGGCGGCGGCGCGCTCGGGCGTCTGGAAGCGCGGCTCGGTGAACACGGGCGCCTGGAAGACGGCGACCGCGGGACGGGCGGGACGACGCGGGGCGTCCTCCTCACCGGCCGGACGCGGAGGCGCGGAGAAGCCGACGGCGGCCTTGCGGGTGACGCGCCGACGCCCACGGCGGGGGCCGGCCTCCTCCTCGGCCTGCGCTGCGGGCGCCTCGGGCGCCTTCGTCTCCACGACGGCGGGCTCGGCGGGAGCCTCGGCCTGCTCCGGCTGCTCCGGCGCCTCGGCGGGCGCGGTGGCGGCACGGGCGGCCCGACGGCGCGTGCGGCCCCTGGGCGCCGCCTCCTCGGCGACGGGCGCCTCGGCGGGCTCGGCCTGCTCGGCCACGGCGGGCGCCTCGGCGACCTGGGCGGCGGTCTCAGCGGCCTCGGCGGCCTCGGCCGCCTGCGGCGCACCGGTAGGTGCCGTCGCCCGGCGCGTGGCCCTGCGGCGGCTCCGCCCGGCGGGCGCGACCTCGGCGGGCTCCGCCGTCACGGCGGCCTCGGGGGTCTCGCTCTCGGGTGTCTCCGTGGTGGTCGCCGGGGTCTCGGTCTGCTCCACGGCGGCGGGTGCCGTCACGGTGCGGGTGGCCCGGCGGCGGGTACGGCGCGGTGCGGGTTCCTCTGCGGGGGCCTGCTCCGCGGCGGCGACGGCCTCGGTCGGCTCCACCGGCGCGGCGGCGGGCGCGGGCACCACGGTCTCGGCGGCCTCGGCCGCGGCGGAGGCACCGGCCGGAGCACCGGCGGGCGCGGACGCCCGGCGGCTGGCGCGACGGCGCGGACGGGCGGCGGGCGCGGCCTCCGCGGCCTCGACGGCGGTGTCAGCCGTCGTCTCTTCCCCGGTGTCCTCCGCGGCCAGGTCGGCAGCGGTCCCGGCGGCCGCCGAGGTCGGCTCGACGGTCTCGGCGGAGGCCTCGGCGGCGCCGGCCGGCGGGCCCGCCGGCCGGGAGGCGGCACGGCGCCGACGACGCGGCGGCAGGGTGTCGCTCGGGGTGTTCGATGCGGAGTCCGGAACGGACTCTGTGGATTCGGTCGGTTCGAGCATGCGGGCGTATCTCCCGTCAGGCTCCCGGGCGCCGCGCTGGTCCGGTGCCGATCACGGTGGATCGGTCGCCGTTGACGTCCGCGGCTCGCGCTGTGCGCGGTGCCGCCGTCCGGGGCGCGGGCGCCGCACGGGAGCTCTCTAGTGTCCTGTCTCGCCGGTTCCGTACACCGAATGTGCACGGCCTGGCGAAAGTCTTGTGGTCGGTGCGCTGCCCGACCCAGGTGGCTCCCGAGTGCGAGGGCTGCGCTACGACGTGCGTCCCTGTGCGGAACCTTCCTTACGCCGGCGCCTTCGCGGCGGCAGTCGCATCGGCCGTTGTCAGGGCCTCGGCTGCCTCGCGGTCGGGCGCGAGCGGGTCGGTCACCGCGCCGGTCTCTTCATCGAACAGCCCCTGCGCCAGCCTGGTCACCCCTGCGGGGACCGGCGGCGCCAGGTCGGCCACGGCGCGAAGACCGGACAGGACGTCGTCGGGTCGAACGGCAGGCGTCACGTGCCGAACAACCAGCCGCAGTATCGCACAGGGCTGGTCCGTCGGCCTATCGGCCTGTGGATCCAGTGTTTCGAGGTGTACGACGGCGGAGCGGGCGTCGAAGGTGCGGACGCCGTTCTTCATCAGCCGCTGGACCTCGACGGTGTCGGCCGCGACGAACGCGGCCACCGCGCGGTCGGCTTCCGCGGGGTCCACGCCCGGCAGGCGCATCTCCCACACGGAGGCCGTGAGCCGGTCGGCGAGCCCCGACGTACGGGCCTCGACCGCGTCGACGATGTCGAGCCCGGTGGGCAACGACTCGTCGAGCAGCTCACGCAGCTTCTGCGGGTCCCGCGCCTCGGTGAGCGCGATCTCCAGATACTCCGCCTCGCTGCCCGTGCCGGTGGGTGCGGCATTGGCGTACGACACCTTCGGGTGCGGCGTGAACCCCGCCGAGTACGCCATCGGCACCTCGGCACGGCGCAGCGCGCGCTCGAAGGCACGCTGGAAGTCACGGTGGCTGGTGAACCGGAGGCGGCCGCGCTTGGTGTAGCGCAGGCGGATGCGCTGCACCGCGGGTGCGGGCGGCGGGCCTTCGGGCTGTCGCTTGCCCAGTGTCGTTCAGTCCTTCGTGAGAGCGGTCGTACTGCTATCAAGAGTACGTGCCCCGCGCCCGGAAGGTTCCCTCCGGGCCACGGGCCCGGGCCGCCGGGGCTCGCCGAACAGCAGCCGTCGCACGTCGGCGCGCGCCTGCCGCACGGACGCGCGGGCGGCGGCCAGGGCCTGCCGTCCGGTGCGGCCCACGGCGCGCGCGGCCTCGGCGGCGGGCCGCAGCACGATGTCGCGGACGAGGTGCCCGACCGGCGTCAGCACGCTGCGGTACAGCCGGCGCACCGGCTCCACGAAGATCCACCGCAGGAGGGTCCCGAGGATCCGTCCGACGGCGAGCGAGAGGTGTCCGGCGATCCGCCAGGCGTGCCGGAGGGCGTCCCACACCTCCCGCCCGACGACGGCGAGGCCCCGGCCGACCGGCGCGAGGACCCACCGCCACAGGGCCGACGCGGGCAGCGCCACGAGGACGACGAGGGCGCGGACGACCCAGTACAGGACCCGGCCGATCCCGGTGACGAGCAGGGCGAGCAGCCGCCACACCCCCAGCGCGCACCAGGCGATCGCCCGCCCGGCAGGGGTGAGGACCCGGCCGTACAGCCAACGGGCGGGTACGGCGACCAGACACCGCGCCAGCCGGGCCAGGATTGCTCCCAGGCCGACGACCGCGGGGGTGAGGACATGCGCGTACAGCCAGGC
Source organism: Streptomyces sp. NPDC051051 (assembly GCF_040682975.1). Classification (NCBI taxonomy): domain Bacteria; kingdom Bacillati; phylum Actinomycetota; class Actinomycetes; order Kitasatosporales; family Streptomycetaceae; genus Streptomyces; species Streptomyces sp. NPDC051051. Next base: position 98,985 of record NZ_JBFBCB010000007.1, read on the forward strand.
CAGGGCGTGGCCGACGGGGGTGAGGAGGTGGCGGTGGCACCACACCAGCGGGGCGACGACCAGCACCTGCGCCAGCCAGGCCAGGGCCTTGCCGACGGGGACGACGGCGTACCGCCACAGGCCCGTCAGGGGCAGGACCACGAGGACCCTGCCCAGCCACAGCAGGGCCCGGCCGAGCGGGCGCAGCAGAATGCCGTTCAGGAAGCGGCCGGCGACGACGAGCGCGTCCCACGCCATGCGCACCGGCAGGACCAGTACGAGCGCGACGATCCGCACGGGCAGCCGGATCGCGACGACGAGACACCCCTCGGGCTGCTGCGGCGCGGGCCGGCGGACGGGCGGTCCGCCGGACGGTTCGTCGAGGTCCATACCCACGAGGACGCCACGGCGGCCCGTCCGGATCCCGTGGTCGCCACCTCGCGCGCCCCGACTTCGCGCCGCCGCCCGGAAGACCCGCGTCATCGGACGCCCGGACGCCCGCCCACGTACGAGGGCCCGGCCGCACCGAACGGTGCGGCCGGGCCCTCCCGCGCGCGGTGGCGCTACTTCACGACCGTCAGCGGCAGCAGCTTCTTGCCCGTGGGGCCGATCTGGATGGAGGTGTCCATCGCCGGGCATATGGAAAAACGCTTAAAACCAGGCCTACGCTGGCCCGCATGAGGAAACGAGGACAGCGCCGGTCCGCAGCGGACCGAGCGGCCTACAGCGTGGAAGCCGAGTGGACGGAAGCCGACCTTGCACTGTTGGAGGAGCTGAAGCGGGCTGAGGAGTTACTCCCCGAGGACGCCCCGCGGGCCCTGCTGTCCGTCCGCTTGTCCGTGTTGACGGACGAGTCGACGTCGCCGGTACGGCAGGAGCTCGACCTCCGCATCCTGGCCAGGGAACGAGGTTGCCGGGTCGTCGGGGTCGCCTCCGACCTGAACGTGTCGGCGACGAAGGTTCCGCCGTGGAAGAGGAAGGAGCTCGGGGACTGGCTGAACAACCGCTCCCCCGAGTTCGACGAGATCCTGTTCTGGAAGCTCGACCGCTTCGTACGTCGCCTCTCCGATCTCTCGACGATGATCGAGTGGAGCCTGAAGCGAGGGAAGAACCTCGTATCGAAGAACGACAGCCTCGATCTGACCACGACGGCCGGAAAGATCATGGTCACGATCATCGGCGGTATCGCCGAGATCGAGGCGGCCAACACCTCCACCCGGGTCTCCAACCTGTGGGACTACGCGAAGACCCAGGAGGAATGGATCATCGGCAAGCCGGCGTTCGGCTACGTCACGGCCGAGGACGCGGCGGGGAAGCTCGTTCTCGTCATCGACCCCGAGGCGTCCAAGGCGCTGCACTGGGCCCGCCGGATGGCGCTCCGAGGGCGCTCCGCCCGGTTCATGGTGCGTTGCCTGAAGCGGTCCGGCCTCATGAGCCAGGGGCTCACCGTGGCCACGCTCCACCGCCGACTCCGCAACCCCGCGCTCCTCGGCTACCGGGTGGAGGAGGACAAGCAGGGAGGACAACGACGCTCGAAGCCGCTGCTCGGCAAGGACGGCAGGCCGATCAAGGTTGCTGCGCCGATCTTCACCGAGGAGGAGTTCGAGACCCTCGGCGCCGCTCTCGACAAGCGCAAGAAGAACCAGCCGCCGCGCCGTGTCGGCGGAGCGACGCAGTTCCTCGGCGTCCTGGTGTGCGCGGAGTGCAAGACGAACATGACGGTGCAGATCACCAACAACAAGATCGGGACGTACCAGTACCTGCGGTGCCGCAACTGCAAGAGCGGCGGGCTGGGCGCGCCCCATCCCGAGCGGGTCTACGAGCGCCTGGTGGAGGACGTGCTGAAGGTCCTCGGGGACTTCCCCGTGCAGGTTCGCCAGTACGCCGAGGGCGCCGAAGTGCGGCGAGAGATCAAGCGCCTGCAAGAGTCCATCGCGCTCTACATGAAGGAACTCGAACCTGGGGGCCGATACACGAAGACCAGGTTCACGAGGGAGCAGGCGGAGGTCACGCTCGACAAGCTCATCGGGGAGCTGAACGCCATCGACCCCGAGACGGCTCAGGATCGTTGGGTCAACGTCCACGGAGGCAAGACCTTCCGCGAGCACTGGCAGGAGGGCGGCATGGAAGCCATGGCCGCAGACCTGTACCGAGTCGGCATCCGATGCGAGGTCACCCGCACGAAGGTGCCGAAGGTGCGAGCCCCGAAGGTGCACCTCCGTCTGCTCATCCCGAAGGACGTACGCGAGCGGCTCGTGATCCGAGAGGACGACTTCGCGGACGCCCTCTGACGCCACCCGGCCGACGCACGCAAAGAGCCGCCTCCCCAAGGTGTACGGGGAGGCGGCTTCTCGTCTCACGCGAACCACGACGCGGGATCGAACGGTGTCTCGGTGCCGTCGTCGTCCACGATCACAATCTCGCTCTCGATCAGGCTCATGCGCTTCTCGTCCGAGTCACGAACCGAGGTGGGACGTAGCGGGTGCCGAGACTCGGGGTCAAGGGGAGTCGCTATCGGTCGCACCCCTCTTCCTGTCGCGCTTCTGCACCGAGCCGCCGAGACTCTGCAAGGTCCTCGGCGATTCCGGCCGCGATGAGAGCAGCTCCCGGAGTGTGTCCCGACCCGATATAGCGCCAGCTGGCGTCCGTGATCGCGTCGGGGATGTCGACGTGTCCGACGTGGTGGGCGCGTTCGGCGCGAAGCGCCGCGTACGTCGTCGAGTAGGCGCGGGATTTGGTGAGGATGTGGCCCCGATAGCCGAGGGTGTGAGTCCAGGCGCGTAGGTGCAGAGGCTCGTATTCAGGGAGGCCGCCGAGGCGCCAGCACGCCCGCATGAGGGAGCGGACGTGTTCGCTCACAGGCGCCGCGTCGATGTCGTCCCAGGCGGTGATCTTGTGGTCGGTACCGGCGCCTGTCTCGTCCGCGCCCTTGGTGACGTACTTGGCGACGTACGCGGCTACCGCGTCATCGTCGGGGCCGTCCCCGTGGGAGCGCAGGGGGCGGATGTCGATCTGAGAGCCCCATCCGAGAGTGAGTTCACCGAGGGCCGGGCTGTAGAGAGTGCGGACCAGGACCCGGCCGGCGGAGGCCCGCACGGCATCGGTCAGGCGCTCGGCGGTGCCCCAGGTCGGGGGTTCGTCGTCCGGTCCATTGGGGCCGTCGAGGCGGACCACGGCGTGGATGTGGACGGCCGCCCGTTTCTGGTACTCGGCGACGCGGGCGAAGGACAGCCGGGCGTGCGCCGCGAAGCGGGACTGGACGATGCCGGCCGAGGAGGCGAGGCGTCGCCGGACGTCGATGACGAAGCGGTCCCACAGCTTGGAGGCGTGCGCGTGCCACAGCACGTGGCCGGCGTGGTCGTAGCAGTTCAGGCACAGAGGTTGGCCGACGACGGATGAGTCCGGGGCGTGAGCGGCGCCGCAGCCGAGGGCACGGCCGTGTTCACAGGTGGTGCGGTCGCGGCGAGGCCGGCATCGTCCCCCGGCTCGGTGTACCGGTCCGAACGACGGTGCGGTCAGGGTGACGAACAGGCGGGGCCGGTTGCGGACCGTGGGAGGAACGTTCTTGCCGCCGAGGAGGCCCGCGCGGACGAGGTGGAAGGTGTCGCCCGCGTGGAGACGGGAGCAGGCGGGGCAGATGGTTGCGCGTCGGTTGCGGCAGCGGACGAGGAGGCGTTCACCGGGTTCGTCGCGGGTGTCGTAGTGGTGGAGGATCTCGCCGGTCTCCGCGTCCAGGGTCGATGTGGAGCCGGAGAGGTGGACGGGGTGTGCGCAGCCGCCGGTGGAAACGATCTGTTCGAGCCAGCGGGCGAACTGGGGGTCTTGGGCGAGGCGGATGGCGTCGCGGTCTGCTTCGGAGAGCTGACGCAGGCGCGCCGCGCGGTCGAGGACGGCGCGCCTGTCGGCCGGGGTGTACTGCGGGGTGATGGTGGTGACCTTCCGGGGTGAGCCGCGGTAGCGGCAGGGGTGTGGGTGGATGGCGTGTGGTGGGTCATGGGGATCACTCCGTTTCGTGGTCGGTGGGGGTTCAGCGGATGGTGCCGGTGCCGCGGCAGATGCGGCAGCGGCGCAGGCGTCCTGTCCAGGTCTTGCGGGCGCCGTCACCCTTGCAGTGGGGGCACCTCACGCGGGGCATGGGCATGGTCCGGTGTCCTTTCCGCTCAGGTGTGGGAGAAGCCGCTGATGACCCAGGTGACGAGGCCGTGGACGGTGAAGACGACGGGGGTCTGTCCGAGGTAGAGGCCGAAGAGGCCGACGCAGACCGCTTCCCAGGCGCGCACGTCGCGGGAGCGGACGAGGAGGACGGTGACGATCCCGAAGACCACCGCGAACGTGAACGCCGTACCTTCGCTGATCACTTGTTGTCTCCTTCGAGTGCGGCGAGTGCGCGGGCGACGAGAGGCAGTTCCGGGGTCATTGCGGAGTGCTTCCGGGCGGTGGCCACGGCTTCATCGGTGGGGGTGAGGTGGGAACGGGCGCGGCTCCAGCCGCCGTCAGGGCCGGTGCACACGGCCACCCCACGTTCTTCTGCCGTGATGGCTTGGGCGACGGCCACGGCGTCTTTGTTGAGGTCGCCGAGGGTCATTTCCGCGGTGCCGGGGTCGTTGACCCGGTGGCAGATGCGGCCGGCGAGCTGGGCACGCAGGGCGGTGACGCCGGGACCGAGGTCGGATCCGACGCGTTGGCCGGCGATGACCAGGTGGATGCCGAGGGCGGCGCCGAGCTGGGCGAGGCGCAGCAGGAGCGTGGAGCACTGTTCGGCTTCCGCCTTGCTCTCACGGGTGCCGTCGGACAGGTACAGCTCCGCGATCTCGTCGACCAGGACGACGACCGGGACCGGGCGGAGCTTGTCCGGCAGCTCCCAGACGGAGCGGACCCCGGCCGACCGGCAGGCGCTCATCCGGTCCTGCATTTCGACGACGAGGGCGGAGAGAACCGCGACCGCTTCCCGTCGGCAGGTGGCCAGCGCGGTCAGCCGTCCGGCGAAGAGGCCGAGTTCCATGCCGCCCTTGCAATCGATGCCGACCAAGGCCACGCGCTGTGTGGCGAGTTGGGTGATGAGCCGGGCCAGCAGGGTGGACTTGCCGGACCGGGTGGCCCCGGTGATCAGCCAGTGCGGGACCAGGCGGAGGTTCATCACCCATGCGCCGCCGGTCTCCAGCGCGCCGATGAGAGCGCAGAGGAGTTCGGCCGGAGCCGTGGCTAAGCCGGGCCGCTCCAGCGGATCACTGGCCATCGCGGTCAGCAGCACGAGTCCCCGTTCCGGGGAGGTGACCCGGACCGCGTGCACCTTCCATGCGTGCACGAAGGCGTCCGCCGCCTTCAGGTACGTCGCCGGGGTCTGGCCCGCGTGCAGTCGCACGGCCACCGTCAGCCCCATCGGCGTGGCACGAGGGAACGAGCACCGAGGAGCCACCGGCCGCACGGGGTCACCCTTGACCAGCAGGTGACCGACGAGGGTCCGGGCCGGGAGCCGGGACACCGCGAGGTCGTTGAGGACGGCGACCCGGCGCCAGGTGAACACCATCCGCCAGGCGGTCACCGGGTAGCCGACGACGTACCAGTGCCAGACCGGACGATGCCGGCGCACCAGGTCGCCGACCACGAGCATCCAGGCGAGGACGGCCAAGGCGAAGGCGAGCATGACGGGTCCCATCACGCGTCACCGCCCTTGCCGTGCGCGGCAGCCGCTCGCACGGGGGTGATGGCGTCGGCCCGGAAGCTGACGCCGTGGCGGTCGCCCATCGACCACATGAACGCCATCAGGCCGGTGACCTTGACGATCTGTCCCTCTTCGATCCCGGTCGGCTCACCGCTGACGGCGATCTCGATGACGGAGATCCGCCGCCGGTCCTGCCGCACGGTGACGGCCACGGTGTAGACGGGATTGCCGTCCCGGTCCTTCTTCACCTCCTGTGTCTCGGAGTTGCTGATCTTCACTTCCGGCGCGATGGCGCACCGCAGTACGCCGAGCCGCGTCGTGTCCACGGGAATGGACTGCATGTTCTTTGGCCTCCTAGGCCTGTCACGACGCCAATCTGATACTGACGTCACTTGTCCTTACGAGTGATGACTATGGAGCGCTGTACGGCGAGAGCGCAACTACTTATGCTGACGAGTGATGTCGCGCGTGCGACGTGCCTACGACCCCGAGCCGTCGGAGATGCAGAGATGTCGGAGATCCAGCGCCCCGGAGCCCTCTACCAGCAGGTGGCCGCCGCCATCCGCGAAGCGATCCTGTCCGGCGAGTACGAACCAGGCGCCCCGCTGCCCTCCGAGGCGCAGCTCATGGACCTCTACAAGGTCTCGCGTCCAACCGTTCGCAACGCGGTCTCCGCACTGCGCGCGGAAGGACTGATCGACGTCCGCCACGGCAAGGGCAGCTTCGTGCGCGCCGACGGACGACCCGTCGTCAGCCTGCCCAGCTACGTGGGGCGCACCACTGGAGGTCAATTCGTCCTGCACGGCGCCACGACTTGGGAACAGGCCGAGCAGCCCAGCACCTACCGCACGCACGCCACCGAAGCCACGGCACACCTTCTGGAGATCCAGGCCGAGGAAGCGATCTTCGGTTGTGACCGGCTGCTGACCGATCCGGCAACCGGCACCCGTGCGATGCACCGCACGCTGATCCCGTTCGCCACCGCCGAGGCCGTACCCGATCTCGCCGCAGCACCGGACGCCGAACCCGCAGCGGTCTACGCGATGCTGACGAAGGCCGGACACAAGCTGTGGTGGTCCGAGACGGTACGCGCCCGCATGCCGCTCCCCGACGAGCGCACCGCGCTGCGCCTGCCCGACGCGACCCCGGTCCTGCACCTGTCCCGCGTCACCTGCGGCACCGACGACCAGGCCCTGATCCTCGAAGAACTCCGCATCGGAGCGGACCGCGCCGAACTCACCCACAGGATCACCGCCGAGAAGGAGCCCACCCGACGCCGCCAGGCGTGAACGACAACGGGGATCGGTCGAAACAGTCTTCACTTCCTCAAGGGCGCGCCTGCGGCGCGCCGGGTCGCCCGGCCGCCCCGGCCGGGCGTGCGGCGTGGACGCCGGTCCCGGCCGGTCGCCGGACGCCCCACACGGCAGCCGGCCCGAGGAGTCGAAGCGTCGACCGACCGCCGAGGGCCGGATCCCACGGGGCTGGGGGTCGCCGGCCTCCGGGACTTTAGGCAGCCACCATGGGGCGAGCCTCGAAGAACAGGGGGCCAATCGGGCACAACCGCGGGCAGGTCCAGTACCTGCCCGATTCGCCGGGCGAGCGTATGGCCCCCTGTTCACTCGCCCCATGGCAGCTCCCGCCCAAAGTCCCTCCAGCCGACGACGTGCCCACGCGCGCCGCTCACCAGCGGAAACACCCCTCACCGGGCACCGCCGTCATCACCATCGGCACGCGTCTCCAAGAGCTGGGCGAGCCGGTCCGCGGCGTCCGGCAGGCCCGCCAGCCGCACCACTCCGCGCCCGTGCTCATTCGTCGAGGCAACGGCCCGGAACTGCGACAGCTCGAAGCCGGCTCCCAGCAGAGCCCGATTCAGTCGGTCGGCGGACTCCCGCGCCACGCCCCAACCCGCCAGGTAGTCGACGCCACGCACCCACAGACCTGATTCCATCCCCGTGACGTCGTCCAGACCGTCATCGAGCCAGTCCTCCCGCGAACCAGACACCTTCGCTCACCTCAACTTGATGGGTCGTCAACTCCTTTGATTCCAGGGTCAGAAGCGACGCAGCACAGCGACCCCGGTACCATCTGGCACCGGGGAACGCTGTGTCCCCAACCGGGCCACCCTTCGCTTTCCAGGGCTGATGGGGTGGCCCGGTCTCGGTATGAGGTTGTGAAGCACGGCCCCTCACGCAGGGGGCACAGGGGAGGTCACCCCGGAGAGGGACCGTGCCTCTTGGCCGGAGTGGTCACTCCCCGGCCGGTGACCGAACCGCCACCCGCTCCCGATCGCGAGGGAGTGAGCATGGGCGACGGTCCGGAGTTCAGTGGCGTGTACGGTCCTCCGCGCTGCCTTGACGGTCGAAGCGGCACCAGACCGTCTTGCCGCCCCGCTCTTCCGGGGTCCACCAGACCGCTGCCGCCAGTCGCTGAACGATGAGCAGTCCACGGCCGTTGTCGGGCAGGACCGCTTCCGACAGCTCCCCCGCCAGTCCGGGCGGAAAGGTGTCTCCGAGGGGAAGGAGCGGAGGCGACGAGTCCTCGTCTCCGACGCCGATGAACAGCCACTTCGGCCAGACCTTGAAGGTCACGTCGACCCGTCGAGCCCCGCCCGGACGAGCAAGTCCCTGGTCCGGCAGAGCGTGATTGACCACGTTGCCGACCAGTTCCGAGACGACCAGCCGGGCGTCTTCCGCGGCTTCCTCGGCGCCCGCATCCCGCAGGAACACCACGGTCACGTCTCGTGCCACACGCGCCGTGTCAGGCGACTCGGCGAATAGCCTCAGCGTCAGGAAGTGGCCGGCGCTCGCCGGATCCGGCGCCGCGAACCAGTGGGCGAACGCGTCCAGCTCACGCGCCACTTGTTCGGCTTTCCTCGCGTTCATCCCGTACCTCTCCGGGCCGCCTACGGCCTCCACGACACCGCTTGCCTCACGCAAGCCAGTACACGGGGGCACGGCTCTGTCCGGGAGCGTTCACCAGGGGGTTCACGTGAACACCGGCAGGGACAAGGGGGGTTCGTCAATGAACCCCCCAGGGCGATACTGCTGTGACACGATGAACACTCGCCGTCATTCCGGGTTGGCAGGGGAGCATGAGCCGGGAACCGAACGCGCAGTTAGCCGCCGTCATGGACGAAGCCCAGGTCTCGAACAAGGGCTTGGCACGCCGGATGAAAGACGCAGCCGCACGACGCGGGATCCCTCTCGGAACCACGCATGTCTCCGTACAGCGGTGGCGCAACGGCGCGGGAATCCAACCGCAGACGGCGACGATCATGGCGGACGTACTGAGCGAGAAACTGGGCCGCCGCATCAGCCCCGGTGAACTCGGCTTCTTCGACCACACGCAGCCCGCAGCGCCACAGCCGATCGGCTACCCGCGCGACGTACCCGACGTCCTGTCGCTACTCGACGATCTCGCCCAGGAACGCGCCGACGCCCCCGACCCGGCCGGTCTGACCGTCTCGGACACAGATCTCAGCTCCGCAGTCCTGACATGGATGATCGCGCGCCCCGACGGCATCCAGGCAGACAGACCCGCTCATCAACGAGTCGGCATGCGTGACGTACGGGCGATCAGGGATGCAGCCGCCACGTTCATGATGCTCGACTTCAAATACGGCGGAGGACACGGCCACAAGGCGCTGCGCCACTACTTCCGGCACGAGGTACTCCCCCTGCTCGATGCCAGCTACAGCCAGAAGGTGGGAAACGCGCTCTACGGCGCCGCCGCCGAGGTCTCCCAGTTGCTCGCGTGGACCGCGTACGACGCCGGGAACCACCGACTGGCCCACCGCTACCTCACTTCCACCCTGCGCCTGTCCCAGGTGATCGACGACCGCATGTTCGGCGCCCGGATCCTCGGCAACCTCAGCCACCAGGCCAACTACCTCGGGAACCACGCCCAGGCCATTCAGCTTGCCCGCGCCGCGGTCGAGGGTGCGAAGGGCCGGGCCACCCCGCGCGCCATGGCGAACTATTCGGCGATGGAAGCCCGCGCCCTCTCCAACGCAGGCGACCGCATCGCAGCCGGCCGAGCCATGAACGAGGCGGAACGGCACTTCGAGCGTGCCGACACAGCCGAGGACCCCGCATGGCTCAGCTACTTCGACTCCGCGGAACTCATGGGCGAACTCTGCCACTGCTACCGCGACCTCAAGATGCGCCGCCAAGCCCTCGAACAGGCCCAACGAGCCGTGGACAGCACAGACCCGAAATACGCCCGCACCCTCGGTTTCTGCCGCATGGTGCTGGCCCAGAGCCAGCTACTGAACGGAGAACTGGAGGCCGCCGTCACCACCGCAAGCCTGGCAGTCGACGGCGGGGAATCCCTCCAGTCCTCCCGCTTCCAGCGCTACGTGAGCGACTTCCAGCAGGAGGTCAGCGTGCACGCGGGGAACCCGACGGTTGCCACATTCAATGAGAAGGTCGCCGATGCGCTCGCCCGCCTGGACGACGACGAGTAGCGGCTACCACGGTCGCCAGTCTCGCGGTGCGTCGTCGTTTCGCAGACCATCGATCCGCCTCCGGTACTCCGCCGCTGTCCTCTCGTCCTCCTGAACGTTCTGCATGAGCCATGTGGTCATGCCGAATTCCTGAAGCCCGCGCAGCGTCTCGTAGCCGCGCCAGTCGTACAGGTCGCGTCCGTAGGCCCGGACGAAGCCGCCGTACTGCTCATCGGTCTGCCACCCAAGGCTGTGATGCTCGACGGCCGTCACCATGAGATCCCACTCCGGATGATCGAAGCAGAAGTACTCGAAGTCGATCAGGATCACTTGCCCCTGGTCGTTCACCATCAGGTTCTGCACATGGGCATCCCCATGAACCGGCCCCTTCGGAGAGTCGAACCGCAACTCGGCGAACTTGTCCCGAAGCTCCCGCGCCCGCTTCAGCAGGAACGCCTTGTCGTCTGCCGGAATCTGAGCCCGCTCCAACCGCAGTGCCGACTTGTCGAAGGGCTCATACGCCGGGAGGTCGAGGCCGGCCGGAACAGTCATGGAGTGCAGATCCCGCAAGATGCCGCCAAGTTCCTCGTACGTGGCCTTGCGGTCGCCCTCGACGATGAGGTGCCAGAAGGTCACGGGGTGCCCGTCGACCAACAGCGGTTGCTCCAGGTCCTCGACGGCCCGAGTCGCCGGAAACCCCTCACCGATCAACCAGCGCGAGACGGCGACCTCCTTACGAGCCTTCGGAAGCCACTCCTCCCCCCGCGCCACGCGCACCACCACCGGCACCGAGGCCAGCCGAAACAGCGCGTTCTCCCCGAGCCGGATCAACTCCGCGCCCCCGTCATCGAGTCCCGCAGCCCGGCACGCGGCACGCATCACCCGCGAAGCCCTCGCCGACGTGAACCCCTCTTCCGATCGAGCAGCGTCAACCGCCATGCCCGTACCAGCTCCCCTAATCACGCGCGATCAACCGGCGCACGCCGTTGGGTGACCAAACCCGACGCGCGCTGGACACCAGTCGACGGTATCGAGTAGATCACCGTCAGGCGAGCCCACGTCTACTCGAGCTCCGTGACACCGGTTCCCTAATATCACCAGTCCCACCGCTTGTGACATGGAAAGATGAGACTCATGCTTAACGGGGTGCAGGGGAGGCTGACGCGGAAGCGACGCGAAGCCGCCGATAAAGAGATTGAAAAGCTCAAGGCGAGCACAGAAAGACTCTCTTTGGATCGCGCAGTACCCCCACGCGTTCGACTCGCATTGAGAGTCTATGAGCGATTCCAGAGAAAAGGCCACCTGATAAGCTTCCTGTACGGCGCCGTCGTCGGCCTCTGGTGGCCAATGCCAATTATCTTCATCCTTGACACCAGACCTGGATCCATGCGCGACGTAGCGGGAACGTTAATCACCTCCGCAACAGACACAGTGAAGCATGCAAAAGATCCAGCAGATCTCGTGTCTAGCCTTCTTCAGATCGCAGCAAGTTCCTTATTTATCGCCGCATTCTACGCAGCGGTGACCGTCGGCCCTGTAATCCTTGGGGCACGCGTCGCTTTGGGCTTCGCCGGAGTCCCAAGCCCTGGGCGGAAGACAGTCCTGACATACCGCCGATCGTTCCTTGTGTATTGCTGCTCAGACGTCCTTGTCGCATGCGCGGAGGCACTCAACAAGAGCGGAGAGAGGCGCATTAAGGCGCTCCAAAAAGTCGGCGAGGAATTGACCTACGTCCGCATCGGCCTGCGCACTGCACACCGTTTCACCAAAGGGCTTTCGAAGCGCGGCCGGCGAAAATACGTGAAAACTCATGCGCTGCGAGTGTCGACCTACTTGGCTCAGTTCGAGGAATCGGTCGAGGAAATGACCGACTCCGATCTCAAGCAATTCGCACAAACGATTCTCAGGATCGCCGAAAGGTGTGCGGACGGAAAGTTCGGCAACATCCTGGAAGAAGATGAAATTGCAGAAATTGCAGTACCCGAGCGAGAATCTGCCCGCCTCTTGCTGACTGCCGTGGCAGCAATTGCAACCACAGCAGCTTCACTTTATTTAATCGCCGCTCTCAAATTGCCGTCCAGCCTGGAGCCCATCGCCGTATCCGGCTCTATCCTGTTGACGGTGAGCGCGAGCTACGGGAAGCGAGCAGTCCACAAGATAGATGCGATCCGCGGGATGACGGGCCAATAGGTCAGCGCACTCAGCGGCATAGGCTCGCCAGTCGTGTCATCGGTGAGAGGGCCAGACAGATGAGGCCCTGGACGTCGGCAGGGGCGTTCTCGCCGTCCTCTTTCCTCGCTTGCAGTCCGGGGCTCAGCCGGACACTTGGCCACTATCCTGTCGCCTAGACTGAAAAATCTCCTGCCTACTGGCCTGCCGAGCAGAGGGCGTGAGCACCACTCTGTCGGGACCAAAGTACGTCCTAATGGAGTTGGGGTGCGTGGTACGCAGCCACAGCGGAGCCCCGATGAGGATACGACGTGTGCCGATCATTTCCTGCTCGGTACGGAAATCCCACCGACCCGGCGTGAGCGTCACGTCTTTATAGATGAGGGCGACGTATTCCGTGGCTTCGAAGCCCATCACTGTGAAAGCGCGAGTCTCAGGGCGTCCCCGGTGGTCGTCCGTATGCCGGTAGATGCCTTGAGAAAGGGCGACCCTGAGAGTATCCACGGCGAGTTCCTCCTCGTCGAACGAAGAGAGATCGCCAGCTCCCTCGTTCATAGCAGCACCTCGCGAGGCGACAAGCTCCTCGATTGCTGGAGCGGCTGATGATGTCCATCCGTGGACGGGGTCGTCCTCTGGGACGGTGTATCCCCTTAGATTTCTGATGCCCCCGAAGAGGCAGAGATCAACACGGCGACCTCTCCGGGTGACCGTCTGGGCATGTACTACAGCGGTCCTCTGGCCTAGGCGATGCCTCGCGTACCCCCACCGCTGGAACTCCGCAACCTCAACCCAGCTCGCTCCCTGGACGAGCTGTACGGGACCAGGAGTGTCGAAGTCCGAGACAATGGCTTTCCGCAGCTTCTTCTTGAGTATTTCCGCGACCTCGAAGGTGGTTTTCTCTCGATCCCGGCCCGTAACATCCAGGCCGTTGCCAGCCACACCGAGCTTGAGCGATGACTTGACGCGGGAATCTAGCTGAACCCCGTTATCGTCAATCACCTCTCTGACGAGCCTCTCAGACCAGTAGACGTACCGGCCTACGAGCTTGGGCACTCTGACCTCCGTTGGACATCAGGGGCAACCATGGAAGCAAGGCCGCCAATGCACACAGACGCCCTGCGGCGCCTGCCAGTTCCTGACTGTCTTGAACCCACATATCTTGGCGACACCCACCGCAGTGAACGCCGCCACGGCATGGCCGCACGGGGTCAAATCCACTCCACCTCAGAAAGGACGGCAGAGGGGCCTCCAGGCGGCGGCAGCGGCGTTCTAGGCGCGCTCTGCGCCGACCGCTGCCGCTCCCTCTGCATGCCGAGCGCGCTCAGTACCGTCACCGCGTCTTCCTCTGTGACGTCCGCCACAGCCTCGGCGATGCGTCGCAGCGGCTCATCCACCCCTCAGCCCCCCGTTTCAGCTGGTCGGAGCCGACTTCTTGACCTCCAGCGGCAGCAGCTTCTTGCCGGTCGGGCCCGTTTGTGGCCATGTGTCGAACTGGGGGCACACACCGCAGTCGAAGCACGGCGTCCAGCGGCAGTCCTCGACCTCCGTCTCGTCGAGGGCGTCCTGCCAGTCCTCCCAGAGCCAGTCCTTGTCGAGGCCGGAGTCCAGGTGGTCCCAGGGCAGGACCTCCTCGTAGCCGCGCTCACGGGTGGTGTACCAGTCGACGTCCACGCCGAAGGGGGCCAGGGCCTTGTCGGCGCAGCTCATCCAGCGGTCGTAGGAGAAGTGTTCGCGCCAGCCGTCGAAGCGGCCGCCGTCCTCGTAGACGGCGCGGATGACGGCGCCGATGCGGCGGTCGCCGCGGGACAGCAGGCCCTCGACGATGCCGGGCTTGCCGTCGTGGTAGCGGAAGCCGATGGAGCGGCCGTACTTCTTGTCGCCGCGGATCTTGTCGCGGAGCTTCTCCAGGCGGGCGTCCGTCTCCTCGGCGGAGAGCTGCGGCGCCCACTGGAACGGGGTGTGCGGCTTGGGCACGAACCCGCCGATGGAGACCGTGCAGCGGATGTCGTTGGCGCCGGAGACCTCGCGGCCCTTCTGGATGACGCGGGTCGCCATGTCGGCGATCTGCAGGACGTCCTCGTCGGTCTCCGTCGGCAGACCGCACATGAAGTACAGCTTCACCTGGCGCCAGCCGTTGCCGTACGCGGTGGCGACGGTGCGGATCAGGTCCTCTTCCGAGACCATCTTGTTGATGACCTTGCGCATGCGCTCGGAGCCGCCCTCGGGGGCGAAGGTGAGGCCGGACCGGCGGCCGTTGCGCGTCAGCTCGTTGGCCAGGTCGACGTTGAAGGCGTCCACGCGGGTCGAGGGCAGGGAGAGGCCGATCTTGTCTTCCTCGTAGCGGTCGGCGAGGCCCTTGGCGACGTCGCCGATCTCGCTGTGGTCCGCGGAGGACAGCGACAGCAGGCCGACCTCCTCGAAGCCCGTCGCCTTCAGGCCCTTCTCCACCATCTCGCCGATGCCGGTGATGGAGCGCTCACGGACCGGGCGGGTGATCATGCCGGCCTGGCAGAAGCGGCAGCCGCGGGTGCAGCCGCGGAAGATCTCCACCGACATCCGCTCGTGCACCGTCTCGGCGAGCGGGACGAGGGGCTGCTTCGGGTACGGCCACTCGTCGAGGTCCATGACCGTGTGCTTCGACACCCGCCACGGAACGCCGGACCGGTTGGGCACGACGCGGGCGATGCGGCCGTCCGGCAGGTACTCGACGTCGTAGAAACGCGGGATGTACACGCCGCCGGTCTTCGCCAGGCGCAGGAGGACCTCCTCGCGGCCGCCCGGCCGGCCCTCGGCCTTCCACTCCCGGATGATCCTCGTCATGTCGAGCACGGCCTGCTCGCCGTCGCCGATGACCGCCGCGTCGATGAAGTCGGCGATCGGCTCGGGGTTGAAGGCCGCGTGACCGCCGGCCAGCACGATCGGGTCGTCGAGACCGCGGTCCCGGGCCTCCAGCGGGATGCCCGCCAGGTCCAGCGCGGTCAGCATGTTCGTGTAGCCCAGCTCGGTGGAGAAGGACAGGCCGAACACGTCGAAGGCCTTCACCGGGCGGTGGCTGTCCACGGTGAACTGCGGGACGCGGTGCTCGCGCATCAGGGCCTCCAGGTCCGGCCACACGCTGTACGTGCGCTCGGCGAGGACGC
Source organism: Streptomyces sp. NPDC051051 (assembly GCF_040682975.1). Lineage (NCBI taxonomy): Bacteria > Bacillati > Actinomycetota > Actinomycetes > Kitasatosporales > Streptomycetaceae > Streptomyces > Streptomyces sp. NPDC051051. The sequence continues at coordinate 114,379 of NZ_JBFBCB010000007.1, forward strand.
CCTCCTGCTCGTTGAGGACCTCGTAGAGGATCATGACGCCCTGGTTGGGGAGCCCGACCTCGTAGGCGTCCGGGTACATCAGCGCCCAGCGGACGTCGCAGGACTCCCAGGGCTTGACCGTGGAGTTGAGTTCGCCGCCGACGTACTGGATCGGCTTCTGCACGTGCGGGAGCAGAGCTTCGAGCTGCGGGAAGACCGACTCGACAGACATCGCGAGGTTACCTTCGTGAGCTGGCTGGGGGGCACCCCCGGCCGGAGGGGCTGGGGGAGGGTGACCATCTAGCCTAACCCGCTCACGAGGCGTCCCCGAACGCCGGAAGGGCCCGGTGCCTCAGACCGCCGCCGCGCCGATCGTCTCCCACGCCCGTGGCAGCGCCGCCTCCGCCAGTTCGGCCCGCCGTTCCTCCCGGCCGTGGAGCAGTCCGTAGGTGAAGGCGCTCTCCCCCGCCGCGTGCGCCTGGGCGGCGAGGTCGCGCAGGGCCTCTCGGGCCATCACGCTGTCCTGGTGGTCGCCGAGCAGTCCCTGGAGGGACTTCATGTGACGGACCAGGTCGGCGGCGGGCCCGTCGAGCGCGGGCGCGGCGGTCTCGGCGCAGTAGCGGGTCCGCTTGGCCTTCTTGCGGGCCTCGTGCAGGGCCAGGTCCCGGCCGGCGCCCGGCGGCTGTGCGAGTGCCCTCTCGACCAGGGCGGCGACCTGTGCGAAGTCCTTGCGCACGGCCTTGGCGAGCGCCTTCTCCGGGGTGCCCGCGGCGGTCGGCAGCAGGGGCGGTTCGTCGAGCAGCCGGTCCAGGGTGTCCAGCAGCGCCAGATACCGCGCGCCGTCCAGTACGGCGATCAGGCGCCGGCGTGAGCCGTTGCTGCCGGCCCGCGCCCAGGTGCGGAGCCGGTTGCGGACGGGGCCGACGACCAGCGGGCGCGGCAGTGCGTCCAGGGCGGCCGTCAGCCGGTCGGTGAGCACCTCCTGGTCGCGGTCCACGCCCAGTTCCCCGGCGAGCCACTTCAGTTCCTCGCCGACCGGGTCGGTGACGGTGCGGTCGAGGACCTTGGCGTGGGAGCGGAAGGCGCTGCGCATCCGTCGGGTGGCGACGCGCATGCCGTGCACGGAGTCGGGCAGCTCCCGGCGGACGGCCGGATCCAGTGCGACGATCGCGTCCCGCTGGGTGCGCAGGTACGCCAGGACGTGGTCCCCGGCGGTCGCCGCGGCGCCGGAAGCGGTCTTCTCGGCGGCGCGCCTCTCGCCGGCCTGCGGCTTCCGCCTCGGTTTCCCGTCCTTCTTCCGTCGCGGTTTCGTCTCCGCCAGTGCGCGCGCCAGCTTCGACGCCGCCCCGGACGGCCGTACGCCCGCCGTGCGGAGCCGTTTCTCCACCTCGTCGAGGAAGTCCGGGTCGCCGCCGTCGGCGAGTTCCACCTCGATCTCGGTCCACCGGGCGGAGCCGCCGTCCTCGGTCAGCCGGTCGGCGCGCACCGCGTCCGCGCTGACCTCGGCGAGCAGCCGGCCCTCCGCGTCGAGCAGTTCGCGGACGTCGCGGGCGGAGCGGAGCCGGACGACCGGTGCCAGCTCGGCGTCCCGCACGCGGGAGCGGACCAGGCCGGCGAGGGCGCGCGGGAGGGTGTCGGACAGCGGTGCCCGGATCTCGTCGCGGACGCCGGGGGCGACGGGGAACTTCAGGTGCCAGCCCGCGTCGGAGCCGCCGGTGCGGCGCCGCAGGGTGAGGGAGGCGGCGGAGAGGCGCGCGTCGGCGGTGTCGTAGTAGGTGGCGTCCAGTTCGGTGACGCCCTTGTCGAGGACGGCGGCGACCCCGGCGACGCCCGTCAGATCGGGCAGCCCGTCGTCATCGGATTCGTACTTGCGCTCGACCTCGCGTTTCGTCTCCGTCATGACCCGAATCTAGTGGCAGTCGAGCCCGGGACGGCAGGGCCGACCGGGCTCGACTTCCTCCGCGCGCGGGGCGCGGCGAGTGCCGTGGTGTGCGGGCCGCTCAGGCCGACATGGGCCGCTGGACCCGGATCGACTGCAACAGTCCGACCGCCACCCACACCGCGAACATCGACGTGCCGCCGTAGGACACGAACGGCAGGGGCAGGCCGGTGACCGGCATGATGCCGAGGGTCATGCCGATGTTCTCGAAGGACTGGAAGGCGAACCAGGCGACTATCCCGGCGGCGACGATCGTGCCGTACAGCTCGGTCGTCTCACGGGCGATGCGGCAGGCCCGCCACAGGACGACGCCGAGCAGCACGATGATGAGGCCGCCGCCGACGAAGCCCAGTTCCTCGCCCGCGACCGTGAACACGAAGTCCGTCTGCTGTTCGGGCACGAACTGGCCGGTCGTCTGCGATCCCTCGAACAGTCCGGACCCGGTCAGGCCGCCCGAACCGATGGCGATGCGCGCCTGGTTGGTGTTGTAGCCGACACCCGCGGGGTCGAGGCTGGGGTTGGCGAAGGCCGCGAAGCGGGCGATCTGGTAGTCGTCCAGGATGTGCAGCTGCCAGACGGCGAGCGCACCGGCGGCGCCCGCGCCGAGCAGCCCGAAGACCCACCGGTTGGAGGCGCCTGAGGCCAGCAGCACGCCCAGCACGATGATGACCATGACCATGACCGACCCGAGGTCGGGCATCAGCATGACGACCAGCATCGGTACGGCGGCCAGGCCGAGGGCCTGGAGCACCGTGCGGTGGTCGGGGTAGAGCTTGTCGCCGGCGTCGACCCGGGCCGCCAGCAGCATGGCCATGCCCAGGATGATCGTGATCTTCACGAACTCCGAGGGCTGGAGCGAGAAGCCGCCGCCGAGCTGGATCCAGGAGTGCGCGCCGTTGACGGTGGAGCCGAGCGGGGTGAGCACCAGCAGGATCAGCAGGACCGACAGGCCGTACAGGACCGGTACGGCGTTGCGCAGCGTGCGGTGGCCGAGCCAGACCGTGCCGATCATCAGGGCGAGCCCGATGCCGGTGTTCAGCAGGTGCCGCAGCAGGAAGAAGTACGGGTCGCCCTGGTTGATCTCGGTGCGGTTGCGGGTCGCCGAGTACACCAGCAGGGAGCCGATCAGCGACAGCGCGATCGCCGCCAGCAGTATCGGCCAGTCCAGGCGCCGCGCCAGCGAGTCGCGGGCGAGGAGCCGCGTCCAGCCGGCCCGTTCGGGCCCGTACCCGGAGACGGAGAAGCCGTTCGCGCCGGTCATGTGCACTTCCTCCGGCTTCCTCGCCGGCGTCCTCGCCGCCGCGTGTCACGGTTGGTGGCCTCGGGTGAGGCGGTGGTCGCTCCCTGCTGCGTGGCGTCCGGGGCGGGCGTGCCGGTCCCGGTGGCCTTCTGGTAGGTCTGCTGCTCCTTCGCCGGGTCCTTGGAGATCTTCGGGGACGCGATCGTGCCGTCCGTCTTGATCTTCGGCAGGGTCTTCTGCGGGGTGGGCAGCAGCGCGTTCTTCTTGTTGATCACGCCGTCGTCGGAGACGCCGTACAGGGCGTCGTATATGTTCCGCACGGCCGGGCCGGAGGCACCGGAACCCGTACCACCCTGGGAGATCGTCATCACGATCGAGTAGTCCTTGGTGTACGTGGCGAACCAGGACGTCGTCTGCTTGCCGTAGACCTCGGCGGTGCCGGTCTTGGCATGCATCTCGATCTTGTCCTGCGGCCAGCCGCCGAAGCGCCAGGCCGCCGTGCCGCGGGTGGCCACGCCGGCGAGGGCCTCGTCCATCTGGGCCAGGGTCTGCTTGCTGACGGGCAGTTTGCCGTGCGCCTGCGGCTCGATCTCCTGGACCGTCTTGCCGTCGGGGCTGACGACGGCCTTGCCGACCGTCGGGTCGTACAGGGTGCCGCCGTTGGCGATGGCCGCGTAGATGGTGGCCATCTGAATGGGGGTCACCAGGGTGTCGCCCTGACCGATGGAGTAGTTGATCTCGTCACCGGCGCGCATCTTGTTGCCCTCGAGGCAGTTCTCGTACGCGATCTTCTCGACGTAACTGCCGTCCTTCTTGCCGGTCTTGCACCAGCCGGCCTTGTTGGCGTCCCAGTAGGACTGCTTCCACTGGCGGTCGGGGACGCGGCCGCTGACCTCGTTGGGGAGGTCGATGCCGGTCTCCTTGCCGAGGCCGAACTGGTGGGCGGTCTTGTAGAAGTAGTCCTTCGGCTTGCCCTTGGGGTCGATGCCGCCGTCCTTCTGCCACTGCTGGTGGGCGAGGGAGTAGAAGACGGTGTCGCAGGAGACCTCCAGGGCACGGCCGAGGGTGATCGGGCCGTGGTTCTGGGACTCGAAGTTCTTGAAGACCTGACCGCCGACCGAGTACGAGCTGGAGCAGTTGTACCGTCCGTCGAACTCGTAGCCCGCCTGGACCGCGGCGGCCGTGGAGACCACCTTGAAGATCGAGCCGGGGGCCGCCTGACCCTGTATGGCCCGGTTGAGCAGCGGGTAGTTGGAGGATTTCCCGGTGAGCTTCTTGTAGTCCTTGGCGGAGATCCCGCCCACCCAGGCGTTCGGGTCGTAGTTCGGGTTGGACGCCATGGCGACCACGCGGCCGGTCTTGGCCTCCATCACCACGACCGCGCCCGCGTCGGCCTTGTAGTTCTCGCCGGTGTTCTTGTCGAACTGCTTGCGGGCTTCCTTCATCGCCTCGTTCAGCTCGTACTCGGCGACTCGCTGGACGCGGGCGTCGATGCTGGTGACGAGGTTGGAGCCGGGCTGTGCCGGGTCGGCCTCGGCCTCGCCGATGACCCGGCCGAGGTTGTCGACCTCGTAGCGGGTGACGCCGGCCTTGCCGCGCAGTTCCTTGTCGTACTGACGCTCCAGCCCGGACCGGCCGACCTGGTCGGAGCGCAGGAAGGGCGAGTCGGTGTCCTGGGCCTTGGTGATCTCCTCGTCGGTGACCGGGGAGAGGTAGCCGAGGACCTGGGCGGTGTTGGCCGCGCCGGGGCTCGCGTAGCGGCGCACGGCCTCGGGCTCGGCGGTGATGCCGGGGAAGTCCTCGGCGCGCTCGCGGATCTGGAGGGCCTGCCTGGGCGTGGCCTCGTCGGTGATGGGGATGGGCTGGTAGGGCGAGCCGTTCCAACAGGGCTGGGGGGTCTCCGCGTCGCACAGCCGGACCTTCAGCGTGACGTCCTCGGCGGTCATGCCGAGGACGTCGGCGAGCTTGGCCAGGACGGCCTTGCCGTCGTCCTTCTGCTTCAGCAGTTCGGTACGGGAGGCGGAGACGACGAGCCGTGTCTCGTTGTCCGCGAGGGGGACCCCTCGCGCGTCCAGGATGGAGCCGCGCACGGCGGGCTCGACGACCTGCTGGACGTGGTTGCCGGAGGCCTCCTTGGCGTACTCCGCGCCCTCACGGATCTGGAGATACCACAGTCGGCCGCCGAGGGTGCCGAGGAGGGAGAGGACGAGGATCTGGATCACGACGAGCCGGATCTGGACCCGTGGGGTCCTCCCGGTCTCGGGAATGTTGGTCACTGCGGCGGTCTCCCCCTCTCAGTGCGCGGACGTGTGTGCCCGGATGCGAGTGCCTGTGGATGTGGGTGTGCGTGTGCCGGTGGGTGTGCGTACGCATGATGAACGATCCGCCTGTGAGGCCCCGTTCCGCCGCGGCGCCCCCGTTCGGGTGAACCCGCGGGCGTCTCCCGCGCACGGGACGCGGCCGGCACCGTCTTCCGCGTCACCCGTCCTCGACTCCCCCGCGATCACAGCCTCTTGACCCCCTTGATGCGCCCGGCACGGGCCGTCCGGGAGCGGGCCGCCTTCATCTTCAGGCCGCCGCGCTGGCCGCCGATCCGCAGGCCGGTGCCGGAGGAGAGCCACCCGGAGGAGATGTCGGGCGTCTTGGCGGCGGCGTTGGTCTCGGCGAGCGGGTCGTTGTCCGCGCGCCGGGCCAGGAACATCACGCCCGGCACGACGAAGGGGGCGAGCAGCAGGTCGTACAGGGCCGCCGAGAACAGCAGGCCGGTGAGACCGACGTGGCGGGCGGCGGTGTCGCCGACGAGGGCGCCGACACCGGCGTAGAGCAGGGTGGAGCCGATCGCGGCGGCGACCACGACGAGCATCGGGCCGGTGGCCGACTTGATGCGGCCGTTCTCCGGTTTGACGAGCCCGGCCAGGTAGCCGATGACGCACAGCACGAGGGCGTAGCGGCCGGCGGCGTGGTCGGCGGGCGGGGCGAGGTCGGCGAGCAGTCCGGCGCCGAAGCCGATGAGGGCGCCGCCGACATGGCCGTAGACCAGGGCGAGGCCCAGGACGGTGAGGAGGAGCAGGTCGGGGACCGCGCCGGGGAGGTGCAGGCGGGCGAGGACGCTCACCTGGATCACCAGGGCGACGACGATCAGCGGGACGGAGAGCAGGATCCGGTTGACGCGCATGGGGTAGTCAGCTCCTACTGCTCTTCCTGGCCTTCGACGGGTGCGTTCGCGTTCGGGGTCACCGTGACGGTCACCGTCGGCGTGGGGACCGGCTTGGGCTTGGTGGGCAGCACGGTGTCGCGCGGGTCCTTCTTCGGGGCCTCGACGACGACGCCGACGATGTCGAGCTTGGTGAAGCTGACGTACGGCGTGACGTAGAGGGTGCGGGTGAGGTCGCCGCCGGACGGATCGACGCGGGAGACCACGCCGACCGGCACGCCGGGTACGAACGGCTTGTCGGCCTGCGAGCCGAAGGTGACCAGACGGTCGCCCTTGCGCACCTCGGCCTTGCCGTTGAGGAGTTCGACGCGCAGCGGGCGGTCGCCCTGCCCGGAGGCGAAGCCCAGTTCGTCGGAGGCCTCCATGCGCGTGCCGACGGTGAAGTCGGGGTCGCTGGCGAGCAGGACGGTGGCGGTGTCCGGTCCGACGGTGGTGACCCGCCCGACCAGTCCGTCGCCGTTCAGGACCGTCATGTCGCGCCTGATGCCGTCGTTGGCGCCGACGTCGATGGTGACGGTCCAGGAGAAGCCCTGGGCCGCTCCGATCGCGATGACCTCGGCGCCCTTGATGCCGTACCGGCCGGCGCCGGCGGTCTTGAGGATCTTGTCGAGCTGCGCCAGCCGACTGCGGTTGCGGTCGTCGCTGCCGAGTTTCGCCTTGAGGGCGGCGTTCTCCTTCTCCAGCGCGGCGAGCCGGTCGTGGCGCTCGCCCGAGTCGCGTACGGCGGAGACGGCGTCGCCGACGGGGTCCACCGCCGACGCCACCCCGTCCTCGACCGGGCCGAAGGCCGCGGCCGCGGCCTGCCGGGCACCGTCGACCGGGGAGTCCTCTCCGCCGCGGATGTCCACCGTGATCAGCGCGAACGCGACGGCGATCAGCAGCACCAGGAGCAGCCGGCTCTCTCGTGTGTCCCTCACGTGCGGCGGCCGTGCCCTTCCTCATAGGAATGCGGGAATGCGGGATTTCGCTCGGCCCCGGCAGAATCCGGGGATGCGGTATGGGGTGCTTGGGGGCTCTTGAGGATCTTATGCCTCGATATCAACGATCCGCCGCACGAGAGGCGATCATCCCGTACGGCGGAATCGAAGCGTTACGTCATCTGCGCGGCGCCGCGTCCAGAACCTGCTGGAGCGCCTCGAACTCCTCGACGCACTTGCCGGATCCGAGCGCCACGCTGTCCAGCGGGTCCTCGGCGATGTGGATGGGCATGCCCGTCTCCCGGCGCAGCCGCTCGTCCAGCCCGCGCAGCAGGGCTCCGCCGCCGGTCAGAACGATTCCGCGGTCCATGATGTCGCCGGACAGCTCCGGCGGGCACTTGTCGAGGGTGGTCTTCACGGCGTCGACGATCGCGTTGACGGGTTCCTCGATCGCCTTGCGCACTTCGGCGGCCGAGATGACGACGGTCTTGGGCAGCCCGGAGACGAGGTCCCGGCCGCGGATTTCGGTGTGCTCGTCGGAGTCGAGATCGTACGCCGAACCGATCGTGATCTTGATCTGCTCGGCCGACCGCTCACCGAGGAGGAGGCTGTACTCCTTCTTGATGTGCTGGATGATCGCGTTGTCCAGCTCGTCGCCCGCGACGCGGATGGACTGGGCGGTGACGATGCCGCCGAGCGAGATGACCGCGACCTCCGTGGTGCCGCCGCCGATGTCCACCACCATGTTGCCCGTGGCCTCGTGGACCGGCAGGCCCGAGCCGATGGCCGCGGCCATGGGCTCCTCGATGATGTGCACCTGCCGGGCGCCGGCCTGGGTCGACGCCTCGATGACGGCGCGGCGCTCGACGCCGGTGATGCCCGAGGGCACACAGACGACGACCCGCGGCCTGGCCAGATACCGCCGCTTGTGGATCTTCAGGATGAAGTAGCGGAGCATCCGCTCGGTGATCTCGAAGTCGGCGATGACGCCGTCCTTCAGCGGACGCACGGCGACGATGTTGCCGGGGGTCCGCCCGATCATCTTCTTCGCTTCGGAGCCGACCGCGAGGATGCCACCGGTGTTGGTGTTGATCGCGACGACGGACGGCTCGTTGAGTACGATCCCACGACCCCTGACGTACACCAGCGTGTTGGCGGTCCCGAGGTCGACAGCCATGTCACGGCCGATGAACGACATTGAGTTCCCCATCAGGATTCGACTGGCCTTCCCATGAGCTCGTGAGGGCTTTTCAGGTCGGCGAGGTGGGTGCTGTGACGTGAAGGCTTACATCGTAGACGCGCCTGCACGAACACTGCGCGAGGGTCTTCGCCATTGTCAGCAGATGCCGTGGCGCCTCGCTTGTGGAGACGGGCCATCGGGGGCATGCGTTCCCCCGATCGGCACGCATATGCCGAGGGACGGCCGAAATCGTACGGCCGTCCCTGGTCAGGCGACGAGGCGAGGTGACGGGCCCTCAGAAAAATTTCCGAAACCTCCGCGACGGGCGGGGTCGGGGAGCGCCGTCGGGCGGCTCGGCCCCCGCCCGGTTCGCTCGTTTCGTCCGGCCGCTCCCGGCTCAGGCGCCTTCGGGTCAGGCGCGTCCGGGGAAGAAGATCTTCACCTCGCGCTCGGCGGACTCCTCGGAGTCGGAGGCGTGGATCAGGTTCTCGCGGACGATCACGCCGAAGTCGCCCCGGATGGAGCCCGGCGCGGCGGCGATCGGGTCGGTCGGGCCGGCCAGGGCGCGCACGCCCTCGATGACCCGCTCGCCCTCGACGATCAGGGCGACGACCGGCCCGGAGGACATGAACTCCACCAGCGGCTCGTAGAAGGGCTTGCCCTTGTGCTCGCCGTAGTGCTGCTCCAGGGTGTCCTGGTCCAGGGTGCGCAGTTCCAGCGCGGTGATCTGCCAGCCGGCCTTGCGCTCGATACGGCTGATGATCTCGCCGGTCAGGCCACGACGGACGGCGTCGGGCTTGAGGAGGACGAGGGTGCGCTGGCTCACGGGGTGGCTCCTTCTGCTGCCGGTGTGCGGTGGGACGAGATTACAGGGCGTGTCCGAGCCCCTGTCACACAGCGTCAGCGGTGTCCGAGGGGGAGGCGGCGGCCTGCGCGGCGAACCTCGCCTTCGCCTCGTCGATCTTGCGTCCGTAGTGCACCGACGCCCACCACAGGGCCCCGAAGAGCACGCCGAGGATGAACATCATCGGCACGACGAAGCCGCTGAGGACGAGGGCGATCTGGAGGGCCCAGCCGAGAGCGACTCCCCCGGGCCGGGTGACCACGCCGCACAGCAGCACGCAGAGGAACATGGCGATGCCGCACACCGTCCACACCGTGGACGTGGTGAGGTCGGCGTCCTTCATGGCGACCAGGCCGGCGAAGCCGATGATGAAGAACTCGCCGATCAGGGTGGAGGAACAGAGCGTACGCATGGTGTGGGACCTCAGCCCTTCCCCAGGAGCAGCCGGGCTTCCCCGACGGTGATGACGGAACCGGTGACCAGGACGCCGCCGCCGGCGAACTCGCCCTCCTCCTCGGCGAGCGTGATCGCCGCCTCCAGGGCGTCGGGCAGCCGCGGCTCGACCTGGACGCGCTCCTCGCCGAACACCTCGACGGCGATCGCGGCCAGCTCGTCCGCGTCCATGGCGCGGTGGCTGGTGTTCCGGGTGACGACGACCTCGGCGAAGATCGGCTCGAAGGCCTCGAGCAGCCCTCGCACGTTCTTGTCGCCGCTGGCCCCGACCACGCCGATCAGCCGGCTGAAGTCGAAGGCCTCGCCGACCGCCTCGGCGGTGGCGCGGGCGCCGGCCGGGTTGTGGGCGGCGTCGAGCACGACGGTCGGGGACCGCCGGACGACCTCCAGACGGCCCGGCGCCGACACGGCCGCGAAGGCCTTGCGCACGGTGTCGATGTCCAGGGGCTCGGGCCGCTGGGCGCCCACGCCGAAGAACGCCTCGACGGCGGCGAGGGCCACGGCCGCGTTGTGCGCCTGGTAGGGGCCGTGCAGCGGGAGGTACACGTCGGGGTACTCGCCGCCGACGCCGCGCAGGGTGAGCATCTGCCCGCCGACGGCGACCTGCCGGGCGACGACCCCGAACTCCAGGCCCTCGCGGGCCACCGTGGCGTCCACCTCGACGGCCTTCTTCAGCAGGACCTGGGCGGCGTCGACGGGCTGCTGGGCGAGGATCACGGTCGCGCCCTGCTTGATGATCCCGCCCTTCTCCGCGGCGATCTCGGCGGGCGTCCCGCCGAGCCGGTCGGTGTGGTCGAGGTCGATGGGGGTGACGACGGCGACGTCCCCGTCGATCACGTTGGTGGCGTCCCAGGAACCGCCCATGCCCACTTCCACGACGGCCACGTCCACGGGGGCGTCGGCGAAGGCGGCGTACGCCATGCCGGTGAGCACCTCGAAGAAGGACAGCCGGTACTCCTGGGCCGCGTCGACCATCTCCACGTACGGCTTGATGTCGTGGTAGGTCTCGATGAACCGCTCGGCGGAGACGGGGGCGCCGTCGAGGCTGACGCGCTCGGTGATCGACTGCACGTGCGGGGAGGTGTACCGGCCGGTGCGCAGGTCGAAGGCGCCGAGGAGCGCCTCGATCATGCGGGCGGTGGAGGTCTTGCCGTTCGTCCCCGTGATGTGGATGGAGGGGTACGCCCGCTGCGGTTCGCCCAGGACGTCCATCAGGGCGGCGATCCTGGCGACGGACGGCTCCAGCTTGGTCTCGCCCCAGCGGGTGGCGAGCTCCGCCTCGACCTCGCGCAGGGCCTTGTCGACCTCGGGGTCCGCGGGCCGGGCGGGCACGTCGGGCTCGGGCGGACCGCCCAGGGTGCGCAGGGTGCGGCTGCCGGCCTCGATCACCGCCAGGTCCGGGTCGCGGTCGGTCTCGGCCGCGATGATCTCCTCGAAGGAGTCGAGGGCATCGGGCTGGTCGTCGTCGTTGCCGTTGGGGGGGAGCTCGCTCACGGGGCCAGTCTACGGACGCCCACCGACGAAGGTGGGCGAAGGCCCCCGGAGCTGCACGTTCCGGGGGCCTTCGCCCATCTGTGGGACACGGGGCGCGGGCGCGCCTACGCCTGCGGCAGCCGGTCCAGCTGGGCCTGGATGCGGGCGATGTCCTCGTCCGCCTTCGCCAGCCGGGCGCGGATCCCGTCGACGACCTTGTCGGGCGCCTTGGCGAGGAAGGCCTCGTTGCCGAGCTTGCCCTGGGCCTGGGCCTTCTCCTTCTCGGCGGCGGCCAGGTCCTTCGCCAGCCGCTTGCGCTCCGCGGCCACGTCGATCGTGCCGGACAGGTCGAGGGCGACCGTGGCGCCCGAGACCGGCAGGGTCGCCGTCGCCGAGAAGTCCTCGCCCTCCGGCTGGAGCCGCAGCAGCTGGCGGATGGCCGCCTCGTGCGGGGCGAGCGCGGTGCCGCCCAGCTCCAGGCGGGCCGGGACCCGCTGGCCGGGCTGGAGCCCCTGGTCGGCGCGGAAGCGGCGGACCTCGGTGATGACCGACTGGAGCGTCTCGATCTCGCGCTCGGCGTCGGCGTCGTGGAAGCCGCCCGGCGCGTCGGCGCCGGGAACGGACACGGCCTTCGGCCAGTCGGCGACGACGACGGACTCGCCGCCGGTCAGCGTCGTCCAGAGGGTCTCCGTGACGAACGGGACGACCGGGTGCAGCAGCTTCAGGGTGACGTCGAGGACCTCGCCGAGGACGCGCTTGCTGACCTCGGCCGGTTCGCCGCCCGCCTGGAACGTCGTCTTGGACAGCTCGACGTACCAGTCGAAGACCTCGTCCCACGCGAAGTGGAAGAGGGCGTCGGAGAGCTTGGCGAACTGGAAGTCGTCGTAGAACGCGTCGACTTCGGAGACCACCGAGTTGAGGCGGGACAGGATCCAGCGGTCGGCCGCCGACATCCTCGAGGCGTCCGGCAGCGGGCCCTCGACCGTCGCGCCGTTCATCAGCGCGAAGCGGGTGGCGTTCCAGATCTTGTTGGCGAAGTTGCGGGAGCCCTGGACCCAGTCCTCGCCGATGGGCACGTCGACGCCCGGGTTGGCGCCGCGGGCGAGGGTGAAGCGCAGCGCGTCGGAGCCGTACTTGTCCATCCAGTCCAGCGGGTTGACCGCGTTGCCGAAGGACTTGGACATCTTCTTGCCGAACTGGTCGCGGACCATGCCGTGCAGGGCGATGGTGTGGAACGGCGGGGTGCCGTCCATCGCGTACAGGCCGAACATCATCATCCGGGCGACCCAGAAGAAGAGGATGTCGTAGCCGGTGACCAGGACGGAGTTCGGGTAGAACTTCGCGAGCGACTCGGTCTGTTCGGGCCAGCCGAGGGTGGAGAACGGCCACAGGCCGGAGGAGAACCAGGTGTCGAGGACGTCGGTGTCCTGGTGCCAGCCCTCGCCGGTGGGGGCCTCGTCGTCGGGGCCGACGCAGACGACCTCGCCGTCGGGGCCGTACCAGACGGGGATGCGGTGGCCCCACCACAACTGCCGCGAGATGCACCAGTCGTGGAGGTTGTCGACCCAGTCGAAGTACCGCTTCTCCATCTCCTGCGGGTGGATCTTGACGCGGCCGTCGCGGACGGCGTCGCCGGCGGCCTTCGCCAGCGGTCCGACCTTGACCCACCACTGCATCGACAGGCGGGGCTCGACGGTGGTCTTGCAGCGCGAGCAGTGGCCGACGCTGTGGACGTACGGCCGCTTCTCGGCGACGATCCGGCCCTCGGCGCGCAGCGCGGCGACGATGGCGGAGCGGGCCTCCAGGCGGTCCAGGCCCTGGAAGGGGCCGTGGGCCGTGATGACGGCGTGCTCGTCCATGATCGTGAGGGACGGCAGGCCGTGGCGCCGGCCGATCTCGAAGTCGTTCGGGTCGTGGGCCGGGGTGACCTTGACGGCGCCGGTGCCGAACTCGGGGTCGACGTGCTCGTCGGCGACGACGGGGATGGAGCGGTCGGTCAGCGGCAGCCTGATCAGCTTGCCGACCAGGTGCCGGTACCGCTCGTCCTCGGGGTGGACGGCGACGGCCGTGTCACCGAGCATCGTCTCGGCGCGGGTGGTCGCGACGACGATGGTGTCGTCGCCCTCGCCGTACTTCATGGAGACGAGCTCGCCGTCGTCGTCCTGGTACTCGACCTCGATGTCCGAGATGGCGGTGAGGCAGCGCGGACACCAGTTGATGATGCGCTCGGCGCGGTAGATCAGCTCGTCGTCGAAGAGCCGCTTGAAGATGGTCTGGACGGCCTGGGAGAGGCCCTCGTCCATGGTGAACCGCTCACGCGACCACGCGACACCGTCACCGAGGCGCCTCATCTGGCCGCTGATCTGCCCGCCGGACTCGCCCTTCCACTGCCAGACGCGCTCGACGAAGGCCTCGCGGCCCAGGTCGTGCCGCGACTTGCCCTCCTTGCCCAGCTCGCGCTCGACGACGTTCTGGGTCGCGATGCCGGCGTGGTCCATGCCGGGCTGCCACAGCGTCTCGAAGCCCTGCATGCGCTTGCGGCGGGTCAGGGCGTCGATGAGGGTGTGCTCGAAGGCGTGGCCGAGGTGCAGGCTGCCCGTGACGTTCGGCGGCGGGATGACGACGGTGAACGGCGGCTTGTCGCTCTTGGCGTCGGCCTCGAAGTAGCCCCGCTCGACCCAGCGCTCGTACAGCGGCGCCTCTACGTCGGCCGGCGCGTACTGGGTCGGCAGTTCGGTCGTGGGCGCTGGGGGCTGCTGCTGAGCGTTGTCGGTCACGGGGCCAGTTTAGGGGTGTCACCGCGCCGTCCCGAAACGCCTTTGTTCTGTAACGGTGGGGCCCCCGCCGCCGTGACCGCACCGGGATTGAGTCAGGATGTGAAAATCGCATAAGCGTCTGGAGGGGAACCCCGTCATGAGCTACAACCAGCCGGGCCCGTACGGCGGGCAGCAGCCTCAGCAGCCCGGCCCGTACGGCCAGCCCGGCCCGTACGGCCAGCCGCCGCAGGCTCCCCAGCCCGGCTACGGGTACCCCCAGCAGCCCCCGCAGGCCACCCCGCCCCAGACGCCGCCGTACGGCCAGCAGCCCCAGCAGCCCGGTCCGTACGGCCAGCAGCCGCCCACCCCGCCCTACGGCCAGCAGCCCCCCTACGGCCAGCCCCCGTACGGCCAGGCCCCCTACGGCGTCCCCCAGCCTCCGCCCCCGGGCGGCGGCAAGAAGAAGACGGGGATCATCATCGGCGCGGTCGCGGTGGTCGTGGCGCTCGGCGTGGGCGCGGCCTTCCTCCTCGGGGGCAACTCGGGCTCGGGCGGCCTGGAGGACGACGGCGCCCACAAGCTGACGACGCCGGAGACGGTGCTCGCCGAGTACAAGCGGGTCGGCAAGGGCAACCAGGTCAGCGACTCCGACAACGCGAAGGACATGGAGAAGAGCGGCGTCAAGGGCGGCACGGCGGTCCTCGGGCAGTGGTCGACCGCCGACTTCAGCGACTACGACCCCCAGGACCCCTCCACGCTGCCCAGCCAGTCCGAGCTGCTGACCGCCAAGGGCATGACGATGGTGGGCGGTTACGGGGAGATCGCCGACCCGCAGGCGACCCTGGACAAGTTCTTCGCCTCCATCCAGAAGCAGGTCAAGGACAGCTCCACCAGCGACACCGGCGCCATGCAGAACGCGGAGCTGGTCGGTGAGCCGGAGGAGGTCGAGATCGACGGCGCGGTCGCCAAGTGCCAGTCGACGAAGAGCACCAACGCGCTCACCAAGAAGGAGTCGACCGACTGGTTCTGCGCCTGGGCCGACTACAGCACGGTCGCCATGGTCTCGCCGGGCGACAACAACGGCACGGGGGTCGGCAAGGACACCGCGGTCGACCTCACCACGAAGCTGCGGGAGCAGATCCGCGTCAAGGCCTGACGCGCCCGCCGCACGACGGACACGACGAAAGGGCCCCGGTCGCTCGACCGGGGCCCTTCGCACGTCTCGTCCGTCCCTCGCTACGCCGTCTTCTGCTCCCCCGGCCCCCGGCCGCCCCGGACGTCCCGCGGGATCAGGGTCGGGTTGACGTTGGAGAGGACGACGTCCGCGGTGATGACCACGCGGGCCACGTCCTTGCGGGACGGGACCTCGTACATGACCGCCTGGAGGACCTCCTCCATGATGGCGCGCAGGCCGCGCGCGCCGGTCTGGCGCAGGATGGCCTGGTCGGCGATGGCCTCCAGGGCCGCACGCTCGAAGTCCAGTTCCACGCCGTCGAGTTCGAAGAGGCGCTGGTACTGCTTCACCAGCGCGTTGCGCGGCTCGACGAGGATCTGGAGCAGCGCCTCGCGGTCCAGGTTGTGGACCGAGGTGATCACGGGGAGGCGGCCGATGAACTCGGGGATCATGCCGAACTTGACCAGGTCCTCGGGCATGACGTCCTCGAACTGGTCCTTGGCCTCCAGCTCCCGCTTCGAGCGGATCGTCGCGCCGAAGCCGATGCCCTTGGCGCCGGCCCGGGACTCGATGATCTTCTCCAGACCCGAGAAGGCACCGCCCACGATGAACAGGACGTTCGTCGTGTCGATCTGGATGAACTCCTGGTGCGGGTGCTTGCGGCCGCCCTGCGGCGGGACCGAGGCCGTGGTGCCCTCGAGGATCTTCAGCAGGGCCTGCTGGACGCCTTCGCCCGAGACGTCGCGGGTGATCGAGGGGTTCTCGCTCTTGCGCGCGACCTTGTCGATCTCATCGATGTAGATGATCCCGGTCTCGGCCTTCTTGACGTCGTAGTCCGCGGCCTGGATCAGCTTGAGCAGGATGTTCTCGACGTCCTCGCCCACGTACCCGGCCTCGGTGAGCGCCGTGGCGTCGGCGATCGCGAACGGCACGTTCAGCATGCGCGCCAGGGTCTGCGCGAGAAGGGTCTTGCCGGAACCCGTGGGGCCCAGCAGCAGGATGTTGGACTTCGCCAACTCGATGGCGTCCTCACGGCCTTGGCCGCCGCCGTGCTCACCGGCCTGGACGCGCTTGTAGTGGTTGTACACCGCGACCGACAGGGCCTTCTTGGCCGGCTCCTGGCCCACCACGTAGCCCTCGAGGAACTCGTAGATCTCGCGCGGCTTCGGGAGTTCCTCCCAGCGGACCTCGCTCGTCTCCGCGAGCTCTTCCTCGATGATCTCGTTGCAGAGATCGATGCACTCGTCGCAGATGTACACACCGGGCCCTGCGATGAGCTTCTTGACCTGCTTCTGGCTCTTGCCGCAGAACGAGCACTTGAGCAGATCGCCGCCGTCACCGATGCGTGCCACGGTGTGCTTCCCCTTCGCCTGGGAAACGACTGGACGTCTTTCGAGTCCAGCGTCTCCTGGTGCTGCCTTATGTCGACGGTACCTTGCCGGGCCCCACGTTCGGGCCCCCCTTGGCACGGTTCACTTCCACGTGGACCGTGTCACACCATGCCAAGGGGCGGCAGACGATACTCCTCCGCCCGCGTCAGCGCAGGTCGGCGTTGTTCATCTTGCGGGTCGAGATGATCTGGTCGATCAGGCCGTACGCCAGCGCGTCCTCGGCCGTGAGGATCTTGTCGCGCTCGATGTCCTCGCGGATCTTCTCGATCGGCGTGGTGGAGTGCTTGGCCAGCATCTCCTCCAGCTGTCCGCGCATCCGCAGGATCTCGTTCGCGGCGATCTCCAGGTCGGAGACCTGACCGCGGCCGGTCTCGCTGTACGGCTGGTGGATCAGCACGCGGGCGTTCGGCAGCGCCATGCGCTTGCCGGGCGTACCGGCGGCCAGCAGGATCGCGGCGGCGGAGGCCGCCTGGCCCATGCAGACCGTCTGGACGTCGGGCTTCACGAACTGCATCGTGTCGTAGATCGCGGTCAGCGCCGTGAAGGAGCCGCCGGGGCTGTTGATGTAGATCGAGATGTCCCGGTCGGGGTCCATCGACTCCAGGCACAGCAGCTGCGCCATGACGTCGTTGGCGGAGGCGTCGTCGATCTGCACGCCGAGGAAGATCACGCGCTCCTCGAACAGCTTCGCGTACGGGTCGTACTCGCGGATGCCCTGGGAGGTGCGCTCGACGAAGCGCGGGATGACGTAGCGGGACTCGGCGCGGGGGCCGGTGTACTCGGCCTCGGTGCGGGCGTAGAGGCCGCTGCCGGGGAAGTCGTTCACGGTGTCTCCTGGAAAAAGGGCTGGGGCGGTGGGTGGAGGGGGCTGGGAGGGGCGCCGACGGCCTCGGGGGCGCCGGGTGTCCGGCGGGGTCCCCCGGGCCGT
Organism: Streptomyces sp. NPDC051051; assembly: GCF_040682975.1. Classification (NCBI taxonomy): domain Bacteria; kingdom Bacillati; phylum Actinomycetota; class Actinomycetes; order Kitasatosporales; family Streptomycetaceae; genus Streptomyces; species Streptomyces sp. NPDC051051. Next base: position 131,867 of record NZ_JBFBCB010000007.1, read on the forward strand.
GACGAGCCCGTACTAGGCCGCCCCGGTACCGCCGCCGCCCGGCATGCCGGCGGCCGTGGGGATGACGTCGTCGATGAGGCCGTACGCCTTGGCCTCGAAGGCGTCGAACCAGCGGTCGCGGTCCGAGTCCCGGGTGATCTGCTCGATGGTCTGGCCCGTGTGCTGGGCCGTGAGCTCGGCCATGCGCCGCTTGGTGTGCAGCAGCCGCTCGGCGTGGATCTTGATGTCCGAGGCCGAGCCCGCCAGGCCGGCGGAGGGCTGGTGGATCAGGATCTCGGCGTTCGGCAGCGCGAAGCGCTTGCCGGGCGTACCGGCGCTGAGCAGGAACTGGCCCATCGAGGCCGCGAGGCCCATCGCGATGGTCACCACGTCGTTCTTGATGAACTGCATGGTGTCGTAGATCGCCATGCCGGCCGTGATCGAGCCGCCGGGGCTGTTGATGTAGAGGAAGATGTCCTTGTCCGGGTCGGCGGCAAGGAGCAGCAGCTGTGCGGTGATCTTGTTGGCGATGTCGTCGTCGACCGGCTGGCCGAGGAAGATGATCCGCTCGCCGAGCAGCCGGTTGTAGACCTGGTCGCCGAGGCCACCACCGATGGAAGGCTCGCCGGCGGCGGAGGGCATCAGATTCGTCACGTATCCACCTGCTCGTCTTGTCGACGGCGTCCGGGCCGTCTCACGTGTACTGCCGGGGGCAACGGGGACTCCCCTGCCCTCGTATTCATGGACCCTAACGCGCGGGTCCCTTCGGAGAATCCCGGAGAGGTGAGTGTTCGCCGGGGGCGTAGCCGGGCCACCGGCGGCGGGGGCGGGGTCGCGCGCGGATCGTGGGCGGGTGCGGGCCGCGCGCCGCCGGTCGCCCGTACGGCGGAGCCGCACCCCGGCAGGGCCTCGCGCCCCCTCGGGCAGACGGACGGGCCCCGGGACGAAGTGTCCCGGGGCCCGTCGTGCACGCGTCGGAGGCGGTGCGAGGCTCAGGCCTCGGGCTTGTCCTCGGCGGACTCGGCGGTGGCCTCGGCGGCCTCCGCGGTGCCCTCGGCGGCCTCGTCCTCGTCGTCCAGGTCGACGATCTCGCCGTTGGTGTCCTTCACCGTGGCGGACTCGACGACCACGGCCAGGGCCTTGCCGCGGGCGACCTCGCCGACGAGGAGCGGGACCTGACCGCCCTCGACGACCGCCTGCGCGAACTGGTCGGGGGACATGCCGGAGGAGGCGGCGCGGCGCATGAGGTGCTCGGTCAGCTCCTCCTGGTTCACGTTCAGCTTCTCGCGCTTGACCAGCTCGTCGAGGACGAACTGGGTCTTGATGCCCTTGACCGCGGCCTCGCGGGTCTCGGCCTCGAACTCCTCGGCGGTCTTGCCCTGGAGCTCCAGGTACTTGTCGAGGGTCAGACCCATCTGGCCGAGCTGGTGGTGCTCCAGGTTGTGCTTGCGGGTGTTGATCTCGTCCTCGAGCAGCTTCTCGGGGACGGGCACCTCGACGAGCTCCAGGAGCTTCTCCAGGACGCGCTCCTGGGCCTGGGTGGCCTGGTCGTACTGCTTCATGTTCGCGAGGCGCTTGCGGCTGTCCACCCTCAGCTCCTCGAGCGTGTCGAACTCGGAGGCGAGCTGCGCGAACTCGTCGTCCAGCTCGGGCAGTTCGCGGGCGGCGACCTGGGTGACCTTGACGGTGACCTCGGCCTCCTTGCCGGCCGCGGAGCCGCCCTTCAGCTCGGAGGTGAAGGTGGCCTCGCCACCGGCCTCCAGGCCCTTCACGGCGTCGTCGATGCCCTCGAGGAGCTCGCCCGAGCCGATCGTGTAGGAGACGCCGTCGGCGACGCCGTCCTCCAGGACCTCGCCGTCGACCTTGGCCTCGAGGTCGACCGTGACGACGTCGCCGTCCTCGGCGGCGCGCTCGACCGGGGAGGTCGAGGCGAAGCGCTCACGGAGCTGCTCGACGGACTTCTCCACGTCCTCGTCGCTGACCTCGACGGCGTCGACCTCGACCTCGATGGAGGAGAAGTCCTCCGGCAGCTCGAGGGCGGGGCGGATGTCGACCTCGGCGGTGAAGTTCAGCGTCTCGCCGTCCTTCAGCTCCGTGATGTCGACCTCGGGCTGACCGAGGACGTCCAGCTCGGCCCCGTTGACCGCCTCCGTGTAGAACTTCGGAAGCGCGTCGTTGACGGCCTCCTCCAGCACGGCCCCGCGGCCGAACCGCTGGTCGATGATCCGGGCGGGGATCTTGCCCTTGCGGAAGCCCTTCACCGTGACCTGCTGGTTGATCTTCTTGTACGCCGCGTCGAGGCTGTCCTTGAGCTCCTCGAAGGGCACCTCGACAGTGAGCCGAACCCGAGTCGGGTTCAGGGTCTCCACGGCGCTCTTCACGGTTCGGTCTCCTTGTGGCTGACTTCTCGGGTTTCGCCGGAACCTGACAGGTCCGGCGATTCAGCGCCCGGGATATTTCGAGGCCGGTGGGCCGGGACACACGGGCGCGCAGTCTGCATAGTAGCCGCAGCAGCTGCGGCCGCCCAAAAGACGATCCCCCGGTGCGGCGCCTGCGCGCTCGCGCAGGATGGCGCACGGATGACGCAGATGGTCGGGGTGGCGGGATTTGAACCCACGGCCTTCCGCTCCCAAAGCGGACGCGCTACCAAGCTGCGCCACACCCCGTCTGGTGCGACACGTAGGGTACATGCCCGCAGGCCGCCCGGCCGCCGCATTCACGAGGGTCCGGCGGGCCCCGGACGCGGCGCGCGAAGAGGGTGTGCGACGAGGGGCGCCGACCCGCTACGATGCCTGAGGCACCGCGGTCGACCGACCTGCGGTCCACGTGTGCGGGCGTAGCTCAATGGTAGAGCCCTAGTCTTCCAAACTAGCTACGCGGGTTCGATTCCCGTCGCCCGCTCTGTACGGCCCGGGGCCGGTCGGAAGTCACCTTTCCGTCCGGCCCCCGCTGTTTTCCCGGGCCGGACCGGGCCTCCCGCCGACGCCTCTCGCGCGGGAACGGCGCGGAAGGCGCTGGTCCCCGTCGGCAGCGGCCGGTCTCTCCCGGCAGCCGCCGGTCCTCCCTAGAAGCTGATCGAGTTGATCGTTTCGGCGAGGGAGTCGAGGAAGCGGTTGATCGACGGGGCCATGCCCGTCGAGGCGAGGAAGAAGCCGAAGAGGATCGCGACGATGGCGGGGCCCGCCTTGATCGACCCGCCTCTGATCAGGACGACCAGGACGATCGCCAACAGCAGCACCACTGACAGTGAAATGGCCACAACTGATCACACACCCTCGGTCGGTCCGCACTCCCGGCCCGGGGACGCGACCCGCGCACCCCGCCAGAGAACATCGTGCCACCAACACGGCCTCCCTATGCGGCCGCTGACGCATCCTCGGTCACAACCGTGCACGCCCGATCACTTCACACCGCCCGCGAGGCCTTGCCGTACGGCAATTCACGGACGCGGTCCGCATACGAATTCACAACTGGCCCGCAGGTAATTCGAATTGTGGGCACACGGTCTTCGAGGACATCCCACAACCGCCCGTTGTGCACCTTTTAGTCGGTATGAATCGTGACATACAAGGCGTCGAAGTAGGTGGGCAGTTGGCACCGGTCGGAAATCGCGAGGAATGAGACCGCGATGACGAGGAAGGTTTTACGGACCGCCACGGACAACGCTAGGGTGCCTCAGATGTTCCACGCCGCTTCGTCTCTCGCGCCGAGTCCCAGCTCAACCGCGAACGAGAAAGATCAGCACCGATCGTCCCCGGACAGACGGGCGAAGCAGCGTGACGCGTTCTTCGACAACGCCAAGTACCTGGCGATCGTGCTGGTCGCCATCGGCCACTCCTGGGAGCCGCTGAAGGGCGACAGCCGGGTACTTCAAGCCACCTACCAGTTCGTGTACGCGTTCCACATGCCGGCGTTCATCGTCGTCTCCGGCTACTTCTCGCGGAGCTTCGACGGCAGTCCGGCCCGGCTGAAGCGCCTGGTGACCGGTGTCGTCGTGCCGTACGTCGTCTTCGAGACCGCCTATCCGCTGTTCAAGCGGGTCGTCGACCACGACACCGAGACTCCCGTCTCCCTCCTCGACCCGTACTACCTGACCTGGTTCCTGTGCGCGCTGTTCGTCTGGCGGCTGACTACGCCGATCTGGCGGATGATCCGCCGTCCGCTGCCGGTGGCTCTGGGCATCGCCCTGCTGGCGTCCGCCGCACCGGGCATCGGCGGCACCCTCGACCTCCAGCGCGTCCTGCAGTTCCTGCCCTACTTCGTGCTGGGCCTGTGCCTGCGGCCGGAGCACTTCCGGATGGTGCGCAACTGGCCGGTGCGGATCGCGGCCGTGCCGGTGTCCGCCCTCGCGCTGGTCTTCTCCTGGTGGGCGGTGCCGCGGATGAACACCGGGTGGCTCTACCACCGCGCCTCCGCCCAGGAGCTGGGCGTGCCGTGGTGGGTGGGGCCCGTCATGCAGCTCGCGCTGTTCGGCTGCTCGCTGCTGCTGACCGCCTGCTTCTTCTCCTGGGTGCCGGGGCGCACGACGTGGTTCACGACGCTCGGCGCGGGCACGCTCTACGGCTATCTGCTGCACGGCTTCCTGATCAGGGGCGCGGACTACCGCGGCCTGTTCGAGTTCGACGCGCTGCACCGGCCGCTCGGCGAGATCGCCGTCACCGTGGCCGTCGCCGCCGCCGTCACCCTGCTGTGCACCAAGCCCGTCCGGTGGGCGTTCCAGGGTGTGATGGAGCCGAGGATGGACTGGGCGTTCAAGCGGGACGCCACCGCTCCCGAACAGGCTCGCGTCCCGGAGCGACAGCCGGTGCGGGAGCGCGAGAAGGTCGACGCCTAGGGTCTGCCTCCGGGTCTGCCTCCGGCCGGATCGGGCCGGATCAGGGAGTCCCGGGGAAGGCCTGGGCGTTCTCCAGGCCGAGGAGTGCGCGCATGCGGGCGTACTTCCCGGTCAGGCGGGTGCGGGTCGGCTCGGTCAGGGCGGCCAGCCGGGCCGGGTCGGCGTTGTGCGCCAGGTCGGACTCCTTCACCAGCAGCGCGCCCGGGGTGGCGAGGATGCGCTCCGCGTACGCCTCCGGGGTCTCCCCCGCCCGCTTGGTGACCGCCGCCACGATGTCCTTCGTGCGGTCGCTCAGGGCCGCCTCGCGCAGCCAGGCCGCGGAGAGGGCGTCGTCCTCGACGGCGTCGTGCAGCCAGGCCGCCGCGATCTGGTCGGGGTCGCCGCCCCGGGACCGTACGCCCTCCGCGACGGCCTGGAGGTGCTCGGCGTAGGGGCGGCCCGCCTTGTCGGTCTGGCCCTCGTGGGCCGCGCGGGCGAGGGCCTCGACCTCGGGGACGGTGAGCATGAAGACCCTTCTACCGGAGTTCGGCCGCCCGGGTCTACAGCAGCGAGGCCGCCTGGGCCGTCGGGCCCTCGCGGCAGACCAGGAGCAGGGCGCGGTCGTCGTTGACGTCCTTGGCGACGGCCTCGATCAGGTGCCAGGCCGCCCCCTGGAAGCCGCCGGCCACATAGCGGTCGGCCTCGCCGGTGAGGCGGTCGATGCCCTCGACGATGTCGCGGTCGGAGGTCTCCACCAGGCCGTCGGTGAACAGCATCAGCACGTCGCCGGGGCGCAGCGAGCCCTTCACCGGGTCGAACTGGGCGCCCTCGTACACGCCGAGCAGCGGGCCCTCCGCGGCCTTCTCCTCCCAGCGGCCGCTGCCGGCGCTGAGCTGGAGGCCCGGCGGATGGCCCGCGGAGTACAGCTCGTAGTCGCCGGAGTCGAGGTCGAGGACGAGGTGGATGGAGGTGGCGAAGCCCTCGTCCCAGTCCTGGCGGAGGAGGTAGCCGTTGGCGGCCGGGAGGAAGGCGTGCGGGGGCAGGGAGCCGAGCAGACCGCCGAAGGCGCCGGACAGCAGCAGGGCCCGCGAACCCGCGTCCATGCCCTTGCCGGAGACGTCCGTGAGGACGACCTCCATGGTGCGGCCGCCGTTGGTGCGGGCCGCGACGACGAAGTCGCCGGAGAACGACTGGCCGCCGGCCGGCCGCAGCGCCATCTCGCGGTGCCAGCCCCGCGGCAGCGTCGGCAGCTTGCTCTGCACCCGGATGCGTTCGCGCAGGTCGAAGAGCATGGTGCCGCCGCGCCGCCAGGGCACGCCGACCCGGCTGCGGAACTGGGCGATGAGCAGGCCGACGAAACCGCAGGCGGCGACGACCAGCACGACGCCCGGCGTGACCCGGGACGGGCCCTCGGTGTACGGGCCGAGTTGCACCGACTCCACGATCAGCGCCGTGGCCGCCGCCGCGTACAGGCCGAGCAGGCTCGCCGGGCGCAGCACGAGGCCGCCGGCGACGATCGGCAGGACCAGGGCGGCCGGTGAGCACCAGACCGGGTCGGCGAGCGTGGTGGCCGCGATCACCGGGACGGTGAGCAGCAGGCCGGCCAGCGCGATCCAGTCCGAGCCGTCGCCGCGGAAGTAGTCCACTGCGCTTCTGCGCAGGCCGGTGCGGACCCGGTGCACCAGGTGCTTCAACCGGGCCGTCAACGTCTCGGCTTCCGCGCGCCGCTGTCGTCCTGCTGCCATTAGTTCGGGACCCTATCCATCCAACCCGGCGCTCGGCACGGGAGGTCCCACTTGTCCCCCGTCCGAGGCTCGACTTCACAGTGAACGCCACGGAAAGCGCTCGCGTCGCCAGGAGGGAGAAATCCCCTGGCTCGTCCCGCATTGCACCGGTAGGCGTGGATCCGTGCCGACTGGGGCGGCGGGCCGTGCGGGCCTCGTCCCCGACATCCGGCGGCGCGGACCCACCAGGCTCCGGTCGACGGGGTACTGGAGGCGGAGGACGCCTTCTGCCCCTGGAACGCCGGGCGTTGACGGCCGGCCGGGGACACGAGGGACCGGCTGCTCCCGTACGACGGGTCCGGCGGATCTCTCCTTGTCCGTACCGTACGGGAGTTGGCGGCGGCGTATCTCGACGGCGTCCCCGCCGGCTCGTCGGCGCGGGCCGGGCCGGTGCGGGAGACGCGGGCGGGGGCGTCGGTGGGGCCTCGGCGGGGTGCGGGGTGCCCGGTCAGGGCTTCTGGCAGGTAGGGCACCAGAAGAGGTTGCGGGCCGCGAGGGATGCGGTGCGGACGGTGTCTCCGCAGAGGTGACACGGCTGGTGGGTGCGGCGGTAGACGTACACCTCGCCGCCGTGGTCGTCGACGCGGGGCGGGCGGCCCATCGCCTCCGGGGTGTGCTCCGGGCGGACCGTGTCGATGCGGTTGTTGCGCACGCCCTCGCGCATCAGGGCGACCAGGTCCGACCACATCGCCGTCCACTCGGCGGGGGTGATGTCGCTGCCGGCGCGGTAGGGGTCGATGCCGTGGCGGAAGAGGACCTCGGCGCGGTAGACGTTGCCGACGCCCGCGATGACCTTCTGGTCCATGAGGAGGGCGGCGATCGTCGTACGGCTGCGGGAGACACGGCGGTACGCCCGCTCCGGGTCGGCGTCCGCACGCAGGGGGTCCGGGCCCAGGCGGTCGTGTATCGCCCGCTTCTCCGCGTCCGTGATCAGGGCGCAGGTCGTCGGGCCGCGCAGGTCCACATGACCGGCGGGGCCGACGAGGCGGAGACGGACGGTGTCCGTGGGCGGGGGCGCGGGAGTGTCCGGGTCGCCGAAGGTGACCTTGCCGAAGAGGCCCAGGTGGATGTGGACCCAGTGGTCCCCGGCGAAGCCCAGGAAGAGGTGCTTGCCGTGGGCCTCGGTGCGGGTGAGTTCCGTGCCGGTGAGCAGGGCGGCGGCGTCGGAGAACTTGCCCTGCGGGCTGGTCACCCGCGGCGCGCTCGCGGCGAAACGGGCGTAGTCCTGGGCCAGGCGGTGGATGGTGTGCCCTTCCGGCACGGCGGGGTCCTCTCGGTCGTTCCTCGTCGCCCTCCCGCCCGACCCGGTCCGACGGGAGGTCCGACTCGGCCCGGGTCTCCGACTCGGCCCGGGGCTCCGGGCCGGACCCCGCAGAGGTCACGGCGCGGGCTCCGGCAACGGATCACCCCGTCGGAGCCGGCCGTCGTGCGCTCAGGCCTGCGGGTGGTGGGACGGGATCGGGGGGAGTTCCGAGGTCGTCTCGTAGGCCGCCAGCATGTCGATGCGGCGGATGTGGCGTTCGTCGCCCGAGAAGGGGGTGGCCAGGAAGGTCTCGACGAACTTCGTCGCCTCGTCCCGGGTGTGCATGCGGGCGCCCACCGCGACGACGTTGGCGTTGTTGTGCTGGCGGCCGAGGGAGGCCGTCTCCTCGCTCCACGCGAGGGCGGCTCGGACGCCCTTCACCTTGTTCGCGGCGATCTGCTCGCCGTTCCCGGAGCCGCCGATGACGATGCCGAGGGCGTCGGGGTCGGCGGCGGTCCGCTCGGCCGCGCGCAGGCAGAAGGGCGGGTAGTCGTCCTGGGCGTCGTAGATGTGCGGGCCGCAGTCGACCGGGTCGTGACCCGCCTCCTTCAGCCATTCGACGAGGTGGTTCTTGAGTTCGAAGCCGGCATGGTCCGAGCCGAGATACACGCGCATGGCACGAGTGTGACACGGGCGCCGCCGGGTGGCAGCGCCGGGTGTCATGCCGGAAAAGTGTGAGCAACGCAATAGAAGCTCAGGGAAACCTCAAGTAACAATCCGGAATCAAAGGTTCCCGAATTCATTCACCTCGGATTCACTGGACCGGCTCGTACGCCCTCGTACGGCCCGTACACCGCTCGTACGGGAGTTCCCCTCACGCGGCGCAAAGGAAATCCGTCCCATGACTTCGCAGCCGACCCTGACGAAGACCGGAAACGGCCCAGGAGACCCCGGAGAACCCCGCTCCGGTCTCCAGGCGGGCCTCAAGAACCGTCACCTCTCGATGATCGCCATCGGCGGGGTCATCGGAGCCGGACTGTTCGTCGGATCAAGCTCCGGCATCGCCACCGCCGGGCCCGGCATCCTCCTGTCCTACGCGCTCGTCGGCACGCTCGTGGTGCTGGTGATGCGGATGCTGGGTGAGATGTCCGCGGCCAACCCGACCTCGGGTTCCTTCTCCGCGCACGCCGACCGCGCGCTCGGCCCCTGGGCGGGGTTCTCCATCGGCTGGCTGTACTGGTTCTTCTGGGTCGTCGTGCTGGCCGTCGAGGCCACCGCCGGTGCGGCGATCCTCGAGTCGTGGATCCCCGCCGTCCCGCAGTGGGGGTGGGCGCTCATCGTGATGATGGTGCTGACCGCCACCAACCTCGTCTCCGTCGGCTCCTACGGCGAGTTCGAGTTCTGGTTCGCCGGCATCAAGGTCGTCGCCATCGGCGCCTTCATCGTCGTCGGCGGGCTCGCCGTGTTCGGCGTGCTGCCCGGCGTCGACAGCGACAAGGCGGGCGTCGGCAACCTCGTCGACCACGGCGGCTTCCTGCCCAACGGGCCCGGCGCCATCCTCACCGGCGTCCTGCTCGTCGTCTTCTCCTTCATGGGCAGCGAGATCGCGACGCTGGCCGCCGGTGAGTCGGAGAACCCGCAGCAGGCGGTCACGAAGTCCACCAACAGCATCATCTGGCGTATCGCCGTCTTCTACCTCGGGTCGATCTTCGTCGTGGTCACCCTGCTGCCGTGGAACGACCCCTCCATCAAGGAGAAGGGCTCCTACGTCGCCGCCCTCGACTCGCTCGGCATCGCGCACGCCGGTCAGATCATGAACTTCATCGTGCTGACCTCGGTGCTGTCCTGCCTGAACTCCGGGCTCTACACGGCCTCCCGCATGGCCTTCTCGCTCGGTGAGCGCGGGGACGCGCCGAAGGCGTTCGCGCGGACCACCTCGCGCGGTGTGCCGATGGCCGCGATCATCGCCTCCGTGGTGTTCGGGTTCGTCGCCGTCTTCTTCAACTACAAGTTCCCGGACTCCGTCTTCCTCTTCCTCGTCAACTCCAGCGGCGCGGTCGCCCTGTTCGTGTGGCTGGTGATCTGCTTCTCGCAGCTGCGGATGCGGAAGATCATCCAGGCCGAGGCGCCGGAGAAGCTGGTCGTCCGGATGTGGCTGTACCCCTACCTGACCTGGGCCACGGCCGCGCTCATCGTGTTCGTCCTCGGCTACATGCTGACCGACACCGAGCACGACGGCCGGGAGACCGTGCAGCTGTCCCTGCTCGTCGCCGCGATCGTCGTCGCCGTCGCCTTCCTCAAGCAGCGGCTGAAGGCGCGGGACGAGGCGCGGGCCGAGGTGTAGTCCCGGCCGGCCGGTCGCCCCTCGGGGCGCGGGCCGCGGTCCGCATCGGTGAAGGGGCCCGTACCCACGGGCCCCTTTTCCGTATCCCCACCGCCGCCGGCCGCCGGCCTTCGGTCCCGGCAGGGGTGGGGCCGTACCGCCCGGACACGGAAGAGGCCCGCCCGGTCACCTCGCGGTGCGGCCGGGCGGGCCTCTTCGACGGATTCCCCGTGCCGGGACAGCGCACCTAGCGCTTGACGAGCTTCCAGGCGGTGGGCAGCAGCCCCATCGCCAGGACGGCCTTGAGGGCGTCGCCGATCAGGAAGGGGGTGAGGCCGGCCGCGATCGCGGCGGAGGCGGAGATGTCGGCGGCGTAGGCGAGGTAGGGCACGCCGACGGCGTAGACGACCGCCTCGCCCACCAGCATCGCACCCGCCATGCGCAGGACCGAGCGGTCGGCGCCGCGGCGGGCCAGGGCGCCGACCACCGTCGAGGCGAGGATCATGCCGAGGACGTATCCGAAGGAGACCGCGGCGGCGCCGGACCCGCCCTCCGCGAACCACGGGACGCCCGCGACGCCGACCAGGGCGTAGAGGGCGAGGGAGAGGAAGCCGCGCCGGGCGCCGAGGGTGGTGCCGACCAGCAGGGCGGCGAACGTCTGGCCGGTCACCGGCACCGGGGAGCCGGGCACGGGGACCGCGATCTGGGCAGCGAGGCCGGTGAGCGCGGCGCCGCCGAGCACGAGCGCGACGTCCCGGACGCGGGAGGCCGGGATGAGGTCGGCGAGGACCCGTCCGGGGCTGACGGGGGTGGCGGCGGCGGTGCTCATGGAATCTCCGCGGAGATAGGTGCGGTCGGGGACACCGTGACGCTATCCCAGCGGACTCGGACCGATCACCGTCAGCCGTCGACAAACGGGCGAGCGGCGTCTTGGTGGGCTCCGGACAAAGGCGGCCGGTTACACGCGGTACGGCGTGACCCTGGTCACTGAGGTGCCGTGGCGGCGGCAACGCGGGGCGGATGGCGGACCTCTGTAGGTTCTCGCCAAACGCGACCGTCGAACGGGCGGCGGCCGACGGCTTTCCCGGCGTCGGGCGCCGGACTCCCCGACCGGGCCGTGGAGGACGGCGCCGCGCACGGCACGCACGTAGCGACGTAGGCACGGCGCGTGCCGGAGGTGTCCGGATGATGGGCGGACCGTCCGTCCGAGCGGACGCCCTGCCCAGAATGTGGGCGTTTTTGCCCTCTCACGCATTGGACGAGCCGCGCCCATGCCCAGCACCACGGTCACGACTCCCCCGGAGTCGGACGACGTCTCCCTCTCGCACGGCCTCAAGCAGCGCCATCTGTCGATGATCGCCCTCGGCGGTGTCATCGGCGCGGGCCTCTTCGTCGGATCCGGCGCGGGCATCGCCGCCGCCGGTCCGTCGATCGTGCTCGCCTACGCCCTCTCCGGACTCCTCGTCATGCTGGTGATGCGGATGCTGGGCGAGATGTCGGCCGCGTACCCCTCGTCCGGCTCCTTCTCGGCGCACGCCGAGCGGGCCATCGGCCCCTGGGCGGGCTTCACTGCGGGCTGGTCCTTCTGGGTCCTGCTGTGCACGGCCGTCGGACTGGAGGGCATCGGTGCGGCGAAGATCGTCACCGGCTGGTTGCCGGGCACGCCCGAGTGGGCGTGGGTGGCGCTGTTCATGACGGTGTTCTGCGGGGCGAACCTGGCCGCCGTGCGCCACTTCGGCGAGTTCGAGTTCTGGTTCGCGGCGCTGAAGGTCGGCGCGATCAGCCTGTTCCTGGTGCTGGGCGTGCTGGCGATCGCCGGCGTCCTGCCGGGCACGCACTCCCCCGGCGCCTCGCACCTGAAGGACTTCCTGCCCAACGGCGGCGAGGGCCTGGTCGTCGGCCTGCTCGCCTCGGTCTTCGCGTACGGCGGTCTGGAGACCGTCACCATCGCGGCGGCCGAGTCGGAGGACCCGGTCGGGGGTGTGGCGAGCGCGGTCCGCACGGCGATGTGGCGCATCGCGCTGTTCTACGTCGGCTCGATGGCGGTCGTCGTCACCCTCGTCCCCTGGGACGCGGAGGCGGTCGTGGAGCAGGGCCCCTACGTCGCCGCCCTCGGCCGGCTGGGCATCCCGGGCGCCGGTCAGCTCATGAACGTCGTCGTGCTGGCGGCCCTGCTGAGCGCGATGAACGCCAACGTCTACGGCGCCTCGCGGATCGCCCACTCGCTGGTGGAGCGGGGGCAGGGCCCGAAGGCGCTGGGCCGGGTGTCGAGCGGGGTCCCGCGCACGGCCGTGCTGGTGTCGTGCGTGTTCGGATTCGGCTGTGTGCTGCTGAGCTACTGGCGGCCCGACGACGTCTTCCCCTGGCTGCTGAACATGATCGGGGCGGTCGTCCTCGTGGTGTGGGTCTTCGTCGCGGTGTCGCAGCTGCGGCTGCGCCGACGGCTGGAGCGCGAGGGCGCGCGGCGGCCGGTGGTGCGGATGTGGGCGTTCCCGGTGCTGACGTGGGTCGCGCTGGCCGGCATGGCGACGATCTTCGTCCTGATGGCGCGGGAGCCCGGCACCCGGGTGCAGCTGTACTCGACGGGCGCGATGACGGCGGTGCTGGCGCTGACCGGATACGCCCGGCAACGGGCGCGCGCCGGGGTCTGAACAGGCGCGGCACCAGGAAGGCCCCCGTCCGGGCGACCGACGGGGGCCTTTTCGATGCCCACGGCCGCCTTCTTATTGCTAGCCTGCACTTGCAACCTCTTTGCAATAAGGTTCGGAGGGGAACCCGCCATGCCCGTCTACACGTTGCCCGACCTGCCGTACGACTACTCCGCGCTCGCCCCCGTGATCAGCCCCGAGATCGTCGAGCTGCACCACGACAAGCACCACGCGGCCTACGTGAAGGGCGCCAACGACACGCTGGAGCAGCTCGCGGAGGCGCGCGACAAGGAGTTGTGGGGCTCGGTCAACGGGCTGGAGAAGAACCTGGCGTTCCACCTCTCCGGGCACATCCTGCACTCGATCTACTGGCAGAACATGACCGGCGAGGGCGGCGGCGAGCCCCTCGCGGTGGACGGGGTGGGCGAGCTGGCGGACGCGATCGCCGAGTCCTTCGGCTCCTTCGCCGGCTTCAAGGCCCAGTTGTCCAGGGCTTCCGCGACCACCCAGGGCTCCGGCTGGGGCGTCCTCGCCCTCGAGCCGCTCAGCGGCCGTCTGATCGTCGAGCAGGTCTACGACCACCAGGGCAACGTCGGCCAGGGTTCCGTGCCCCTCCTCGTCTTCGACGCCTGGGAGCACGCCTTCTACCTCCAGTACCGCAACCAGAAGGCCGACTTCGTCGAGGCCATGTGGCAGGTCGTCGACTGGCAGGACGTCCAGCGCCGTTACCTGGCCGCGAAGTCCCGCGCCGACGTGCTGCTGCTCGCGCCGTAGGCGCCGCACACACGTCCCGCCTCGTGATCGTCTTCTCACCCTTCACGGCGGCGGGCGGAAAGAGGGAGACCCCCGCGAGGACGCGACTCGCGGGGGTCTCTCCTCCGAGCGGCCGGCTCTACAGGTTGCTGAAGTCGGGGCCCTTGGTGCGGGACCGCTTGATCTCGTAGAAGCCGGGCACGGAGGCGACCGCCAGGGTGCCGTCCCACAGCCGCGCGGCCTCCTCGCCCTTCGGGGCCGGGGTGACGACGGGGCCGAAGAAGGCGATCTGCTCGCCGTCGGCGCCGGGCACGGCGATGACGGGGGTGCCGACGTCCTGGCCGACCTTGTCGATGCCCTCCTTGTGGGAGGCGCGCAGCTCGGCGTCGAACTCGAAGTTCTCCTGCTCGGCGTACTCGATGAGGTCGGCGGGCAGTCCGGCGTCCTCGAGGGCGCCGGCGATGGCCTCCAGGGTCGGGCCCTCGCCGTTGTTGTGGAAGCGGGTGCCGAGCGCGGTGTAGAGCGGGCCGAGCACCTCGGCGCCGTGCTTCTGCCAGGCGGCGGTCACCACCCGGACGGGCTTCCAGGCCTTGGTGGCGAGCATGTCCCGGTACTCCTCGGGCAGCTCGTCGAGCTTGTCCTCGTTGAGCACGGCCAGGCTCATCACGTGCCAGCGGACCTCTATGTCACGGACCTTCTCCACTTCCAGCACCCAGCGGGAGGTCATCCAGGCCCAGGGGCACAGCGGGTCGAACCAGAAGTCGACGGGGGTCTTCTGCGACATGTCTCTCCTCGGGAGGAAGCGTTTCCCCGGTGAACGCCACGGCACGCGCCGGTCATTCCCCGCTGACGGCCGTCAGGGGCGCATGGCAGGATCGGTGCTGTCCACAGCCATCGCGCAGACGCATCGAGGGAGTACCGCCCGTGCCCGGTGAGAACCTGTCCCGTGACGAGGCCCGGGAGCGGGCCGCCCTGCTGTCCGTCGACGGGTACGACGTGTCCCTCGACGTACGGTCGGCGATCGGCGACGCGGCCGGCGACGGGGGCGGCCGGACGGCCGGTGACGGGAGCAGCGAGCCGCGCACCTTCCGCTCGGTCACCACCATCCGCTTCCGCTGCAACGAACCCGGCGCGTCCAGTTTCGCGGACCTGATCGCGCCGAGCGTGACGGCCGTCTCCCTCAACGGCCGCGACCTCGACCCCGGCGAGGTCTTCGACGGCGCCCGGATCCAGCTGGACGACCTCGCCGCCGAGAACGAACTGGTCGTCGACGCCCGGTGCGCCTACTCGCGCACCGGCGAGGGCCTGCACCGCTTCGTCGACCCCGAGGACGGCGAGGTCTACCTCTACACGCAGTACGAGCCGGCCGACGCGCGCCGCGTCTTCGCGAACTTCGAGCAGCCCGACCTCAAGGCGCCGTTCCGCTTCGAGGTGCGGGCGCCCGAGGAGTGGGTGGTGTGGGGCAACGGCGCCGGCGAGCGCACCGACGGCGTGTGGCGGTTCGCGGAGACCAAGCCGATCTCGACGTACATCACGTGCGTGGTGGCGGGCCCGTACCACTACGTGACGGACTCCTACACGCGCGAGCTGGGCGACGGCACGACGCTGGAGATCCCGCTCGGCGCCCTGTGCCGCAAGGGGCTCGCGCCCTACTTCGACGCCGACGACGTGTTCCTGGTCACCAAGCAGGGCCTGGACTTCTTCCACGACCACTTCGACTACCCGTACCCCTTCGGGAAGTACGACCAGGCGTTCGTCCCCGAGTACAACCTGGGCGCGATGGAGAACCCCGGGCTGGTGACCTTCCGGGAGGAGTACATCTTCCGGGGCAAGGTGACGCAGGCGTCGTACGAGGCGCGGGCCAACGTCATCCTGCACGAGATGGCGCACATGTGGTTCGGCGACCTGGTCACCATGGAGTGGTGGGACGAGCTGTGGCTGAAGGAGTCGTTCGCGGACTTCATGGGCTCCTTCTCGCTGGTCGGCGCGACCCGCTTCACCGACGGCTGGATCACCTTCGCCAACCGCCGCAAGGCGTGGGCGTACCGGGCCGACCAGCTGCCCTCCACCCACCCGGTCACCGCGGACATCCGCGACCTCCAGGACGCCAAGCTCAACTTCGACGGCATCACCTACGCCAAGGGCGCCTCGGTGCTCAAGCAGCTGGTGGCGTACGTCGGACAGGACGCGTTCCTGGAGGGCGCCCGCCGCTACTTCAAGCGGCACGCCTACGGCAACACCCGCCTCGGCGACCTGCTGTCGGTGCTCGGCGAGACCAGCGGCCGGGACATGGCCGGATGGGCGCGGTCCTGGCTGCAGACGGCCGGGGTCAACTCGCTGACCCCGCAGGTGCTGCTGAACGCCGAGGGCCGGATCGACGAGCTGGCGGTGCTCCAGGAGGCGGCGGAGTCGCACCCGGAGCTGCGGCCGCACCGGGTGGCGATCGGCCTGTACCGGCGGGTCGACGGGCGTCTCGTGCGCTACGCGCGCGCCGAGGCCGACGTCGAGGGGCCGCGGACGGTCGTGTCGGAGCTTGCGGGCGCACAGGCGCCGGAGCTGGTCCTGGTCAACGACGAGGACCTGACGTACTGCAAGATCCGGTTCGACGAGACCTCGCTGGCGGCGCTGCGGGAGTCCCTGGGCGACCTGACCGACCCGCTGGCCCGCGCGCTGTGCTGGTCGGCGCTGTGGAACATGACGCGGGACGCGCTGCTGCCCGCGCGGGACTTCGTGGACCTGGTGCTGCGGTTCGCCGGACGCGAGACCGACATCGGCGTGCTCCAGATGCTGCACGCCTGGGCGGACTCGGCGCTGGCGCACTACGCGGCGCCCGACTGGCGGCAGGCCGGCGAGCGGCTGCTCGCCGAGGGCGCGCTGGCGGAGCTGCGGTCGGCGGAGCCGGGCAGCGAACACCAGCTGGCGTGGGCGCGGTTCCTCGCGTCGGTGGCGTCCGGGCCGGCCGACCTCGACCTGCTCCAGCAACTGCTGGAGGGGGCGGCGAAGGTCGACGGTCTCGAGGTGGACCAGGAACTGCGCTGGGCCTTCCTGGAGCCGCTGGCCGCGCACGGCCGTGCCGACGAGGGCGTGCTGGCGGCGGAGCTGGCCCGCGACGACACCGCGTCGGGCAAGCGGCACCAGGTGCGCTGCCTGGCCGCCCGGCCGTCCGCGGAGGTCAAAGCGCAGGCCTGGGTGCAGCTCGTCGAGTCGGACGCGCTGTCCAACGCGCTGGTCGAGGCGACCATCGCGGGCTTCCAGCAGCCCTCGCAGCGCGATCTGCTCGCCCCGTACGCGGAGAAGTACTTCGCGGTGATCGGGCGGATCTGGGAGCAGCGGTCCATCCAGATCGCGATGCACGTGGTCAAGGGCCTGTTCCCGGCCCTGCTGGACTCTCCGCGGACGCTGGCGGCGACGGACGCGTGGCTCGCGGCGCACGAGGCGGCGCCGCCGGCCCTGCGCCGGCTGGTGCTGGAGGCGCGCGACGACCTGGCGCGGGGGCTGCGCGGGCAGGCGTGCGACGCGGCGGGCGGATCCGGCGCCTTCTGACCGCACCGGTCCGACCGGCAGCGGCAGATCCCACCGGCAGCGGCGGCCGGCCGACAGCCGCTGCCGGCCGAGAAGCACCGCCGGCCGGCAGCGCCCGGCCGGGCCCGGCATCCGCCTGGCCTTTGGCCTGAACTCCGGCCGACGGTGACCGTTACGGAATTCAGTCGATCGGAACCGTAACCCCTGGCCCCCACTGAACGGACCAGGGGTTTCCGGCCCCTACTCGGCATCCGAACACCCGTCCTTTAGGACGAGCTTGTCCGAGTTTGTCGACGGGCTTGTAACAACGGTTACCGGAGGGATCGGAAACGGGAATCTCGGGGTCATGAACCACAACACCCCCCTCACCCCGGCCGCCGCCCGCCCCGCGCGTCACCTCCCCGGCGCGCAGCGGCGCGTACTGTCCACGGCCCAGCTCCGCTCGCTCGGTGTGTCACCGGGCGAGATGAACGAACAGTGCCGGTCCGGCGGTCCCTGGCAGCAGTTCCTGCCGGGCGTCTACCTGCTCCACCAGGGGCCGCCGACCAGCGAGGAGCGGCTGCACGCGGTGCTGCTGTACGCGGCCCGCGAGGTGACGGCGCCCGGAGTGCCGGCCCAGCCGGAGCCGGGGCAGCCGCACCGGCCCGTGTACCGCGAGGCGATGATCACAGGGCTGGCCGCGCTCACCCTGCACGGCTTCGCCTCCGCGCCCGCGCTGCTCTCCCTGGACCGCATCGACGTCCTGGTGCCCCGGCTGCGCCGGCTGCGTTCGACGGGCTGCGCGCACGTCCTGCGCGCCGCGGCCCTGCCGGCGCCGGAGGAGGTCACCGGGGTGCCGGTGGCGCCGGTGCCGCGCGCCCTGGCGGACGCGGTGTCGCAGCTGACGGACACGGGGGCGGTACGGCGGCTGCTGTCGGAGGCGGTGCGCACCGGCCACTGCGAACCGGCCGCGATCGTGGCGGAGTTGGAACAGGCCAAGCTGCTGGGCCGTCCGCACGTGGTGGACGCGGTGGACTCGCTGCTGGCCGAGGGACGGGCGATCGCCGAGGACCGCCTCTACGCGATGGTGCGGGACTTCGGCCTGCCGGACCCGGTGTGGAACGTGGACCTGCGGCTGCCGGGCGGCCCGCACCTGGGGGGCCTGGACGCCTACTGGCCGCAGCAGGCGGTGGCGGTGGAGCTGGACACGCGGGCACCGCGCCAGGACGAGGACGCCCTGTGGTCGGAGTACGTCCGCAAGCGGGAGCACCTGGAGCGGCTGGGCATCACGGTCGTGTACATCACGCCGAGGAAGCTCCGGGACGGGACGGAGCAGCAGGCGGCGGTGGTGCGGACGGCCCTGATGGCGTCGGGGGACCGCGATCCGGCGGCGTACGTCGTGGTGCTGCCCCGGTAGTGACGGACCGGGGCGGTACCAGAAGGGGAGAGGAGGGGCCGCCGGGTACGACCCGGCGGCCCCCTCCTCAGGTCGGCACCCGTCCGTTCGCGGGCCGCTCGCGCCACAGCCTCAGCGCCACGTCGACCAGCCGTATCCGGGTCAGCTCCGGTACGGCCGTCAGGTCGTGCCAGGCCGCCAGGTCGGTCGAGCCGCCGATCTCGTTGCGGAGTTCGCCGCCGGTCACCCGGCCCTCGTAGACGATGCGCACCCCGTGGTGGTCGACGGGGCCGCGCAGGTTCCTGCGGGGCACGGTGTGGCGGGAGGAGTCCACGCCGAGCAGACCGGTCACCTCGATGCGGTAGCCGGTCTCCTCCGCCAGCTCCCTCATGACGGTGTCGTGCGGGTCCTCGCCGTGCTCCATGCCGCCGCCGGGCAGCACCCACTCCGGGGTACCGTCGGGCGCCGGCGAGCGGGCCAGCAGCAGTTGTCCGTCCCGGACGCACACGGCGTAGGCCGCCACCCTCAACTTCTCGCGCACACCTGGACGTTAGCGGTCCCGGTCCGGGTTGGCAGGTGAGTATTCGGGTGCGGACCAGCGCAGGGGCAGCGCGGCGGGGGTGTCGACGGCCCGCGCCACGGTGAAACGGACCGTGCGCTCGCCGTCGGAGCCGAACTCGGTGCGGGCCTCGCCGGTGAGCTGGAGGGTGCGGCCCGTCGTCCAGTCGAGGAACAGCAGTCCGGCGCGCGGGTCGGCCGCGAGGTTGCCGAGGCTGAGGAACATCGCGTTGCCGGGGTAGTCGCGCCAGGCCAGTTCGCCCGGTGAGACGACCCGGACGAAGCCGGGGTTGCCGCCGCGGTGGCTGGCGTCGGCGCCGCCCTCGCGCACGCTGGCGAGGAAGAAGGTGTCGGACGCGGCGACGAACCCGGCCTGTTCCGGGGTCAGTCCGGTGCCGTGCCGGGGCGGACCGGGAAGACGGCCGGACACCGTCCCGTACGTCTCCCGCCGCTGGAGGTACTTGGGGCAGTTGGCGAAGACCTGGTCGGCCTCGACGGCGAAACCGCCGGGGGCGGCCAGCAGCCGGCCGTTGAGGCGCATACGGCGGCGGGTGCGCGGGTCGAGGGCGATCGTGCCGACGGGGGTGCCCGGAGTGGCGAGGGCCGTCGCGAGAGGGTCGGTCGGGGGTGGCCCTCCCGCGACGGAGATCCGCCGGGGCCCGGTGGCTCGGACGAAGCCGGGGGTATCCGTGATCACCGAGGCCCACACCTCGCCGCCCACGGGATCGGCGGCGCCCAGCACCAGCTGTGGCTGGAGCTCCAGGAAGGCGGCGGCGACGGACCGGATGCCCTCGCCGACGGACCGGCCGACGTGGTCGGCGAGGTCGCGCACCCCGAGCCGGTCCTGGAGGGTGCGCGAGCCGGCGTGGTAGAGATCCACGGCCTGCCCCATGACCTAGAAGAAGCCGCAGGTCGGAGCGGACGCGCCGCCGGGCGCCGGGGCCCCTTCCACCCCGTCGGACACCGAGATCTCCAGGCGGGTGCCGTCGGGGTCGTGGAAGAAGACGCCACCGGAGGCCGCACCCTCGTGGTGGGCGACGACGCCCTCGTGGGCGAAGTCGGCGCCGTGGGCCCGCAGCGCCGCCTCGTACTCCCGGACCCGCTCGACGGAGTCGGCCTCGAAGGCGAGGTGGTGCAGACCGGCGCGGGCTCCGTCGTACGGCCCCTGCGCCTGCTGCCAGAGGGTGAGGACGAGCCGGTCACCGTCCCCGAGGAAGGCGTACCGCCGGCCCTCCTCCTTGCCCTCGCCCATGAGGGCGAAGCCCATGACCTCCCGGTAGAAGGCGAGGGAGCGGTCGAGGTCGGTGACGTTCAGGCCGACGTGGCCGGTGCGCAGGGTCATGACGGGTGTCCCCTTCGACGGAGGAAGGTCAGCAGTTCTAACCTCTGTTCATGATGTTAAAGGTTAGACAAGGGTACGTCAACCAGTCACGTACCCTTTGCTGGTTAGTACGGAAGGAGCCCTTCGATGCCCACCACCCCCGACCCGCGCCCCCTCACCGGCGAACCCCTCGCGCTCGACCTGCTCAACACGCGCTGGATGCGGGACGGCTCCCTCCAGGACCTGTTGACCGGCACGGACGGGCTGGCGGTGTGGCTCGCCGCGAACGGGCTGGACGGGCGGTTCGCCGCGGACGAGGCGACCCTGCGACACGTCCTGCGGGCGCGCGACGCGCTGAGGGCGGCCGTGGACGGGGCGGCCGGGGGCGGGGCGGCGGCCGGGACGACGGCGGACCGCGGGCCGGCGGACGCGGTGGACGCCGTGCTGGAGCACGGACGCATCCGGCCCACCCTCGCCGCCGAAGGACCCGGCGAACGGGCCGAGTTCGCGGACGGGACCTGGGGGCCTGCCTGGCTGGCCGCCCGCAACTACCTGGAGCTGCTCGCCACCGCGCCCGACCGGATCCGCCGCTGCGCGCACGAGGCGTGCGTCCTGCATTTCTTCGACACCTCGCGCAACGGCACCCGCCGCTGGTGTTCGATGGCGGCCTGCGGCAACCGCGCGAAGGCGTCCCGCCACTACGCCCGCACGAAGGACGCCTGACCGGCACCCCGGCGGCGCCCGCACCCTGCCCGACCGGCGCCCGCACGGCGCCTTGCCGACGCCCCACCGGCACCTTGCCGACGCCCGCGCAACACCACGCGGACACCCCGCAACACCCCGTCGACGCGCCCGCGACCCCCGGCCGTCGCCCGGCCGTCGGCATCCGGACGGCCGAAAGCCCTTGCACAGGTGACTCGTAGAGGGTTTTCCCCATACATCCATATCGATTCGGTCAACTCTCCCCAAACATCTGTCCCTTGGACAAGGCTGTGCGATCGTCCGGGATCACATTCCGGCGACCGCGATCAGGCAGGAACGGCCCGGTCGCGTGACGCTCGTTCCTTTACCTCCAAGGGATGCCGATGACCCACACCCCCCAGCGCGAACCGATACCGGGCGCGAGACGCGCGGTCCGGATAGCCGTGGCCGCCGGTCTGGTGGCCGCGCTGTCCGCGGCCGGGCCCATACCGCTGGCCTTCTCCGCCGACCAGACCCCGGCCGCCGACCCGGGCGTGAAGTCCGCCGCCGACAAGCTGGGATCCGACGACGCCGACGTCCTCGCCGACGCCAAGGCCGCCGGTGACAAGAACGTCACCCTGATGGTCGCCACCTCGCCCGGGAAGACCGAGCAGGTCGCCGACGAGCTGGACGCGGTCAAGGGCGGTTCCGTCGGCCGGTCCTACGACAAGCTCGGCTACGTCCGCGCCACCGTCCCGACCGCCAAGGCGGACGCGGCCATCGCCGCCGCGGCCAAGTTGTCCTCGGTGCACGCGATCGACCTGCGGCAGGAGATCGCCCTCGACGACCCGACGCCGAGCGCCGACACCGCGAAGGGTGCGGGCGCCACCGCGAGCGCGAAGACGTATCCCGCGCCCGGCAGGAAGACCCCGGCCGAGAACCCGTACAACCCGTCCTTCGAGACGGGCGCCGTCGACTTCGTGGACGACCACCCGAAGGCGGACGGCCGCGGCGTCACCATCGGCGTGCTGGACTCCGGCGTGGACCTCGGGCACCCCGCGCTCCAGAAGACCACCACCGGTGAGCGCAAGATCGTCGACTGGGTCACCGCGACCGACCCGATCGTCGACAGCGACGGCACCTGGCGCCGGATGACCACCCCCGTCAGCGGCCCGGCCTTCACCTACGGCGGCGCGTCCTGGAAGGCGCCCGAGGGCAGCTACCAGGTCAACCTGTTCCGCGAGTCGGTCACCGCCGGCGGCGACGCCAAGGGCGACGCCAACCGGGACGGCGACACCACCGACGTCTGGGGCCTGCTCTACGACCCGGCCGCCGGCACCGTCCGCGTCGACCTGAACAACAACTTCGACTTCACCGACGACGCGCCGATGAAGCCGTACAAGGACGGCTACCAGGTCGGCTACTTCGGTACCGACAACCCGGCCACCGACGTCGTCGAGCGGCAGCCGTTCGTCGTCGAGATCCGCAAGGACGTACCCACCGACCCGTACGGCGGCGACTGGGTCGGCAAGAAGGCCGACTTCGTCAACGTCGGCGTCATCGAGTCCGAGCACGGCACCCACGTCGCGGGCATCACCGCGGCCAACGGCCTGTTCGGCGGGAAGATGAACGGCGCCGCCCCCGGCGCCAAGGTCGTCTCCTCCCGTGCCTGCTCCTGGACCGGCGGCTGCACCAACGTCGCGCTCACCGAGGGCATGATCGACCTGGTCGTGAACCGCGGCGTCGACATCGTCAACATGTCCATCGGCGGCCTCCCGGCGCTGAACGACGGCAACAACGCGCGCGCCGAGCTGTACACGCGCCTCATCGACACCTACGGCGTCCAGCTCGTCATCTCGGCGGGCAACGAGGGCCCCGGCGCCAACACGATCGGCGACCCCGGCCTGGCCGACAAGGTCGTCTCGGTCGGCGCGGCCATCTCCAAGGAGACCTGGGCCGCCAACTACGGCTCGCAGGTGACGAAGAAGTACGCGCTGCTGCCGTTCTCCTCGCGCGGCCCGCGTGAGGACGGCGGCTTCACGCCGACCCTCGTCGCGCCGGGCGCCGCCATCAACACCATCCAGACCTGGCTGCCGGGCGCCCCGGTCGCCGAGTCCGGATACACGCTGCCGGCCGGCTACGCGATGCTCCAGGGCACCTCGATGGCCTCCCCGCAGGCCGCCGGCGCCTCCGCGCTGCTGCTGAGCGCCGCGAAGCAGAAGGGCATCGAGCTGACGCCCGCCACCCTGCGCACGGCGCTGACCTCGACCGCCGACCACATCAAGGGCCTCCAGGCCTACGAGGAGGGCGCGGGCGCCATCAACATCGTGGACGCCTGGGACTCCATCAAGGACGGCGCCACCGCCCACGAGTACGCGGTCAAGGCCCCGGTCGACACCGCGATCGACTTCGCCCTGAAGACGCCCGGCTTCGGCACCGGCATCTACGACCGCGAGGGCGGTCTGAAGGCCGGTCAGAAGAAGACGTACGACGTCACCATCACCCGTACGACCGGCGCCGACAAGGCGATCCGCCACGAGCTGCACCTCGAGAACAACGCGGCCGGCACCTTCAAGATCCTCGGTTCGGACGAGGTGAAGCTGCCGCTGAACCAGCCGGTGACCGTCAAGGTCCAGGCCGCTCCGAAGTCCGCCGGCATCAAGAGCGCGATCCTCGAGGTCGACGACCCGCGGACCGAGGGCATCGACAAGCAGGTCCTGAACACGGTCGTCGTCTCGACGCCGGTGGCGCACACGTTCTCCGCGCAGAACACCGTGCAGCGCAACAGCTCGCAGCACTACTTCCTGACCGTGCCCGAGGGTGCGACGTCGCTGGAGGTCGCGATGAGCGGGCTGAAGGACAAGAGCCAGACCCGGTTCATCTCGATCCACCCCTACGGTGTCGCCGTCGAGGACAGCGCCACCGTCTACTGCTACAACAACTACCTCGACGGCAACGGCTGCAAGCCGGACGCGCGTTCCTACGCCGACCCGCAGCCCGGCGTCTGGGAGATCGAGGTCGAGTCGCGCCGCACGTCGCCGCTGCTCGACAACCCGTACAAGCTGGACGTCACCGTGTACGGCGCGGCCTTCGACCCGGCGACCGTGACCGTGCCCGAGGCGAAGGTCGGCACCCCGGCCGCCGTCTCCTGGAAGGTGACGAACGACTTCGCCGCCATCGACGGCAAGCTGAAGGGGGGCCCGCTCGGCTCGTCCAAGGCGGCCCGTCCGACCATCGCGGACCACGAGAACCAGACGACCACGGTCGAGGTGCCCGCGGGCGCCAAGTCCCTGGACGTCTCCATCGGCGGTGTCTCCGACGCCTCCGCCGACCTCGACCTGACCGTGTACGACGCTGAGGGCACGGAGGTCGGCAAGTCCGCCGACGGCGACTCCGAGGAGGCCGTGTCCATCCCGTCGCCCGCCGCCGGGACGTACACCGTCGAGGTCGCGGGCTACTCGGTGCCGGCCGGCACCACCGCTTACGACTACCTGGACGTGTTCTACTCGTCCGCGCTCGGCACGGTCGGCGTCGACGAGTCGACGCCGGTGAAGCTGGCCACGGGCGCCTCGGCGACGGTCTCCGCGACCGTCACCGCCGCGGCCCCCGCGCCGGCGGGCCGGTCCTTCTTCGGCCAGGTCCAGCTGGTGAACGCGCGCGGCACCGTCGCGGGCCTCGGCAGCGTGGTCATCGAGAAGGTCACGCAGTAAGGCGGTACCTCAGGGGCTCGGCAGCGCGATGAGCGACTGAGCCGCTGAGCGAAGGGGGGCGGGCGTCCGGTCGGGCGCCCGCCCCTCGCTCATTCGCAGGCCGCGCCGCCCGCCTCGGGCAGCGCGCGGGCCAGCGCCGAGCGGCCGTCGGCGATGTCGGCCTCGCCGACGATCCACACGTCGGGGGACGCGGACCCCTGCGGGAGGCCGGCCAGGACGTGATCGCCCTCGGCGGCCGGCGGGTCCACGTCCCGCTCCACCACGAAGTCGACCTCCTCCCGGGCCACGGCCCCGGGCTTGTAGGAGCGGGTCACGCGCAGGGTGACCCGCTCGCGGGAGGTGCCGCGCACCGGGACGACGTCCGTCACGTCGCCCTCGACCACCAGCCGGGCGCAGGCGAGGTAGCCGGGGTCGTCGAGGGGACCGTGGGCGCCGGACGCGGCGGCCTTCTCGCCGGCGCCGGACGAGGTGATGTCGTCGGCTCCCCCGTTCACCTGGACGAGCAGCCATCCGCTCCCGGCGACCAGCGCACCGGCCGCCGCCAGCCCGACCGTCCTCAGGGCCGGGGGGAGGCGCCTGCGGGCCGGCCGGAGCGGGACGGGGGCCGGCCGGAGCGCGGGCTCCGCCGCCGACGGGCGGGTGAGGGCCTCGGCGAGGACGCCGAGCTGCTCGCGCAGGAGCGCCACGTCGGCCGCCGCGGCGCGGTGTCCGGCCACGAGGGCGGGATCGGTCCGCGCGTCCCCGGACAGCGGCACGTCCAGGATGGCCGCCATCAGCGGGTCCGTGCCGTCCGGGCCGCCGCGGGGGCCGTCGCCGTACCGGGCGCAGGGGTCCTCGCGGCCGTCGTCGTGGGTGTCGGGTTCGTGTCCGGCGGTCATGTCACACCACCTCGTCCTCGTGCAGGCGGGCGCGCAGGGCCCGGACGGCCGTGTGCAGGCGGCTCTTGACCGTGCCCTCGGGGACGCCCAGCTCCTCGGCTATCGAGCGCACCGGCAGGTCGGCGTAGAAGCGCAGGACGACCACCTGGCGCTGGGCGTCGGGCAGGTCGTCCAGGCCCTGCGCGACGGCGAGGGAGAGCACGCTGGTGTCCTCGCCGGAGGGGTGCTCGTGCGGGCCCAGGGACGCCAGCCGCTCCCCGAGGCGCTCCTGGCGGCGCTTGGCCCGGTGCCAGTCCATGGCGAGGTTGGAGGCGACGACGGCCGCCCACGCCGAGACGTCCCGCGGGGCGTCGTACCCCTTGGCGGCCCGCTCCAGCAGCCGCAGGCGGACCTGCTGCACCCCGTCCGGCAGGTCCGCCTGCGGTACCCCGCCCAGCGCGAGCACCGCCCGCACCCGGCGTTCCTGCGCCGCGTCCAGCGGGTCACCGTGCCCGGTGTCCTCCCCCGGTCCGCGGCGGGCCGTTCTGCGCAGCACGGACACCCCTCCCCTCCCCGTGTCACCTCTACGACGCCGTCGCGCGCGGAAACGTTCGGCGCGGCGCCGGGAAATCGTTCGGAGGCGTACGTCACACCGCCGCGCGCGGCAGCACAGCTTGCGGCGGGAAACCCGGACGGAGGGAATTCCTCCAGCTCAGCGGGGGTGCGGACGGGAGTTCCGGAGCCGTTCGGGGGTGCGGGGCGTCCCAGTCCTCGGGCATGGGGGTCAAAGGATTGGACAGGCGGGGCCGTGTCGGCCGCATCATGGAAAAGCCTCGGCCAGGCACCATGCACGCAGAAGCACAGACAGAGGGAGTCGCCGTGAGGGTCGGAATCGTCGGAGCCACCGGTCAGGTCGGCACGGTCATGCGCAGGATCCTCAAGGAGCGTGACTTCCCGGTCACGGAGCTGCGGCTGTTCGCCTCGGCCCGTTCCGCGGGGACCGAGCTGGACGGTGTGACGGTCGAGGACGCGGCGACCGCCGACTACTCCGGCCTCGACATCGTGCTGTTCTCCGCCGGTGGCGCGACCTCGAAGGCGCTGGCCGAGAAGGTCGCCTCGCAGGGCGCGGTCGTGATCGACAACTCCTCGGCCTGGCGCCGCGACCCCGACGTGCCGCTGGTCGTCTCCGAGGTGAACCCGCACGCGATCGCGAACCGCCCCAAGGGCATCATCGCCAACCCGAACTGCACCACGATGGCCGCGATGCCGGTCCTCAAGCCGCTGCACGCCGAGGCGGGCCTGGAGGCGCTGGTCGTCGCCACCTACCAGGCGGTGTCCGGCTCCGGTGTCGCGGGCGTCGCGGAGCTGCACGGCCAGGCGCAGAAGGTCGTCGCCGACGCCGACCGGCTCACCCACGACGGCGAGGCCGTCGACTTCCCGCAGCCGCAGGTCTACCGGCGGCCCATCGCCTTCAACGTCGTCCCGCTGGCCGGCTCGATCGTGGACGACGGCCTGAACGAGACGGACGAGGAGCAGAAGCTCCGCAACGAGTCCCGCAAGATCCTGGAGATCCCCGAGCTGAAGGTCTCCGGCACCTGCGTGCGCGTCCCGGTGTTCTCCGGCCACTCCCTCCAGGTCAACGCCCGTTTCGCGCGCCCGATCAGCGCCGAGCGCGCCACCGAGCTGCTCGCGGACGCCGAGGGCGTCGTCCTCACCGACATCCCGACCCCGCTCCAGGCGGCCGGCAAGGACCCGTCGTACGTGGGCCGCATCCGCCGGGACGAGACCGTGGACAACGGCCTCGCCCTGTTCGTCTCCAACGACAACCTGCGCAAGGGCGCGGCCCTGAACGCGGTGCAGATCGCGGAGCTGGTGGCGGAGGAGCTGAAGGGCTAGTCAGCCCCCGGTGACCTCTCGGGTCACCTCGTAGAGGTAGCAGCCGTACTCGACGGCCCGGACGTGGACGAGCGCCACGGCCGGGTCGTCGAACGCTTCCCGCAGGGCCCGCTCGAACGCCTCCGGCGAGGGGTCCGCGACGAGTCGGCCGCCGAGGATGCGGCCCTCGGCGGAGTAGCGGCGGACCGTGCGGTGCGCGTTCGTGAAGGGCAGGGCCCCGCCGTCCCGGTCCGGGCCCGGGCACGGGTCGGCGTGGACGAAGACGGGGCCCTGTTCGTCGTACGCCCCGGGGTCGGTGCCCGTCTCGGCGGCCCGGCGGCGCAGGGGCGCGTAGGAGACGAGGGCGATCCGCTCCCCCGGCGTGCTGTGGCGCAGGCAGCAGCGCAGCGGGGCGCCGCCCTCGTCGTCGGTGAACGCGGCCGTGGGGCGTCCGGCGTCGTCGACGGCGCGGAGTTCCGCCAGCGCGCCGGGGGTGAGGGGGCGGGCCGTGAAGGTCCGGGTCGTGGTCGTCATGCCTTCCAGGTTCACGCGCCGCGGGACGTCCCACCGGCGGGTTCCGGACGTCGCGCTGCCGTCGTGGTACGGGACATCGCGCACATCTCACCTTCCAGGGCTGCGGAGGCCGTGATCCGGCGTACGGTCGTCACGATCTCAACTTTCTGGAGGTTTCGTGGCCTCGTCCGCCGCAGAGTCCCGCCCCGGCCGCGGGGAACCGCCGCCCGCCCGTCCCGGTGGCGCGGTGACCGTCGAGGGGCTCGTCGACGAGATCGGGCGGGGAGCGGCGGAGCTGAAACCGGGCGAGCCGGACGCGCTGTACGCGGGGGTGGCGCGGCTGACGGCCGCCGTGGACCGGCTGCGGCGGGTGGCCTGGACGGCGCGGGCCGCGGCGGCGGACGACGGGGGCTGCGGCGAGCCGGACGACGGCCCGTACGGACTCGCCCTGCCCGCGGCCGGTTTCGCCGCGGTCGCCGAGACGCACCGCCGTGGCTCCTGGTCCACTGCTACCGCATGACCGGCTCCTACGACGACGCCGAGGACCTCGTCCGGGAGGCCTTCCTGCGGGCCTGGCGGGCCCGCGACACCTTCCGGGCCGGGACGGGCGTGCGGACCTGGCTGTACCAGATCGCCACCACCGCCTGCCTGGACCTGCTGCGCCGCACCGCGCGCCGCCCCCACGACCACGAGCCGCTGCCCGGCACCGACCGCCGGGGAGGCGAACCGCCCGCGCGGGTCACCTGGCTGCAGCCCTTCCCGGACGACGAGCTGCCGGAGACCGCCGGGGACGGGGACGCGGTGGGCGCGTACGGGTCCCTGGAGCTGCCCATCGTGGTGGCCCTGTAGCACCTTCCGCCCCGGCAGCGGGCCGCGCTGGTCCTGCGGGACGTGCTCGGGCTGAGCCTCGGGGAGACCGCCGAGACGCTCGACCTGGCACCGGTCTCGGTCGACGGCGCGCTGCAACGGGCCCGGCCCGCCCTGCGCGACCTGCTGCCGGACAGGCGTACGCGGGAGCCGGCCGAGCGCGAAGCCGCCCTGCTCAGCCGGTACATGGCCGCCGGGGAGGCGCTCGACCCGGCGGCGTGGGGCGGGCTGCTCGCGGACGACGTGCTGCTGACGACGCCGCCGAACCCGTACTGGTGCCGGGGCCGGGACGCCGTCCTGGCCTTCCTGCGGCCGAGCCCGGCCCCGGCCTCCGCCGCCTTCCCGGGCCACCGGCGGCACCTGCCCGCCCGTGCCAACGGGCAGCCCGCGACGGGGGGTTACCTCCGCCGGCCGGGAACGAACGTGTACCGCGCCCAGGTCCTGGACGTGCTGCGGGTCGAGGGCGACCGGATCGTGGAGATCACGTCCTTCGAGCCGCACCTCTTCCCGGCCTTCGGACTGCCCCTGCGGCTGTGAACGCTCCCGCGGGGCCGTGCCCCGCTCCCCCGGCACGGCGAAGGGCGCCCGGCCGGACACCGGGCGCCCCTCACCACCGTACGGACCCGTACGGACCCGTACGGACGACGGCTGCTACCGCGCGTCCGCCGCCTGGGCCTTCAGGGCGCGTTCCACGCCCGAGCGGGCCTCGGAGACGAGGCGGCGCAGGGCCGCGTTCGGCTCGGCCGAGGTCAGCCAGGCGTCGGTCTTGCGCAGGGTCTCCTCGGAGACCTGGACGGCCGGGTAGAGGCCGGTCACGATCTGCTGGGCGATCTCGTGCGAACGCGAGTCCCAGACGTCCTTGACGACGTCGAAGTACCGGTCCGTGTACGGCGCCAGCAGCTCGCGCTGGTCGGTCTGCACGAAGCCGCCGATGACGGCCTCCTGGACGGCGTTGGGCAGCTTGTCGGACTCGACGACCGACGCCCACGCCTCCGCCTTGGCCTCCGCCGTGGGGCGGGCGGCGCGGGCGGTCGCCGCGTGCCGCTCGCCGGCGGCGGTCCGGTCGCGCCCGTACTCGCCGGCGATCTCCGCCTCGTCGAAGCGGCCGACCGCCGCGAGGCGCTCCACGAACGTCCAGCGCAGCTCGGTGTCGACGGCGAGACCCTCGATCGTCTGCGTGCCCTCCAGCAGCGCCTCCAGAAGGTCCAGCTGCTCCGGCGTGCGGGCGGTGGCCGCGAACGCGCGCGCCCACGCCAGCTGGTGGTCGCTGCCCGCCTCGGCGGTCCGCAGGTGCGCCAGCGTGGCGTCGGTCCAGCGGGTCAGCAGCGCCTCGCGGGCGGCCGGGTCGGCGTACAGGTCGACGGCGAGCTTGACCTGGCGGTGCAGGGACTGCACGACACCGATGTCGGACTCCTTGCCGATGCCGGACAGCACCAGGGACAGGTAGTCGCGGGTGGGCAGTTCGGCGTCGCGCGTCATGTCCCAGGCGGACGCCCAGCACAGGGCGCGCGGCAGGGATGCCTCGAAGTCGCCGAGGTGCTCGGTGACGAACGCGAGGGACCGCTCGTCGAGGCGGACCTTGGCGTACGACAGGTCGTCGTCGTTGAGCAGCACGACGTCCGGCCTGCGCGTGCCGGCCAGCTGCGGTACGGCGGTCAGCTCGCCGTCCACGTCCAGCTCGACGCGCTCGCCGCGCACCAGCTTGCCGCTCGCCTCGTCGAGGTCGTACAGGCCGACGGCGATGCGGTGCGGCCGCAGGGTCGGCTCGCCCTTGGCGCCGGCGGGCAGGGCGGGGGCCTCCTGGCGGACGGCGAAGGAAGTGATGACGCCGTCGGCGTCGGTCTCGATCTCGGGGCGCAGGATGTTGATGCCGGCGGTCTGCAGCCACTTCTGCGACCAGGTGCCCAGGTCGCGGCCGGAGGTCTCCTCCAGCGCGCCCAGCAGGTCGGACAGCCGGGTGTTGCCGAAGGCGTGCCGCTTGAAGTAGGCCTGCACGCCCGCGAAGAACGCGTCCGTGCCGACGTACGCCACGAGCTGCTTCAGGACGCTGGCGCCCTTGGCGTAGGTGATGCCGTCGAAGTTGACGAGGACGTCGTCCAGGTCGCGGATCTCGGCCATGATCGGGTGGGTCGACGGCAGCTGGTCCTGCCGGTAGGCCCAGGTCTTCATGGAGTTGGCGAACGTCGTCCAGGAGTGCGGCCACCGGCTGTCCGGGGCGTACGCCTGGCAGGCGATGGAGGTGTAGGTGGCGAACGACTCGTTCAGCCACAGGTCGTTCCACCACTCCATGGTGACGAGGTCGCCGAACCACATGTGGGCCAGCTCGTGCAGGATCGTCTCGGCCCGCAGCTCGTACGCCGCGTCGGTCACCTTGGACCGGAAGACGTACTGGTCGCGGATGGTGACCGCGCCCGCGTTCTCCATCGCGCCCGCGTTGAACTCCGGCACGAACAGCTGGTCGTACTTCTTGAACGGGTACGCGTAGTCGAACTTCTCCTGGAACCAGTCGAAGCCCTGCCGGGTGACCTCGAAGATCGCGTCCGAGTCGAGGAACTCGGCGAGCGAGGGACGGCAGTAGATGCCGAGGGGCACGCTCTGGCCGTCCTTCTCGTACACGCTGTGCACGGAGTGGTACGGGCCGACGATCAGCGCGGTGATGTACGTGGAGATCCGCGGGGTCGGCTCGAACACCCAGACGTCGTCCTTGGGCTCCGGCGTCG
Organism: Streptomyces sp. NPDC051051; assembly: GCF_040682975.1. Taxonomy (NCBI): domain Bacteria; kingdom Bacillati; phylum Actinomycetota; class Actinomycetes; order Kitasatosporales; family Streptomycetaceae; genus Streptomyces; species Streptomyces sp. NPDC051051. The sequence continues at coordinate 163,409 of NZ_JBFBCB010000007.1, forward strand.
GCGAGTTGGAGATGACGGTCCAGCCGCTCGGCGCCTTCACCGTGAACTGGAAGGTCGCCTTGAGGTCGGGCTGCTCGAACGAGGCGAAGACGCGGCGGGCGTCCGGCACCTCGAACTGCGTGTACAGGTAGGCCTGCTCGTCGACCGGGTCGACGAACCGGTGCAGTCCCTCACCGGTGTTGGTGTAGGCGCAGTCGGCGACGACGCGCAGGATGTTGCGGCCCGCCGGCAGGTCGGGCAGGGCGATCCTGGAGTCGGCGAACACCTCGGCCGGGTCGAGCCGGTCCCCGTTGAGCGTCACCTCGTGGACGGTCGGCGCCACCAGGTCGATGAAGGACTCGGCGCCCTTCTCCGCGACGTCGAAGCGCACCGTGGTCACGGACCGGTAGGTCCCGCCCTCCTGCGCACCGGACAGGTCGAGATCGATCTCGTACGAGTCAACGGTGAGCAGCTTCGCCCGCTGCTGCGCCTCTTCGCGAGTCAGGTTTGTGCCAGGCACGCGGTCATCTCCTCGTTATGTGTCGGTTGCGTCATCCTTCCACGGCGGCACCGCGTCGGGCGACGACCTTCTCCGGCGCCGGCGTGGGACCATGCGGGCGGACTGCCCCTACGGCGGGGGCGGGGGCGGTGGGCGCGGTGGCGGTGGCGGCGGCGGCCGTAGAGGCAGTCATGGTCGTAGGGGCGGTCGCGGCGGTCGCCGTGCGGCGCGGGCCGAGCTGTCCGGCCACCGTCGCGCCGAACGCCAGCGCCATGCCGGCCAGTTGCAGGGCCGTCAGCGCCTCCCCGAGGGCCGCCCAGCCGACCACGGCCGCGGTCAGCGGGGAGAGCGGCGCGAGGAAGGTGACCTGGGTGGCGCTGAGCCGGCCGATCCCGCGGAACCACAGCCAGTACGCGACCGCCGTGCCCGCCAGCGCCAGGTAGAGGTAGCCGCCGACGGCCGCGGTGTCCAGGGCGGGCGGGGCACCCTCGACGAGGAGGGCGAGGGGCGCGACGAGCAGGCCGCCGATGGTCAGCTGCCAGCCCGCGAGCGCCAGCGGGCCGGCCCCCTCGGGGGTGCCCCACCTCTTGGCCAGGACGAGACCGGCGGACATCGAAGCCGTGGAGGCGACCGCCGCCGACAGCCCGATCGCGTCCAGTCCGCCGGTCGCCTTCAGCACGACCAGGCTGACCCCGAACGCGGCCACGACCCCGGTCAGCAGGGTGCGGGCGGCGGGCCGCTGCCCGAGCAGCAGTGCCGAGAACCCGATGACGAACAGCGGTCCGGCCGAGCCGACGACGGCGGCCATGCCGCCCGGCATCCGGTACGCGGCGAGGAACAGGAGCGGGAAGAACGCGCCGATGTTGAGGGCGCCGAGCGCCGTCGCCCTGCCCCACCAGGCGCCGTGGGGCAACACCCGGACCAGGGCGAGCAGCAGCAGGCCCGCGGGCAGGGCGCGCACGAGGGAGGTGAACAGCGGGCGGTCGGCCGGCAGGAACTCGGTGGTGACGGCGTAGGTGGTGCCCCAGGAGACGGGGGCGAGGGCGGTGAGCAGGACGGTCGCGGCCCGGTTCATGACCGGCACCCCTCTCGGAGAAATGACTTGGCGGTAATTAGCTTAGCTCTAAGCAACTTGCCGTCAAGCCACTTTCTTGCGGCCGACCGGAAGCGGGCGGATACTCCCCGCATGAGTGCGCAGCGCAGGGATCCGGTCGACGCGATCGTCGAGCAGTGGGCGGCCGAACGGCCCGACCTCGACACCACCGCCATGGAGGTCTTCGGCCGCGTCTCCCGGCTCGCCCGCGCGATGGGCGACCGCATGGAGAAGGCCTACGCGGGCCTCGGGATCTCGCGCGGCGAGTTCGACGTGCTGGCCACCCTGCGCCGCTCCGGCGAGCCGTACACCCTCTCACCCCGCCAGCTGTCGGCGACGCTGATGCTCACCACCGGCGGCATGACCGGCCGCCTCGACAAGCTGGAAGGGGCCGGACTCCTGCGCCGCTCCCCCGACCCGCACGACCGCCGGGGCCTGCGGGTGACCCTCACCGAACAGGGCCTGGCGCTGGCCGAGGAGGCGGTGGGCGCGGGTCTCGCCGTCCAGACGGAGGCCCTGACCACGGCCCTGGACGCCGGACAGGCCGGCCAACTGGCCGACCTGCTGAGGGAACTGCTGCTCGCGACGGAACGGTAGCCGCAGGCGGCGGGCGCGGACGGTAGCCGCGGACGGCGGGCACGACCGGAGGGCACTGCCGGCGGGTGCCGGCAGCCGGTGGTCGGCTCCGGCCGGCGGGCGGCTCAGCCGACGTGCGCGGCGAGCGCAGCCCCGATCGCCGCCGGGCACGCGTCGTCGGCCGCCCAGGCGACGTACCCGTCGGGCCGCACCAGCAGCGCCGTGCGCCGGTCGCTCGCCCAGTGCCGCACCGCCAGGCGGCCCTCGCGGGGCCCGTCCGTTCCCTCGTCGTGGGCGCCCGGTGGGGTGACGAGGACGAAACGGCCGCCGCGCTGGGCCTCGTACAGGCGGCTGCCGTCCGCGAAGGTGACGTCGGGGACGCGCGCGCCGGTCAGGCGGTGGGCGCCGCGCGGGGCCGGGTAGCGGTAGCCGATGCCGGTGACCCGGCCGACCGCCCGGCGCCGGGCGGGACCGACGTGGTTCAGGAACGTGGTGAGCGCGGCGCGCAGGGCCAGGGTCCAGGGGCGCTCGGCCATGGCGAGGCGGACGATGCCGCCGCTGCTGCGGAGGACCGACCTGCCCACGGGGTGGCGTTCGGCCTGGTAGGTGTCGAGGAGGTCGGCGGTCGCGCGGCCGTCGACCACCCGGGCGAGCTTCCAGCTCAGGTTGGCCGCGTCCTGCAGACCGGTGTTCATGCCCTGCCCGCCGGCCGGGGTGTGCACGTGCGCGGCGTCCCCGGCGAGGAGGACCCGCCCGACGCGGTAGGCGGGCGCCTGGCGTTCGTCGCTGTGGAAGCGGGACATCCAGCGGGCGTCGTACATCCCGAAGTCACGGCCGAGGGCCGACCGGGTGACCTCCCTGACCTCGTCGAGGTCGAGGGGCTCGGTGTCGGGGACGTCACGGGCCCGGTTCCAGGCGATCACCCGGTGGTAGCCGTCGCCGAAGGGCGCGAGGAAGGCGAAGGCGTCGCCGACGGCGTTGACGGTGAGCAGCGTCTCGGGCTCCTCGGCGAGACGGACGTCGGCCAGGACGACGGAGCGGATGACCGAGCGGCCGGGGAAGGGAAGCCCCAGGGCGTTCCGTACGGCGCTGCGCATGCCGTCGGCGCCGACGACGTACCCGGCGCGGAGCGTGCCGGTGGCGCCGGCGGAGGTCCGGACCTCGACCGTCACCCCGTCCGCGTCCTGGGCCAGCCCGGTCACCTCGGTCTCGTACCGGAACTCCACCCCCGCCTCGACCGCCCGCCGCTCCAGGACCTTCTCGACCTCGTACTGCGGGATGACGAGGAGGTGGCCGAAGCGGGAGGGGAGGGTGGCGAGGGCGAGGGTGAGCCGGCCGAAGAGGCGGAGCCGGTCGAGGGGGTGGCCGAGGGCCTCCAGCGGATCGGCGAGACCGCGGCCGTCGAGCTGCTCCAGGGTGCGGGCGTGCAGGACGAAGGCGCGGGAGAGGTTGCCGATCCCGTGCGGGCGCTTCTCCAGCAGGGTGACGGGCACGCCGGCGGTGGCGAGGTCTCCGGCGAGGAGGAGGCCGGTCGGACCGGAGCCGACGACGATCACGGGGCGGGTGGTGAGGTCGGTGGAACCGGTGGTGCCAGTCGTGCCGTTCATGAGGGCCTCCTGGGGTGCCAACACTCGTTCGCCAACACTTGTTCGTCGGCATTCGCTTGCCTGCATTCGTTTGCCAACGACTGTTGACCAACGCTTGTTGGCAAGATTAGAGCGGCCGTGAGTAGCGTGTCAACAGATGTTGGCCTACGCTCGTTGGCATGCCTGACAGCCGGCCCGACACCGCCACCCCCGTCTCCACCCCCACCCCCCTTACCGGCGCCGCCACCGCCACCACCCGCCGCTCCGACGCCACGCGCGGCGCGATCCTCGACGCCGCCCGGGAGCGGTTCGCCGCCGACGGGTACGAGCGGGCCACCATCCGGGCCATCGCCCGGGACGCGAACATCGATCCGTCCATGGTGATGCGCTACTACGGCAGCAAGGAGGGCCTCTTCGCGGCGGCCGTCTCCGTCGACCTGAGGCTGCCGGACCCGTCCGCGTTCGCCCGCGAGGACGCCGGGCGGGCCCTCGTCACGCACTTCCTCGACATGTGGGAGGAGAACGAGGTCCTCACCGCCCTGCTCCGCGTCGGTGTGACCAACCAGGCCGGGGCCGAGCGGATGCAGGCCATCTTCCGCGACCAGTTGCTGCCGGTCACCCGCGCGGTGTGTCCGGACCCGGAGCAGACGCCGGCCCGTGCGGCGCTCTGCGCCGCTCAGCTGCTGGGGCTCGCGCTGACCCGCTACGTGCTGCGCTTCCCGCCCGCCGTTGCGCTGACCCGGCAGGAGGTCGTGGCCTGGGTGGCGCCGACCGTGCAGCGGTACCTCACCGCGCCGCACCCGTAGGCACCGCGGAAGGCACGGGGGCTCGCCGCGCCGCACCCGTGGACGCCGTGGGCGGTCGCGCGGTGGCCGTACGACGCGCGAGGGCGCCGTCTCCGGCGTCGTACGGCGGTGTGCGCGTACGGACGGCGGGGACGGCGCCCTCGAGAGGTGTGCCGGGGAAGGGTCAGCCGGCCTTGGCGGCCTTGGCGGCGTCGCCCTTCACGGTGATGTTGGAGCTGGTGGTGTCGGCGCGGTCCTTCGACCGGTCCAGCACCCACACCAGGCCGGTGATGGCCGCGAACAGGGCGAGCGGAGCCAGCACGTAGAGGCCGAGCGTCTCGATGACGCTGAGGCCCTGACCGGGGTCGTCGCCGTCGTCGCGGGTCAGCGCGAGCGCGGGGGACGACATGAGCAGCATCATCAGCGTCGTACCGGCAGCCAGGGCGCCGGCGCGCAGGGCGTTCTTCTTGTCCACGGTGCCAAGTTAGCGAACGGGGTTCGGGCGCGCGCGTCCGGGGTGCCGTACGAGGTGGCGCGAGAGGCGCGGACACCCCCGCGCGTCCGCCCCGCGCGTCCTGGCCGCGCCGCACGCCGCCACCGCCCGTCGGCCCCTCCCACCGCCCTCACCCCTCGCCCTCACCCGTCGGCCTCCTCCCGCAGCACCTCCATCAGCGCGTGCAGGCGCGGGGACGCCGACAGTTCCTCCAGCGTGACCGGCCGGCCGTCGGCGTCCGCGACCGGCAGGCGCCAGTTCGGGTACTGGTCCCAGGTGCCGGGGAGGTTCTGCGGGCGGCGGTCGCCGACGGCGTCCGGGAGCCAGACGCCGATCATGCGGGCCGGGGTGCGCAGCAGGAACCGGTGGAGGGCCTGGATCTCGGCCTCCTCCGAGGAGGTGTCGCCACCCCCGCCGGTGCCCTGGAGCAGGTCGAGCCGGGACAGCAGGTCGAGCCACTCGCCGGTGTCGGCGGCGGCCGCCGCGCGTTCCTCCTCCAGCGGGCGGGTCAACAGGTCGAGCCGGTGGCGGAGTTCGACGTGCTCGCCGGTGAGGCGGGCGGCGGTGGAGGGCAGGTCGTGGGTGGTGGCGGTGGCGAGGCAGTCGGCGCGCCAGTGGTCGGGGGGCAGCGGGCGGCCGTCGCCCTCCCAGTCGCGTTCGAACCACAGGACGGAGGTGCCGAGCACCCCGCGTTCGCGCAGGGCCTCGCGCACGCCGGGCTCCACGGTGCCGAGGTCCTCGCCGATCACCACCGCGCCGGCCCGGGACGCCTCCAGGACCAGCACGGCGAGCATGGCCTCGGCGTCGTAGCGGACGTAGGTGCCCTCGGTGGGCGGCTCGCCCTCGGGGACCCACCAGAGCCGGAACAGGCCCATCACGTGGTCGATGCGCAGGGCGCCGGCGTAGCGGAAGAGGGCGCGCAGGAGGCGGCGGTACGGGGCGTAGCCGGACTCGGCGAGGCGGTCGGGACGCCAGGGGGGCAGGCCCCAGTCCTGGCCGCGGGCGTTGAAGGCGTCCGGGGGCGCGCCGACCGACATGCCGGCCGCGAGGTGGTCCTGCTGGGCCCAGGCGTCGGCGCCGCCGGGGTGCACGCCGACCGCGAGGTCGTGCACGATCCCGAGGGGCATGCCGGCCTCGCGCGCGGCGCGCTGGGCGGCGGTGAGCTGGGCGTCGGTGAGCCAGGCGAGACGGGAGTGGAAGTCGACGCGGTCCATCAGTTCCAGGCGGGCGCGGGCGGTCTCGGCGGAGCGCGGGTCGCGCAGCCCCTGCGGCCAGCGGTGCCAGTCGGAGCCGTGCACCTCGGCCAGCGCGCACCAGGTGGCGTGGTCCTCCAGGGCCTGCCCCTCGCGGGCGAGGAAGTCGCAGTAGGCGGCGCGCCGGCCCGGTCCGAGCGGTACGGCGGCGATCAGCTCCAGTGCCTCCCGCTTCAGCTCCCACACGGCGTCCCGGTCGATCAGCGCCCCCTTGTCGAGGACGGTCTCCCGCAGCCGCGCGGCGCTCTCCCGCAGTCCTCGCAGCTCCCGCAGCCGCTCGGGGTCGGTGGCGTACGCGAACTCGGGGACGTCCTCGATCCGCAGGTGCACCGGGTCGGGGAAGCGGCGGGAGGAGGGCCGGTACGGGGAGGGGTCGGTGGGGGTGCCGGGGACGGCCGCGTGCAGCGGGTTGACCTGCACGAATCCGGCACCGAGCGCCCGCCCGGCCCAGTCGGCCAGCTCGGCGAGGTCCCCGAGGTCACCCATGCCCCAGGAGCGGTCGGACAGCAGGGAGTAGAGCTGGACGAGGAGGCCGTACGAGCGTCCGGCGGGCGTGGGGAGCCGGGGCGGGGCCACGACCAGGTGGGCGCGGGCGGTACGGCCGTCGGGCGCGGTCGCGATCATCGTGTGGACGCCCGGCGGGAGCCGGTCGAGGCAGGCGTGGGTCTCGCCCTGCTCGGTCTCGACCAGCAGGCGGGTGCCTTCGGGAAGGGCGGCGAGGGCGTCCGGCTCGGCGCCGCCGCTCCAGCGGACCACGGTCGGCGGCAGCAGCCGTTCGGCCAGTTCGCGTTCCCGGTCGGCCAGCGCGGCACTGGTCGCCTGCGGGGTGCCCGCGTCCACGCCGAGGGCGGCCAGGGCGCGGGTGACGGCGGCGGCGGAGGCGGTGACCGTGCGGTCCGGGGAGGGCCGGTAGGAGGCGGCGACGCCGTGCAGCGCGGCGAGCCGGGTGAGGTCCTCTCCGAGGGGTGCGGTCATCTACGGCCTCGTGAAGTCGGAGTCCGCGGCGGCGAGCGGCGGTTCGCTGGTGAGGGGCTCGGCGTCGGGCAGCGGGGGTTCGCTGGTCAGCGGGGCCTCGGTACGGGCGCCCTCCGCGCTGCACGCGTACAGGTGGGGTTCCTCGGTGTAGGCGGACGGCGCCGCCGGGCGTTTGGAACGGTCCGGGAGCAGTTGGTGTGCCGGTGCGACCACGGTGGCCTCCTTGTTCGGGGACGGCGCCGTCGTACGGGGTGCGCGGCGTCGTCGTACGGCGCTCGACAGCGTCGGACGGTGTCCGGCGGTGTCCGCTGGTTACCGCAAAAGCCCTACCCAGCGGGCGCGGCGGCAGACGTCCCCGTATCGGGCGACGCGCATCTCGTCACATTCCTCACCCTGACATTCTCCCCAATGCGGGGCGATTACGGCAGATCGCGCGCCGTCCGGGTTCCGGCGTGAACCGTCGGCGCCGACCCGGCCGACAGAGAGGGTGTGAGACTGTTCCGCCCCATGAGGGGCCACGGTGAGGGCGGCACGGACGCTGCGCTGCTGCGGTCCGTCGCCGACGGGGACGCCCATGCCCTGGCCACCCTGTACGACCGGCACGCCGGCTGGCTGCACGCGCGGCTCACCCGGCGCTGCGCCGATCCCGAGGTGGTGCGGGAGGTGGTGCAGGACACGTTCGTGACCGTGTGGCGGTCGGCGGCCGGACACGGCGGCGGGGAGGCCGGTGGCTGGCTGTGGACCATCGCCGCCCGGCGGCTGGTCGACGCGCGGCGGGCACAGGAGCGCTCCGCGCGGATCGAGACGGCGCCGATGGACACCGAGCGGGTGGAGCGGGCACCGGCGGCGGCCCTGCCGTCCGCGGAGGAGCGGGTGCTGGCGGGCCTGGAGTTCGGCGACGTCGGCACCGCCCTCGACCGGATCCCGCCCGAGCTGCGGGAGGTGCTGCGCGCGACCGTCGTCGACGGGCTCACCACCCGCGAGGCCGCCCGGCTGCTCGGCATCCCCGAGGGCACCGTCAAGACCCGCGCCATGCGCGCCCGTGCCGAACTGCGCGCGGCGCTCGCCCAGTTGCACCCGACTCCGGCGGGAGGCCCGGCATGAACCCCACCCGACGGCACACGACCGACGCCCTGGCCGCCCGCTACGCCGACGGCACCCTCCCGGAGTCCGACGCCTGGTCCCTGGAGAGACACCTGGAGCACTGCACGGCCTGCGCGACCCGCGTGTCCCGCGCAGTACGGGAGGGCGCCGCGGGGGCCGTTCTGGAGCAGGTACGGGGGGCGGTGCTTCGAGAGGCCTCGAACCCCGCACCGGCACCGGCACCCGCAGCCGCACCGGCACCGGCACCGGCACCGGCACCGGCACCGGCGAGGGGGGCCACGTCACCGCCGCCCGCCCCCGCCGCCCCCTCCCCCCGCGCCCGCCTGTGGTCGTCGCGCGCCGTCGGCCGCCTCGCCGCGCGCCGCACCGGCCGCTTCTCCCGCCGGGCGGCGAGCGCCGAACCCGCGCCGGTCCGCGTCCCCCGTCTCGCCCGCGTCCTGTGGGCGGCGGGCCCCGCCGTGCGGGGGGCCTGGTCCGTCGCCGTGGTGGTCGTGGCGCTGGGGGCGGTCGCGTTGGCGTACGGGGCCGGGGTGACCGGCGTGCGGCCGTTGCTGCTGACCCTCGCGCCGGTCGTGCCGGTCCTCGGGGTGGCCCTGTCGTACGGGCCGCACGCCGACCCGGTGCACGAGATCGCCGCGGCCTCACCCGGCGGCGGGCTGCGGCTGCTGCTGACCCGGACGGCCGCCGTACTGCTGGTCTGCCTGCCGGTGCTGACGCTGGCCGGACTGCTGCTGCCCGGCTCGGGCGCGCCGGGCGCGGCGGCCTGGCTGCTGCCGGGGCTCGCGCTGACGCTGGCCTCGCTGGCCCTGGCCGGGTACGTCGGTTCCCGGCCCGGTGCGGCGGTGACCGGCGGGGGCTGGCTGTGCGCGGTGCTCGCACCGGCGCTGGCCTCGCCGTCCGGTGCCCCGCCCGCCCGACTGGCCCGGCTGGCCGAACAGCTCACCGTCGTCCTCGACGGCCCCCACGCCCAGGGCGCGTGGGCGGCCGCGGCGGTGCTCTCCGCCGCCGCGCTGGTCGCCCGGCGTTCCGTCTACGACCGGACGCCCTGACGCACATCCGCTCACGGACCGGCCACCCCGACGCACATACGGTCACCGACCGGCCACCCCGGCACATCCCCCACCCGTCCGACCGGCCACCCCGCCCCACACCCACCGACCGGCACACCTCTGCCCGTCCGCCCGATGGAGATCCCTTGAGCACGATACGAGTGACCGGGCTGCGTGTCCGGCACCGCCGAACCGTCGCCCTCGACGGGGTGGACCTCACCCTGGACCGGGGGGTGCACGGCCTGCTCGGGCCGAACGGCGCCGGGAAGACCTCCCTGATCCGGGTGCTGGCCACGGTCGCGCCGCCCGCCGAGGGGCGGGTGGAGATCCTCGGCGAGGACGTCGGCGAGGCCGGACGGCGCGGCCCGGTCCGCCGCCGACTGGGCTACCTCCCGCAGGAGTTCGGGTACTACCCGGGTTTCACGGTCCGCGAGTTCGTCGCGTACGTGGCCTGGCTGAAGGAGTTGCCCGTCGCCGGCACCCCGGCCGCCGTCGAGAGGGCCGTCGAACGGGTCGGCCTCGGCGACCGCATCGACACGAAGGTGCGGACGCTGTCCGGTGGCATGGTCCGCCGGCTCGGCATCGCGCAGGCCCTCGTCAACGACCCCGACGTGCTGCTCCTGGACGAGCCCACCGCGGGCCTGGACCCCGAGCAGCGGGTGGAGTTCCGGGCGCTGCTGCGCGGACTGGGAGCCTCCGCCACGGTGATCGTCTCGACGCACCTGGTGGAGGACGTGGCCGCCGCCTGCACGGAGGTCACCCTGCTCGACGCGGGCCGGGTCGCCTACCGCGGCACCCCCGGGTCGCTGAGCGCGCTGGGCGAGGAGGGCACCGGCGGCGGGGTCGGCGACAACCCGATCGAGCGCGGCTACACGGCGGCGCTGCGGGCCCACCGCGCCTGCGCCGCACCCCGGGAAGGGGCGGCGCGATGAGCCGCGCGGTCACGGCACCGGGGCGCGCGCCGGTCGCCGTGCACCCGTTGCGCGCCGAGACGCTGCGCGGGTTCGCCCCCTGGGCGGGGCTGGCGGTCCTCGTGACGGCCGCCGGGCTGCTGGCCGCGGTGGCGGACCGCTGGCAGGGCGGCTGGGCCGAGACCCGCGCCGAACTGCACGGCGTCCTGCTGGTCGTCCTGCCGCTGGCCGCGGCGGCGGGCTGTCGGCAGGGCGGGCGGGAGCGCCGGCACCGTACGCAGGAGCTGTGGGGGACGGCCGCGCGCGGGCCGCTGGCGCGGTTCCTCGCGTCGGCGCTGCCGGTGGCCGGGTGGACGACGGCCGGGTACGTGGCGGCGGCGGCCGGGGCACTGCTGGCGACCTGGCCGTACGCCCGGGGGGACGGGCCGGGTCCGGAGCTGCTGCCGGCGGACGCGGTGGCGGTGGCGGCCGCCGCGCTGGTCGGCCAGGTGGTGGGGCGGCTGGTCCCCCTGCGGCCGGCTGCGCCGCTGCTGGCGGTGGGCGGGTACGTCGCGCTGGGCCTGGCGTCGCGGGCGGGCACCGGCGCCGGCCGCTGGCTGAACCCGGCGCTCCCCGTCCCGGAGGACCTGGTTCCGGTGGGGTGGCAGCCCGTGGCCGCGGCGGTGTGGGCGGCCGGCCTCGCGGCGGCCGCCGTCCTGGCGTACGCGGCGCGGCGCCGGTACACCGCCCTGCTGCCGCTCGCGGCGGCGACGGCGGCGGGCGCGCTGCTGGTGCAGGGCGGTGCCGGGCTGTGGCACACCGATCCGGTCGGCGACTGTCAGGTCTGCGACACCTCGACCACGCCGCAGATCTGTGTGAACGCCCGCTACGGAGACCTGTTGCCGCAGGTCAAGGCCGCCCTCTCGGGTGTCACCGGCCGACTGGAAGGCGTACGGAACCTGCCGGTCCGGTTCGAGGACCGGCCGGGAGCGCCCCGCCCCGGGGAGGCGGAGCTGCCCCTGCTGACGCCGATGGGCCGGTCCTTCGTACGGGGCGGGCTGACCGATCCGGAGCAGTACGCGTGGGAGGCCGTGGCGGCGCTCCAGGACCGTGGCGACTGCGAGGGGCCGCCGGACCCGCGGGTGAGCCGCGCGGACGACGCCGTGGAGAACCTCCTCGCGCCGAAGCCCGCGCAGGAGCACTTCGACGCGCTGGACGCCCACGGCGACGAGGCCGCCCGCGCCGGACTGCGCGAGCGACGGGCCGCCCGTGCGCGCCTCGCGTCGATGGCCGCGGACGAGCGCCGCGCCTGGCTGACGGAGTACTTCGCCACGGCGGGCGACTGCGATCCGGACGGGGTGCCCGCACTGTGACCGGAGTCCTGCTGTACGCCCGTTCCCGCGGCCTGTCCTGGACACCGGCCGCGCTCGCCGGGGCGGTCGTCCTCGCCGGGTGGGCGGCGCTGCGGACGGGCGCCGCCGCCCCCGATCCGGCTCGGGTGAGGGTCCTGGTCACCCTGGTCCCGGTGCTGGCCGCCGCGGTGATCGGCGGGAGCCTGTCCACCCCCTTCGACGAGCTGGACCGGACGGCGGTACGCCCGTGGTGGCCCCGCCGGCTGGCCCACCTGCTCGGCCCGGCCGCGCTCGCGGGCGCGCTGCTGGCACTCAGCGTCCTCGGCGCCGGTCCGGCCCTCGGCCCCACTCCCCTGCTCCGCAATCTGCTGGGCTGCACCGGCGTCACGGCCGCCGCGGCGGTCGTGCTGGGCGCCCGCCTGAGCTGGCTGCCGGTCCTCGGCTACGTCGGCGCGGTGATCCCCGCGTCGGCCGGCGTGGCCGGCCGGGCGGTCACGGTGTGGGCCTGGCCGGTGCAGCCGGGCGACCGGCCGTGGTCGTGGGCGGCGGCCGGCACGGCGTTCGTACTGGGCACCGCCCTGTTCGCGGCGCGCGGCGCGCGCCCGGCGGCCGCACCGCGCTGACCGGCGCGGAGCCCGCCCCGAAGGGCCCCGTGGCGTATCGGTGCCACGGGGCATGCAAAAGCCCGGATCGGTCAGGCGGAGATGCCGTCGATCCGGGCCAGGGCGTCGTCCGCGCCGTACGGTTGCAGGTACGGCAGCCAGCGCGGGTCCCGATGGCCGGTCCCGATGATGCGCCAGGCCAGACCGGTGGGCGGGGCGGGTTTGTGCCGCAGCCGCCAGCCGATCTCGACGAGGTGGCGGTCGGCCTTGACGTGGTTGCAGCGCCGGCAGGACGCCACGACGTTGTCCCAGACGTGCTTGCCCCCGCGGCTGCGCGGGATGACGTGGTCGACGCTGGTTGCGACGCCACCGCAGTACATGCACCGGCCCCCGTCGCGGGCGAAGAGCGCCCGTCGGGTGAGCGGAACGGGCCCCCGGTAGGGAACCCGGACGAATCGCTTGAGCCGGACCACGCTGGGTGCGGGTACTGTGACGGTCGCGCTGTGCAGAAAGGCGCCGGACTCCTCCAGGGAGACAGCCTTGTTCTCCAGGACGAGGACGAGCGCGCGGCGGAGCGGTACGACGCCGAGCGGCTCGTACGACGCGTTCAGGACCAGGACATGCGGCACGGATGCCTCCTTGGGCGTCGGCGGCGCGTGGCTCGCGCCGGGACGATCTCAGGTCAGTCTCCCCTCTTGCCTGGTGGACGCGCCACCATGTCCCGGTAACGGGCTGGGAGTGTTTTCGACCACACCTGAACACATCCCCCGCACCCCGACCTGTTCAAGCGCGGGCGGACACGGTCCCTCCTCCGGACATCCCGCCGAAGCACACACGATGCCCCGTTAGTGTGGTGCCCCTGCCCCTGCGGTGACCTTTTCGTGACCTGGACCACCTTGACCGCCGCGCCGGAGGGAGCAGTGCCGCACCTGGAGGTACCTGCCGTGTCCTTGTCCGCCGTCCTGAGGGCCGCCGGTTCGTCGCCGTCGCCGACCCCGTCGGAGTCGCCGACCGCCGTGACCGTCCCGAGTCTCCAGGACGCCCAGGAGAGCGCGACGAACGCCGCCAGCTGGGTCGAGGAGAACTGGTCGACCTGGCTCGCGATCGGCCTGCGGGTCCTGCTGATCCTGGTGATCGCCGCGGTGCTGCGCATGGTGGTGCGGCGGGCCATCACCAAGTTCATCGACCGGATGAACCGCACGGTGCAGGCGGCCGACGGCACGGCGCTGGGCGGTCTGCTGGTCAACGTCGAGCGGCGCCGGCAGCGGTCGCAGGCGATCGGCTCGGTGCTGCGGTCGGTGGCCAGTTTCCTCATCCTCGGCACCGCCGCCCTGATGGTCCTCGGCGCCTTCGAGATCAACCTGGCCCCGCTGCTGGCCTCCGCCGGTGTCGCGGGTGTGGCCATCGGTTTCGGCGCCCGCAACCTGGTGACGGACTTCCTGTCCGGCGTGTTCATGATCCTCGAGGACCAGTACGGCGTCGGCGACAAGATCGACGCGGGCGTCGCCTCCGGCGAGGTCATCGAGGTCGGGCTGCGCGTGACCAAGCTGCGCGGCGACAACGGCGAGATCTGGTACGTCCGCAACGGCGAGGTCAAGCGGATCGGCAACCTCTCGCAGGGCTGGGCGACGGCCGGGGTGGACGTCACGGTCAAGGCGTCCGAGGACCTGGACCGCGTCAAGGCCACCCTCGTCGAGGTCGCCGAGAAGATGAACAAGGAGGAGCCCTGGAACGAGCTCCTGTGGAGCCCGATCGAGGTGCTCGGCCTGGACAGCGTCCTGATCGACTCGATGGTGGTCCGCGTCTCCGCGAAGACGATGCCCGGCAAGTCCCTGACCGTCGAGCGCGAGCTGCGCTGGCGGATCAAGCGCGCGTTCGACGCGGCGCACATCCGCATCGTCGGCGGCGCCACGGTCCCGCCGGAGCAGGACCCGGACAACGACCCGACGGCCGCCGTCGCCGCCCCGTCGGCGTACTCCAACCCGGGTTCGCCGCAGGCGGCGGCGGCCTCCCCGCTGACGCCCCTGGCGCCGCCGGGAGCGCCGAAGTAGCGCAAGACCCGCGGAACGCCCGTCCCCGTCGAGGGGGCGGGCGTTCCGGCGTTCCCGGCCCGGACACGGCGTCCGCTCCTTCGTGTTTCCGTGCCACCGCCGCCCCCTTGACGCCTTCCGGACACCGGGCTTACCTTCCCTGCAGCAGATAGGAAACTTTCCTAACAGTGATCGGTGCGAGGGGCGTCGGGCCTTCGACGGCCCCTCGATGGACTTCGCTCCGGGATCACTGAAAAGCTGGGCGGTCGAGAGAGGCAGGTGCAGACCCCATGGCAGGAACCGCCGGAACGCCGGGCACGCCGCGCGTCCTGCGTGCCATGAACGACCGCGCCGCACTGGACCTGCTGCTGGCCCACGGCCCGCTGTCCCGCACCCGGATCGGCAAGCTCACCGGCCTGTCCAAGCCGACCGCCTCCCAGCTCCTGGCCCGTCTGGAGGCGGCGGGGCTGGTCCTGGCCACCGGCACCACGGAGGGACGGCCGGGACCCAACGCCCAGCTGTACGAGGTGAACCCGGCCGCCGGTCACGCCGCCGGCCTCGACGTCACCCCCGAGCGCGTCCTGGCCGCCGTCGCCGACATCACCGGCCGCACGGTGGGCACGTACGAGGTGCCCACGCCGGGCAGAAGAGGCGCGGGGGCCGTCGTACGGCAGGTCACCGAGGCGCTCGACGGGGCGGTGAAGGCCGCCGGGCTCGCCCGGGACGACGTGCGGCGGCTGGTCGTCGCCACGCCGGGGGCCTTCGACCCCACCACCGGCCGGCTGCGCTACGCCTCCCACCTGCCGGGCTGGCACTCGCCCACGCTGCTCGACGAGCTCGCGGCGGCCCTGCCGATGCCGGTGGAGTACGAGAACGACGTCAACCTGGTGGCCGTGGCCGAACAGCGGCTCGGCGCGGCCCGCGGACACGAGGACTTCGTGCTGCTGTGGAACGAGGGGGGCCTCGGCGCCGCCCTCGTCCTCGGCGGCCGGCTGCACCGCGGCTGGACCGGCGGCGCGGGCGAGGTCGGCTTCCTGCCCGTGCCGGGCGCACCCCTGGTCCGGCAGGTCACCAAGGCCAACAGCGGCGGCTACCAGGAACTCGCCGGTTCCCAGGCCCTGCCGGAGCTGGCCCGCGAACTGGGCGTCACCGGCATTCCCCCGGGCCCGTACGCCGAGACCGCCGCCGCTCTCGTCGCACGGGCCGCCGCCGAGGACGACGGCCCGCTGCGGGAACTGCTGGGCGTCTACGCGACCCGGCTCGCGACCGGTCTCGCCTCCCTCGTCTCCGTCCTCGACCCCGAACTCGTCGTCCTCAGCGGCGCCTGTCTGACCGCCGGCGGCGAGGCGCTGCGCGCCCTCGTCCAGGCCGAGCTGGAGGAGCTGGCCGCGTCCCGGCCGAAGCTCGTCGTCGGCGAGGTCACCGAACGGCCGGTGCTGCGCGGCGCGCTGGAGAGCGCGCTGGCGGCCACCCGCGACGAAGTGTTCGACACCTCGCGCTGACCGGCCCCCCTGCCCATCCCCGCCGTCACCCTCGTCACCCTCATCGCCACGCCCGTCCCTGGGAGGCCCCGTCATGCCCGCACGCATCCCCGAAGCGGCCCGGAAAGCGGCTTTCGCCCTGACCGCGTCCCTGGCCCTGCTCGCCACCGCCTGTACCGGCCAGGTCCCCTCGGGTGCCGACGACGACGCCTCGAAGGAGACCACCCTCACCTTCTGGCACGCCTGGAGCGCGCCCGGCGAGGTGAAGGCCGTGAAGGACCTGGTCGCCGGGTTCGAGAGGACGCACCCCGGCATCCACGTGGACGTCGTCGGCAACATGACCGACGACAAGATCAACCAGGCGCTGCGGGCGGGCGGTTCGAAGGCGCCGGACGTGGTCTCGTCGTTCACCACCAACAACGTCGGCAGGTTCTGCTCGTCGGGCGCCCTGGTCGACCTCGACCCCTTCTTCGAGAAGGCGGGCATCGCCCCGGAGACGACGTTCCCGAAGGCCATGAACGAGTACACCCGGTTCGAGGGCGACCGCTGCGCGGTCCCGCTGCTGGGCGACGCCTACGGCCTCTACTACAACAGAACGGCGTTCGAGAAGGCGGGGATCAGCGGCCCGCCGAAGACCTGGTCCGAGTTCGAGACCGTCGCGAAGAAACTGACGATCCCCCGGGGCGACACCTACCAGCAGCTCGGGTTCATGCCGAACTACCACGGCTGGGAGACCACGACCGAGCACTACCTGGGCCAGTTCTCACCGACCTACTTCGACCGGGACGGCCGGTCGACCATCGCCACCGACCCGGCCGTCGAAGCCGGTTTCGTCCTCCAGAAGAGGCTCGTCGACTCCCTCGGCGGCTACCGGAAACTGGAACGGTACCGGGCCGGCCTCGGCGACGAGTGGGGCACCGAGCACCCCTTCCACACCGGCCAGGTGGCCATGCAGCTCGACGGCGAGTGGCGCCTCGGCATGGCCCTGGACACCGAGCCCGCCTTCGAGATCGGCGTGGCCCCGCTGCCCGTCCCCGACGACCGGGCGGACCAGTACGGCAAGGGCTACATCACCGGCACCATCGCCGGCATCGCCGCGACCAGCAAGAAGCAGAACGCGGCCTGGGAGCTGGTGAAGTACATGACGACCGACACGGACGCGGTGGTCGGCTTCTCCAACGCCATCCACAACGTGCCCTCCACGCTGGCGGCGCTGAAGTCGCCGAAGCTGACGTACGACCCGCGCTTCAAGACCTTCCTGGACATCGCCGCGAACCCGAACTCCACCACCTCCCCGGCCTCGGTCAACGGCGGCGTGTACCTCACGACCGTCCAGCAGGTGGGCTACGACTACGAGAGCGGCAGACTGAAGGACCTGAAGGCGGGCCTGGAGAAGGCGGCCGCGCAGATCGACACGGACATCGCGCAGGCGCGGTAGCCGTGAGCACCCCCACGCTGAGGTCGAAGCGCCGCCGGGCGGCGCTGCGCACCACTGCCTTCCTGTCGCCGTGGCTCATCGGTTTCGCGCTCTTCTTCGCCTACCCGCTGGTCTCCACGCTCTCCTTCTCGTTCATGCGCTACGACGGCTTCCGGCCGCCGACCTGGGCCGGGACGAGGAACTGGACCTACGTCTTCGAGCACTACCCCTACTTCTGGTCCGCGCTGCGCAACACCCTGTGGCTGGTGCTGGTGACGGTCACCCTCCGGGTCGCCTTCGGGCTCGGGATCGGCCTGCTCATCACGAGGATCAAGACCGGCACCGGGGTCTTCCGCACCCTCTTCTACCTGCCCTACCTCGCCCCGCCGGTCGCGGCCACCATGGCCTTCGCCTTCCTGCTCAACCCCGGTACGGGTCCGGTCGACTCGATCCTGGAGGGCATCGGCGTCCCGGCGCCCGGCTGGTTCAACGACCCCGCCTGGTCGAAGCCCGCTCTCACCCTGCTCGCCCTGTGGGGCATCGGCGACCTGATGGTCGTCTTCATGGCGGCCCTGCTGGACGTGCCGAAGGAGCAGTACGAGGCGGCCGGCCTGGACGGCGCGTCGGCCTGGCAGCGGTTCCGCTACGTCACCCTGCCGAACATCTCGCCGATCGTGATGTTCGCCGTGGTCACCGGCGTGATCCAGGCCATGCAGTACTACACGCAGCCGCTGATCGCCGGGAAGGTCGCCTCGGGCGTCATCCAGGGCGCGGGCACCACGTTCGAGCCCGGCTACCCGGACAGGTCGACGCTCACCCTCCCCCAACTCGTCTACAACCTCGGCTTCCAGCGTTTCGACTACGGCTCGGCCTGCGTGGTGGCGCTGGTCCTCTTCGCCCTGTCGACGGCGTTCACCGCGTTGCTGATGCGGCGCCGGGGCGGGCTCGTGCAGGCAGGTGACTGACCCCATGGCGCACGTACCGGACAAGCCGGCGGAGCCGGCCTCCGCCACGCCGGCGGAGCGCACCGCCCGCCGCCGGAGCCTGCTGGAGTGGATCGCCGTCCACTCCCTCGGCGTCGCCGCCGCCCTCTTCTTCACCCTCCCCTTCGTGTTCGTCCTGCTGACCTCCCTGATGAGCGACTCGCAGGCACTCAGCCGAGACCTGGTCCCGGACACCTGGCAGTGGGACAACTACCGGCGGGTCCTCGACACCCCCGGCTTTCTCACCTGGTGGCGCAACACCCTGGTCTACGCCGGCCTCGGCACGGTCCTGACCGTGGTGTCGTCGGTCCCGGTGGCGTACGCGCTCGCCAAGTTCCGCTTCCGGGGCCGCAATCTGACGCTGATGCTGGTCATCTCGATGATGATGCTGCCGCCGCAGGTCGTCGTGATCCCCATGTACCTGTTCTGGGCGAAGCAGCTGGACCTGTCGGGCACGCTGTGGCCGCTGATCGTGCCGATGGCCTTCGGCGACGCGTTCTCCGTCTTCCTGCTGCGGCAGTTCCTCACCACCATCCCCGACGAGTACGTCGACGCGGCCAGGGTGGACGGCTGCGGCGAACTGCGCACCCTGCTGCGGGTGGTGATCCCGATGGCCAGGCCCGGCATCGCCGCCGTCGCCCTCTTCCAGTTCTTCTACGCCTGGAACGACTACTTCGGCCCACAGATCTACGCCTCGGAGAACCCCGGTGCGTGGACACTGAGTTACGGCCTGGAGTCCTTCAAAGGAGCGCACCACACCGACTGGAACCTCACCATGGCCGCCACCGTGCTGGTCATGGCCCCCGTGATCCTCGTGTTCTTCTTCGCGCAGAAGGCGTTCGTCGAGGGCGTCACCCTGACCGGAGTGAAGGGTTAGCACGGACATGAAACTCACCGTGGTCGGCGGAGGCTCGACCTACACGCCCGAACTGATCGACGGCTTCGCCCGCCTGCGGGACATCCTGCCGATCGAGGAGCTGGTCCTCGTCGACCCGGCGGCCGAGCGGCTGGAGCCGGTCGGCGGGCTCGCCCGGCGCATCTTCGCCCGGCAGGGCCATCCCGGCCGCATCGTCACCACCGCCGACCTGGACGCGGGCGTCGACGGCGCCGACGCGGTCCTGCTCCAGCTCCGCGTCGGCGGTCAGGCCGCCCGCGCACAGGACGAGACCTGGCCCCTGCAGTGCGGCTGCGTCGGCCAGGAGACGACCGGCGCCGGCGGCCTGGCCAAGGCACTGCGCACGGTCCCCGTGGTCCTCGACATCGCCGAGCGGGTCCGCCGCGCCAACCCCCGCGCCTGGATCATCGACTTCACCAACCCGGTCGGCATCGTCACCCGCGCCCTGCTGCAGGCCGGGCACCGGGCGGTCGGGCTGTGCAACGTGGCCATCGGCCTCCAGCGCAGGTTCGCCGGCCTGCTGGGGGTCGCCGCGTCCGAGGTCCATCTCGACCACGTGGGCCTCAACCACCTCACCTGGGAGACGGCGGTGCGCCTCGGCGGCCCCGGGGGCGAGGACGTCCTGCCCGCGCTGCTGACCGGCCACGGCGACGCGATCGCCGCCGACCTGCACCTGCCACGCCCCCTGCTGGACCGGCTCGGCGTGGTCCCGTCGTACTACCTGCGCTACTACTACGCCCACGACGAGGTCGTGCGCGAACTGCGCACCAAGCCCTCGCGGGCCGCCGAAGTGGCGGCCATGGAGCGCGAGTTGCTGAAGATGTACGGCGATCCGACGCTGGACGGGAAACCGGCGCTGCTCGCGAAACGGGGCGGCGCCCACTACTCCGAGGCGGCCGTGGACCTGGCGGCCGCGCTGCTCACCGGCTCCGGCAGCCCCCACCAGGTGGTGAACACCCGCAACAACGGCACGCTGCCCTTCCTGCCCGACGACGCGGTGATCGAGGTCCAGGCCGCGGTCGGCCCCGGGGGCGCCTCCCCGCTGCCGGTGACGCCGGTGGACCCGCTGTACGCGGGCCTGACGGCGAACGTCACCGCCTACGAGGACCTCGCCCTGGACGCGGCGCTGCGCGGCGGCCGCGACCGCGTCTTCCGGGCCCTCCTCGCCCATCCCCTGATCGGCCAGTACGCGTACGCCGAGACGCTGACCGACGAACTCCTCGCACACAACCGGGAGTACCTCGCGTGGGCCTGACCGCACGTGTCCTCGCCATCGACGCGGGCAACAGCAAGACCGACGTGGCGGTCGTGGCGGCCGACGGGGAGGTGCTCGCCACGGCCCGCGGCGGCGGCTTCCGGCCGCCCGCGGTGGGTGTGGGTCCCGCCGTGGACGCCCTCGCGGACGCCGTGACGCGCGCGTACGCCGCCGCGGGCGTCACCTCGGTGGCCCACGTCTCGGCCTGCCTCGCCAACGCCGACCTGCCCGTCGAGGAGGAGCAGCTGGCGGCGGCGCTGCACGAGCAGGGCTGGGGCGGAACCGTCGAGGTCCGCAACGACACCTTCGCGATCCTGCGGGCGGGCGTCGCCGAGCCTCGGGGCGTGGCCGTCGTCTGCGGCGCCGGCATCAACTGCGTCGGCCTGCGCCCCGACGGCCGCACCGCCCGCTTCCCGGCACTCGGCCGGATCTCCGGTGACTGGGGCGGCGGGTGGGCCCTCGCGGAGGAGGCCGTGTGGCACGCGGCCCGGGCCGAGGACGGCCGGGGTCCCGCCACCGCCCTGGCGCGCACCCTCCCGGCCCACTTCGGCCTCTCCACGATGTACGCCCTCATCGAGTCCCTCCACCTGGAGCGCGTCCCCGCGTCCCGCCGCCACGAGCTGACCCCGGTCCTCTTCGCGACGGCCTCCGGCGGTGACGCGGTGGCCCGCGCGATCGTCGACCGCCTGGCGGCGGAGGTCGTCGGCATGGCCGCGGTCGCCCTGGCCCGCCTGGACCTCCTGGAGGAGGAGACCCCGGTGCTCCTGGGGGGCGGAGTCCTCACGGCGGGCCACCGCCTGCTCGACGACGGCATCGGCGAACTGCTGGCCGCCAGAGCGCCGAAGGCGGTCCCGAGGGTGGTACGGCAACGCCCGGTGCTGGGAGCCGCGCTGCTGGGCCTGGACGGACTGGAAGCGGGCCCCGCCGCACAGGCGAGGCTCCGCGCCCACTTCGAGGACTGACCGGTGCGGGGTCTCCCGACGGTCCGCACGCCCGCGGCAGGCGGACCCGGCCCTCCCCGCACACGTGACCGCCGCCACCGCCGGGGCGGGGAACTGCGCGACCGGCCACGAACGACCCGCACCCGCCCACAGCCCCGCCCCGCCCCGCCCCGGAACCGAACACGCACCCAGGACGTGTTCACCGGCAGGGGTGAGCCGCGATCCGGTCGGGATCCGGCGGCGCCCGGTGCGCCGCACCGCGTCGAGCGGCGATACTGGCGCGGACAGTTGACCATGGGGGAGGTCAGGAAACGTGGCAAACCCGCCGACAACCGGCACGGCGGCACCGCCCGGCCGCCGGACGGCATTCGCCGAGGGTGTCGACCAGTTGCGCTCCGCCGCGACCACCGAGCCGGGCAGGCTCCGCGTCATCGGCGCCGTCCTCGCCCTCCTCGTCGTCGCCTTCGGCGCCGTCACCGCCTGGCAGACGAGCGACCGCGCGGCCGCCGCCGACGACGTGCTGCACAAGAGCCAGCCGCTCAGTTCTGCCGCGGCGGACATCTACCGTTCGCTCGCCGATGCCAACACGGCCGCGTCCAGCGGCTTCCTGGCGGGCGGCCAGGAGACCGCCGAGTCGCGCAAGCGCTACGAGGACGACATCGACACGGCCGCCGCGAAGCTCGTCACCGCGGCGAACAACTCCGACGCCGGTTCCCCCTCCACCGCGGCGATCACGAAGCTCAACACCCTGCTCCCGGAGTACAAGGGCCTCGTCGAGCGCGCCCGCACCTACAACCGGCAGGGCTTCCCGGTGGGCGGCGCGTACCTGCGCTACGCCCACCAGAAGATGCAGGACGAGATGCTCCCGGCCGCCGAGGATCTCTACCAGAGGGAGAACCAGCGCCTCCAGGACGACTACGCGGCGGCGAAGCCGTACCCGTGGACGGCGATCGCCCTCGGCGTCCTCGCGCTGGCCGCCCTCGCCTGGGCGCAGCACCGCAACTACCGCCGTACGAACCGGGTGCTGAACCACGGCCTGGTCGCGGCGTCCGCGGCCTCCGCCGCCGTCCTGCTGTGGCTGGTCGTCGGCCACAGCGTGGCCCGCGCGGGGCTGAACGACTCCTACGACCACGGCGTCCGCTCCCTCGACGTCCTGCACGACGCCCGTATCGCCTCCCTGAAGGCGCGGGGCAACGAGAACCTCACCCTGGTGGCCCGCGGCGCCGAGACCGTGAAGGTCGGCGACACGACGGTCGACGCCTACGACCACGACTTCACCGAGGAGATGGCCACCCTCGGCAAGGGCCTCGCGGCGGCGGCGAAGCTCGCCGACGACCGGGCCGGCGAGGAGCCGGTCGCGACGGCGGAGGGCGACATGGCGGAGTGGAAGAAGCGCCACGCCGCGGCCCGGGCCCAGGACGACAACGGCAACTACGAGCAGGCACTGGCCCTGGTGATCGGCGCGAAGGGCGCGACCGGCGCGTGCTTCGACGGTGTCGACGCCAGCCTGGCGACCGCGCTCGACCACGAGCGGCACGAGTTCAGGCAGGCGGCCGGCGACGGCCTGGACGCGATGGCCGGGCTGCCGCTGGGCGCGGCCGTCCTCGCCGTGCTGGCGGCGGCGGGCGCGGTCCTCGGCATCGGCCGCAGGCTGTCGGAGTACCGGTGAGAGGGGGCGTGACGATGCGTGCTCGACGGATACGGGCCGGTCTGCGGGGCTGGGGCGGGGTGGGCGCGATGGCGGTCGTCTGCGTCCTCGCCCTGGCGTTCGTGCTGCTGCTGCCCCGGACCCAGTCGAAGGGCGACGGCAGCACCGGCACCGGCGGCCCCGGCGTCGCCGAGGGCAGCCCGGCGGCGGACTCGACGTGCCGGGCGCCCGAGAAGCAGACGCTGGCGCCGTCGGCCGCGGACGGTCCGACGATCACCGCGATCAAGGCCCGTACGGGCGAGAAGCGCAAGCTGATCGTCGGTGTCGACCAGAACAGCTACCGCTGGGGCTACCGCGACCCCAACACCGTGGGCGCCGCGCTGGAGGGTTTCGACATCGACCTGGTGCGGCGGATCGCCGAGGACATCCTGGGCGACCGCGACGCCGTCCAGTTCAAGGCGATACCGACCAACCAGCGCATCCCGGCCATCCAGGAGGGCCGGGTCGACATGGTGGTCCGCACCATGACGATCACCTGCGACCGGATCGAGGACGTCGCGTTCTCCGCGCCGTACTTCAAGACGGGCCAGCAGGTGCTCGCCCCCAAGGTGTCGACCGTCACGGGCTACGACGGCACGCTGGCGAAGAAGCGCATCTGCACGGCGGCCGGTTCGACCGCCAACACCCGGCTGACCGACGACGTGAAGGCCGGGAAGCTGCCCGCGACCGCCGACGTCTCCGCCACCGTCCCCAATCAACTGGACTGCCTGGTGCGGCTGCAGCTCGGCGAGGTCGACGCCGTCGTCACCGACGGGGCCCTGGCGGCGAGCCAGGCCGCGCAGGACCCGACGGTGGAACTCAAGGGCGCCGCGTTCACGACCGAGTACTACGGCGTGGCGATGAACAAGGACGCGGACGATCTGGTACGCCGGGTCAACCAGGTCCTGGTGGCGTACCGGGCGAACGGCTGGCAGCGGTCGTACGCCCACTGGCTGTCGGCGACACTGGGTTCGGACCCGGCGACGTCGATGCCGCCCGCGCCGCAGTATCTGCGCACGAGTTGACGGGACGGCCGGCGGACGGCGGACCGAGCAGGAGACGGACACAGCGACGAGAGGTGATCGATGGGCGTCACGGGACCCCCCGGGCCGGTGATGGACCGGGACGAGGTCGACCGTGCGCTGGCGCGGCTCGGCGCGGAGCACGAGGCGATCGAGACCTCGCTCCTCGCCCTCCAGGACCACGCGGGCCGCAGACTTCTCGAAGGCGCCGCGCTGACCGGCGTCACCGAGGAGCGCTGGGCGTCCGCGGAGGCGTCGATCACGCTGCTGTGGACGTACTTCGACGCGTACACCGACGCGTTGCGCTCCGCGCGGGACATCCGCTCGCGGCGCCGCTGGTCCAGCCGTGAGGACCTGGTGGAGCTGACGGAGCTGCTGCGCGGCGAGTCCGTCACGGTCGCCGGCCCGGCCGCCGCCGCGGCGAACGCGCCGACCCTGACCGGCACCGGCAGGCTCAGCGAGAGCTTCTCGCTGGCCACCCTCGTCGACCGGATGAACGAGCTGTACGCGTCCTCGCTGGACCTGGTCGTCACCGCCGACGCGGTGTGGTCCGCGCTGCCCGCCCGGATAGATCTCCTGGCCGCGGAACTCCAGCGCACCCGGCAGCTCGCGCACTCCGTGGGCGTGCGCCCCGGCGAGCATCCGGCGGGCGACGACCTGGAGCGCATCACCCGCACCCTGACCTCGCTGCGCGAGCGGGTGATCTCCGACCCGCTGGCGTTCTGGGTGCCCGCGCAGGGCAGTTCGGCGCCGGGCGGCGGCCGCCCCGACACCACGGTGTACGACCGCGAGGCGCGCGCCCTGGAGGACGTGCGCCGGGAGATCGACGCCGTCCTGACGGTCCGTCAGGACGCCGAGCAGCGGCTGGTGCGGCTGCGGGACGTGCTCAGCCGCGCGGACCGGACCCTCGCCGAGGCGCGCACCGCGCGCGGCGAGGTGCTCGCGAAGATCGCCGCCACCGAGGTGCCGGTCGTCAGCGGCCCGCCGACCGTGCTCCAGGAGCAGTTGGCGACGGCGGCCGAGTACCGCCGGCACGCCCAGTGGCACCGCCTGTCCCCGCTCCTGGAGTCCCTGGAGCGCAAGGCGGAGGACGAACTGCTGCGTGCCCGAGAGTCGTTGACCGCGGTCACCGCGCCGCTCGCGGTCCGCGCGGAACTGCGCGGCCGGCTCGACGCGTACAAGGCGAAGGTCGCCCGGCACGGGCTCGCCGAGGACCCGTTCCTCATCGAGCGCTACGACGCGGCCCGGCGGATGCTGTGGAGCGCGCCCTGCGATCTGCGCGTCGCCGAACAGGCGGTCCTGCGCTACCAGCAGGCGGCCGCCGAACTGCTGGCCGCGCCGCGCGTGCCCGAGCAGGGCGGCCCCGAGGACCACAGGGGGGAGCAGAGGTCATGAGTCAGGCAGGGCAGACGTGCCAGCGACCGGGCTGCGAGGGCTCGTACGAGGACGTGGGCGGCGGCGAGCTGTACTGCGACACCTGCGGTCTGGCCCCCGTCGTCGCGTCGGGGGGTCCCCCCTCCGGGGGAGGCCTGGTCGGTTCACCCCCGACCGGCATGACCCGCAGCGGCAGGGGCTCGACGGGCAGCGGCGGTTCACGCTCCAGCGCGCGCAGTGCGCGCACCTCCTCGCAGTCGTCGAAGTCGCGCCGCTCGGTGTCCGGGCGGCTCTCGCGGTCGCTGTCGGGCGCGGCCGGCGGCCGCTCGGTGTCGGTGCGCAGCTCCGGTTCCACGGCCGGTTCGTCCGGGCGGGCCCGCCTCGGGGCGGGTCTGGTCGCGGTGCCGCAGGTGCCGCGCCCCGACCCGCGCGCGATGGTCCTCGACAACCCGGAGGTGCCCGAGCGCAAGCGGTTCTGCTCGCGCGCCGACTGCGGCGCGCCGGTGGGCCGGGCGCGCGGTGCGCGCGAGGGCCGCACGGAGGGCTTCTGCACCAAGTGCGGCCACCCGTACTCCTTCGTCCCCAAGCTGGGGGCCGGCGACGTCGTGCACGGCCAGTACGAGGTCGCGGGCTGTCTGGCGCACGGCGGCCTCGGCTGGGTCTACCTCGCCGTCGACCGGGCGGTCTCCGACCGCTGGGTGGTCCTCAAGGGCCTGCTGGACACCGGCGACCAGGACGCGATGGCGGCGGCGATCTCCGAGCGGCGCTTCCTCGCCGAGATCGAACACGCCAACATCGTGCGGATCTACAACTTCGTCGAACACCTCGACCAGCGGACCGGATCGCTGGACGGGTACATCGTCATGGAGTACGTCGGCGGCAAGTCCCTCAAGGAGATCGCCAACGCCCGCCGCACCCCGGACGGCAGGCGCGACCCGCTGCCGGTGGAGCAGGCCTGCGCCTTCGGCATCGAGGCCCTGGAAGCCCTCGGCCACCTGCACAGCCGCAACCTGCTGTACTGCGACTTCAAGGTCGACAACGCCATCCAGACCGAGGACCAGCTCAAGCTCATCGACATGGGCGCCGTGCGCAGGATGGACGACGACGAGTCGGCCATCTACGGCACGGTCGGCTACCAGGCCCCGGAGGTGGCGGAGGCCGGCCCGTCGGTGGCGAGCGACCTCTACACGGTCGGCCGCACCCTGGCGGTGCTCACCTTCGACTTCCAGGGCTACACCACGGCCTTCGTGGAATCCCTGCCCGACCCCGACTCCATCGAGGTCTTCCACCGGTACGAGTCCTTCTACCGGTTCCTGGTCCGTGCCACCGACCCCGACCCGGCCCGCCGGTTCGCCTCCGCCCAGGAGATGGCCGAGCAGCTGACCGGTGTGCTGCGCGAGGTCGTCTCGCTGCAGTCGGGACGGGCCCGGCCCGCGCTGTCCACCCTGTTCGGTCCCGAAGTGCGGGTCACGGACGCGGAGTTGTTCCCGAAGCTGGACGCGGAGGTGTCACGGCTGGGGTCCCGGGCCGTCGCGTCACGGCGGGGCCCGGGCCGGGCGGCCGGCTCGGGCGGCGCGGCGGCGGGCGGAACCGGTGCGGCCGGGCTCGTGCCCTCGCCCCGTCTGCCCGGCGCCGCTCCGGCCGGTACCGGGCCTGCCGGGGCCGACGGTGCCGCGGCGGGGCTGGTCAGGCCCGTCCCCGCGCCCGCCGCCGGACTCGCCCTGCCGGTCCCGCACGTCGACCCCTCCGACCCCAACGCCGGTTTTCTCACCGGTCTGCTGGCCTCCGCGCCCGCCGAGCTGATCACCGCCCTCGCGGCCGCGCCGGCCCCGTCGGTGGAGAGCCGGCTGCGGGAGATCCGCGCCCGGCTGGAGAACGGCGACTTCGAGGCCGCCCTGAGGTCGCTGGCCGAGCTGGAGGGCGAACGGTCCGACGACTGGCGGGTCGTCTGGTACCGGGGCGTGGCCTCGCTGGTCACCGGCGACCGGGCGGGCGCCGCGCTCGCCTTCGACGCGATCTACGACGCCTTCCCCGGCGAGCCGGCGCCGAAGCTGGCGCTCGGCCTGTGCGCGGAGGTGCTGGGGCAGCTGGACAACGCCGCCGAGTACTACCGCCTCGTGTGGTCGACCGACCCGAGCTTCGTGAGCGCCGCGTTCGGACTGGCACGCGTCCAGCTCGCGGCGGGCGACCGCCGAAGCGCCGTACGGACGCTGGAGTCGGTGCCGGAGTCCTCCATCCACTACACCGCCGCCCGCGTCGCGGCCGTCCGTGCCCGGCTGCGGCAGCGGACGGCGGCCGCAGCCGACGTGCCCTTCCAGGAGGACCTCGCCGCCGCCGCGGCGCAGGTCGAGGCGCTGGACGCCTACGGACTGGATCCGACGCGCCGGGAGCAGCTGTCCACCGAAGTCCTCGGCTGCGCGCTGGACTGGATACTCTCCGGTGGCCGGGGCGGCACCGGCCCCGGCGACCGGCGGGCGCTGCTCGGCAGCGACCTGGACGAGCGGGGGCTGCGCTTCGGACTGGAGCGTTCGTACCGCATGCTGGCCCGGTTGGCGACCGGCGCCGAGGAGAGGATCGACCTGGTGGAACGTGCCAATCGTTACCGCCCCCGGACGTGGGTGTAGTTGATGTCCCAGATCCCCAGGCAGGCCTCCCTGCCCACGTGCCCGAGCTGTGCGGAGCCGATCGACGCGGGTGACCGTTTCTGCGGGGCGTGCGGACACGACCTGTCCGCCGTGCCGGCACGCCCGCAGGACACCCCGACGCTCACCATGAGCGCGGCGGAGGGGCCGGCCGCGCGGGGCGCCGACGGTGCGCCGCCGGGTACGGCCGGTGCGCCGCCGCTCCCGGCCGGTGCGCCGCCGTCGACGGTCCCGCAGCCGCCGGCCGTCCTGCCCGCGCCCGTCGCGGCCCCCGTCACCGCGCCCGTCGCGGCGGCTCGTGTGCCGGCGGGCGGGCCGGTGGCGCCGACCGCCGCCGACCCCGCGGTTCCCGCCCCCGGGGTCCGGTTCGACCAGCCCTCCGAGCCGGAGGAGTACCCCCTCCAGGCGCCGGACCCGCGGCTGGCCGTCGCCAAGGTGTGCGTGGCCTGCCGGGCGGGCCGGGTGGACGACGACGGGTACTGCGAGAACTGCGGGCACGCCCAGCCGCGGGAACGCGACCGCATGGAGCAGGAGTCGGGCCCGGTCGCCGCCGTCAGCGACCGCGGCCTGCGCCACCACCGCAACGAGGACTCCTTCACCGTCGGCAGCACGACGCTGCCCGACGGCGGCTCCGCGCTGGTGGCGATCGTCTGCGACGGTGTCTCCTCCGCGACCCGCCCCGACGACGCCTCGCACGCCGCGGCACAGGCCGCCGGACGGACCCTGCTGGCGGCCCTGCCGCAGGGCGCGCACCCGCAACAGGCCATGCACGAGGCGATCGTGGCCGCCTCGCACGCGGTCAACGCGCTCGCCGAGGAGCCGGCCACGGCCCGCGAGCACGCCCCGCACCAGAACGCCCCCGCCTGCACCCTCGTCGGCGCGGTCGTCACCGCGGGCCTGCTGGTCGTCGGCTGGGTCGGCGACAGCCGCGTCTACTGGGTCCCGGAGGACCGCGGCGCACCGCCCGCCCGGCTCACCGAGGACGACTCCTGGGCCGCCCAGATGGTCTCCGCGGGTCTGATGAACGAGGCCGAGGCCTACGCCGACGAGCGCGCCCACGCGATCACCGGCTGGCTCGGCGCCGACGCCTACGAACTGGAGCCGCACACCGCCGCGTTCAAGCCCGACCGGCCGGGCATGGTGATCGTGTGCACCGACGGCCTGTGGAACTACGCCGAAGGGGCGGGGGAGATGGCCGAGGCGCTCCCCGCGGACGCCGCCGCCCGCCCGCTGCACGCCGCCCGGGTGCTCGTCGGTCACGCCCTGGACGGCGGGGGCCACGACAACGTAACAGTGGCCGTCGTGCCGTTCCCCGCCCCCGCGCAGGGGGCAGGATCGGTCTGAGGCCACGCACGGACAGAGCGCCGGCCGGGCCCGTGGGCGCGGGCCGGCCGGTGCGCGGGGAGGCGCGGACGGACCGGAGGGGACCGGTCCGTCCGCGTCGTCACCCCGCACGCCGTGGGAGTTTCCGAGGGGGAGGGAAAAGGCATGGCCAATTTCTCGAAGTCGAACGTGCCGCGGTTCGCGGTGGACGTCTACCAGAACGCCTACCTGCCGGAGGGCGGCCGCGAGGTCAACGCGATCGTGACGGTGACGGCCACCGGCGGCGGCACCGTCGGCACCGGGGTCGCGGCACCACACCTGTACGCGCCGGGCGCGGGCCCGTCCGCCGCCGTGGTGATCATGGTCGACTGCTCCGGTTCGATGGACTACCCGCCGACCAAGATGCGCAACGCGCGCGACGCGACCGCCGCCGCCGTCGACACGCTCCGCGACGGCGCGCACTTCTCGGTGATCGGCGGCACGCACGTGGCCACGGAGGTCTATCCGGGCGGCGGGCGCCTCGCGGTGGCCGACCCCGCCACCCGCGAGCAGGCCAAGCAGGCCCTGCGCCGGCTCAGCGCGGGCGGCGGCACGGCCATCGGCACCTGGCTGCGGCTGGCCGACCGGCTGCTGTCCACCGCCGACGTCGCCATCCGGCACGGCATCCTGCTCACCGACGGCCGCAACGAACACGAGTCGCCCGAGGACCTCAAGGCCGCGCTGGACTCCTGCGCGGGCCGGTTCACCTGTGACGCGCGCGGCGTGGGCACCGACTGGGAAGTGAAAGAAGTCACAGCGATCGCCTCCGCCCTGCTCGGCACCGCCGACATCGTCGCCGACCCGGCCGGGCTCGCCGCCGACTTCACGCGGATGATGGAGACGGCCATGGGCAAGGAGGTCGCGGATGTCGCCCTGCGGCTGTGGACCCCGGCCGGCGCGGCCGTCCGGTTCGTCAAGCAGGTCGCGCCGGCGGTCGCGGAACTGACCGGCAGGCGCACCGAGTCGGGCCCGCGTTCCGGCGACTACCCCACGGGTTCCTGGGGCGACGAGTCCCGCGACTACCACGTGTGCGTCGAGGTCCCGGCGGCCGGCGTCGGCCAGGAGATGCTGGCCGCGCGCGTCTCCCTGGTGATCCCGGAACCCGGTGGCACGGTGCGGAACCTGGGCGCGCAGGGCCTCGTACGGGCCGTGTGGACCGACGACATGACGGCCTCCACCTCGATCAACCCGCAGGTCGCCCACTACACCGGGCAGGCCGAACTGGCCCAGGCCATCCAGCAGGGGCTGGATCTCCGCAAAGCGGGTGATATGGATGGAGCAACGGCCAAACTGGGCCGGGCCGTTCAGCTCGCGAGCGCGTCCGGGAACGCGGATACTGCGAAACTGCTTGCGAAGGTGGTGGACGTGGTCGACGCGCCGACAGGTACTGTGCGATTGAAGGCGAAGGTCGCGGAGGCCGACGAGATGACCCTCGAGACCAGGTCCACAAAGACTGTTCGTGTAAAGAAGTGACCTAGCGGACGCTAGAGGAACACCGAAGGAAAGGGGGACGCGCCGACATGCCGACCTGCCCGAACGGACACCAGTCGGGTTCCGACGACTGGTGCGAGGTCTGCGGTCACCGCATGGCCGGTGCCGTACCTCCGCCCCCTCCCCCGCCGCCCCCGGCCGGCGGGGGCTACGGCTTCCCGCCGCCCCCGCCGGGCGCCGGCGGCCGTCCCGACAACCGGCACCTGTCCGCGGTGCCGAACGCCGAGCCGGAGCTGTGCCCGCAGTGCCGCACGCCCCGTGAGGGCGGCGCGCCGTTCTGCGAGGAATGCCGGTGGAACTTCCTGACCAACACGGCGACCTCGTACACGCCCGCCGCCCCGCGCCCGCCGGGTCCCGGCGGGCCAGGTCCCGGTGGACCGGGAGGTCCCGGCGGATTCGGCAGACCCGGCGGTCCTGGCGGTCCTGGCGGTCCCGCCGGGCCCGGAGCGGGTCCGGACGCGCGGTTCCAGCCTCCGCCCCCGTCCTTCGGCGGGAGCGACGCGTTCGACTACCAGAGCTCCCGTCCCTCCCAGGTGAACCGTCCCGCCGAGCCGATCCCGCCGGGCCCGCCGTTCGGCGGCGACCCCTCGCGGCCTCCGGGCCAGGGGGGCGGCCGGCCCTTCGGCCATGAGCAGGGCGGCCAGAGCGGTCCCGGTGGACCGGGTGGTCCCGGCAACCCCGGCGGCGGTCGGCCGTTCGGTGGTCCGCCCGGCGGGCCTCAGGGGCAGGGGCACGGGCCGGGTCCCGGCGGCACGCCGGGCGGCCCGGCCGACGGCCCCGGTGGCGGGTCGCCCGCGGGCGCCTACGGGCGTGACCCGTCGGGTGTCCCCGGCGACCCCTTCGGACGCCGCCCCGGCCCCGCGAACCCGTCCTCCGACCCCTTCGCACGCGAGCCCTCCGGCCCCGGCGGTCCTGGTGGTCACGGCGGCCCCGGCGGCGGCTACGGCGGTTCACCGCAGTCCGGCGGTCCGGGTGGCCCCGGCGGTCCTGGTGGTCCCGGTGGCCCCGGGGGACGCGCCCCGCAGGCCTTCCAGCCGTCCGGCGGCCCGCAGGCCCCGGCCGGTTACCCGCAGGGGACCGGTCGGCCGCAGCAGCCGTCCGGCCCGTCCTTCGGCGGCGGTGACGACGACTGGGTGCTCTCCCCGCCGTCCCACACCGGTCCCGGCGGCAACCAGGGCGGCGGCTACGGCTACCCCCAGCCCGGCGGCAACCAGGTCCCGCCCGGCCAGGCCTTCCCGCAGCAGCCGGAGACCTGGACGGCGACGATAGGCACGGACCGCGAGTACTTCATGGCGATGATGCACCGCTCGGGACCGGAGGCCGCGGGCCTGAACCTGCCCGCCTACTCCCCCGAGCAGCAGCGCACGCTCGACGGCAACCAGATCACCATCGGCCGCCGCCGGCACTCCACCGGTGAGACTCCCGACATCGACCTGTCGGTGCCGCCGGAGGACCCGGGGGTCTCGCACCAGCACGCGGTGCTGGTGCAGCAGCCCGACGGCAGCTGGGCCGTCGTCGACCAGAACTCGACGAACGGCACGACGGTCAACGGTTCCGACGAGCCGATCCAGCCCTTCGTGCCCGTCCCCCTCCAGGACGGCGACCGCGTCCACGTCGGCGCGTGGACCACGATCACGGTCCGACGGGGCTGAGTCCCGCGGGGGCCGAGCCCCGGCGGGGCCGGCCCCGGGAGGGTCAGGTCCCGACGAGGCCGGGGCCCGACGATCCCGGCAGGGGCCAGGCGTACGGTCCCTCCGGATCGTCCAGCCACGCCCACATCTGCCCGCGCCCCACGGTGACGCCGTACCGGTGCCGTCCGGGCCTGCCCTCGCGCTCCCACAGCGCGTACGCCTCCTGGGGGTCGAGGGTCTCCCGGGTGAGGGCCAGCAGGAAGCGGAACAGCTCGTCCTCCCTGACCCTCGGCGGCACCCCGCCGAGGGCGACCGGCTCCGGCGCGGGCCGCTCGGTGCCGCGCAGCGGAACGAAGTAGGCGGGGGTGTGCAGGAAGTTCCCCTCGGCCTGCCCGGTCTCCCCCACCGTCAGCGCGAGCAGCCCGGTGGCCAGCGGGGTCAGGATGCGGCCGCCGGGACGGCACTGGGCGACCCAGGCCCGTGGGACCGACGCCAGCTCGCAGGTCGCGACGATCCGGTCGAAGGGCGCGCGTTCGGGAACCCCGCGGGCGCCGTCGCCGGTGACGACGGTCGGCCGGTAGCCGGCCTCGGCGAGGTGCCGCCGGGCGGACTCGGCGATCTCCGGATCGAGGTCCACGGTGGTGACCCGCTCGTCCCCGAGCCGGTACGACAGCAGCGCCGCGTTGTATCCCGTGCCGGCACCGATCTCCAGCACCCGGTCCCCCTCCCGCACCCGCAGCTCGGCCAGCATCTCGGCCATCAGCGAGGGCTGGCTGCTCGAGGAGACCAGGTCGCCGTCCCGCAGCCGGGTGGCCAGTGGTACGTCCTCGTACGCGCCGCGCACCCACCGCTCGCGGGCCCGTGGATCAGCACTCTCACCCCAGCGCCGCTCGTACCCGCCCGCGCCGCCGGCGTAGTAGTACGGCACGAAGAGATGGCGGGGGACGACGGCGAAGGCCCTCCGCCAGGCCGGATCGGCGGCGAAGGCCCCGCTCGCCTCGATCTCCCGCACCAACGCCGCCCGCTCGGAGGCGGCGAGCTCCTCCAGCTCCTTGCCGAGCGCATGCGTTGCCATACGTCCACTGTGCGACGCGGGAGCCCATGGGGCGAGTGCCCGCGCCCGCCGGCCCGGAGGCGCGGTGAGCAAGGGCCCCGTGCCGGAAGGTCCTGGGCCTGGAGTACTAGGTCCCCGGGTCTGAGACCATGGGGGACGTGAAAGAGATCCGGCGCGGCACGCTTCAGGAGCAGACCTTCTACGAGCAGGTCGGCGGGGAGGACACCTTCCGCCGACTGGTCCACCGTTTCTACGAGGGAGTGGCCGAGGACCCGCTCCTGCGGCCCATGTACCCCGAGGAGGACCTGGGCCCGGCCGAGGAGCGGCTCACGCTGTTTTTGATCCAGTACTGGGGCGGCCCCACGACGTACAGCGAGAACCGCGGCCACCCCCGGCTGCGGATGCGGCACGTGCCCTTCACCGTGGACCGGGCCGCGCACGACGCCTGGCTCAGGCACATGCGGGACGCGGTGGACGAGCTGGGGCTGTCCGAGGAGCACGAGCAGACGCTGTGGAACTACCTGACGTACGCGGCGGCGTCCATGGTGAACACCGCGGACTGAACCGGCGTACGGAGGCCGACGTGCGCGGGCCGGGGCCGGGGCGTACGGCCGCTCAGCGCACGCTGAGGCCCAGGCCGCCGAACCCCGCCCGCCGTACCGCGATCGAGCCGTACGGCGTCCGCAGCCGCAGCCATGACCCCGAGGAGTAGAGCCCGGTGTCCCGGGCCGCGGTGGCCGGCCGCAGGAAGCCCAGCGACTGGGCCGCGTGCACCGCGCGCACGGGCAGGCCGGTGTCCCCGACCGTCCGGGACCAGATCTCCCGCCCGATCCGGTCGAGTTCGGCGCGCGTACGGCGCTCGGCCTGCAGCTCCTCGGTACGACGGCGGAACTCCGCGACGGCCGCGCCGACCATCGCGCGCAACTCGTCCGGCGCCGGAAGGCCCGCCAGCGGCTCCCAGCCGCCGCGGGGCGGCAGTACGCCCGCCCAGGGCGGCCCGGTCACCGCGGCGGGCACGGCGGCCGTGGCCGCCGTCTCGTCGACGCTCTCCAGCAGCTCCCCCGCGGACACGGTCACGTCCAGCGTGACGTCGAGGCCGTTCTCGTACGGCTTCGCCAGCCGGACCGCCCGGACCGCGAGGACCTCGAAGGACGGTGGCCGTCCGAAGACGGCCAGCGCGGTACCGGCCGCCTGGAGCCGGACCGCCGCCGCGCGGTCGTAGTGGAGCAGCCGGGAGAGGAAGGCTGCGAGATCCGCCGCCTCCCCCTCGTCGGCGAGGTGGAGCACCGTCATGCGGCGACGGCCTCCTTGTCGTCGTCCCGGTACTCCTCGAGGAACTCACGCTCCTCGTCGGTGATCCGGCGAGGCCGCTGCGTCGCGAAGTCGAACGGCACGATCACCGTCGACGCGCTGACGTAGACCTGGTCGCCGTCCTTCACCTCGTAGGCGATGGTGAAGGACGCGGCGCGTATCTGCGTGATCCACAGCTCGATGTCCACGGGTCGGTGCCGGTGGACGAGCTGCCGCTTGTAGTCGATCTCGTGGCGCGCCACCACGGACCCCTGCTTGAAGTCCTTCTCCGGGCGGAACAGGAAGTCGATACGGGCTTCCTCCAGGTAACGGAGAAACACCACGTTGTTGACGTGGCCGTACGCGTCCATGTCCGCCCAGCGCAGCGGGCAGCGGTAGATGTGCCGCAAGAAAGATCAGCCCCGGGTCAGCTTCTTGTAGGTGGCGCGGTGCGGACGGGCCGCGTCCGGACCGAGCCGCTCGATCTTGTTCTTCTCGTACGACTCGTAGTTGCCCTCGAACCAGAACCACTTGGAGTCACCCTCGTAGGCGAGGATGTGCGTGGCGACCCGGTCCAGGAACCACCGGTCGTGGGAGACGACCACGGCCGCACCCGGGAATTCGAGCAGCGCGTTCTCGAGGGAGGACAGGGTCTCGACGTCGAGGTCGTTGGTCGGCTCGTCGAGGAGCAGCAGGTTGCCGCCCTGCTTGAGGGTGAGCGCGAGGTTGAGACGGTTGCGCTCGCCGCCGGACAGGACGCCGGCCGGCTTCTGCTGGTCCGGGCCCTTGAAGCCGAAGGCGGAGACGTAGGCCCGCGAGGGCATCTCGACCTGGCCGACGTTGATGTAGTCCAGCTCGTCCGAGACGACGGCCCACAGCGACTTCTTCGGGTCGATGCTCTCGCGGCTCTGGTCGACGTACGAGATCTTGACGGTGTCGCCGACCCTGATCGAGCCGGAGTCCGGCTCCTCCAGACCCTGGATCATCTTGAAGAGCGTGGTCTTGCCGGCGCCGTTCGGGCCGATGACGCCGACGATGCCGTTACGCGGCAGCGTGAAGGAGAGGTCGTCGATGAGGACCTTCTCACCGAAGGCCTTGCTGAGGTTGTTGACCTCGACGACGACGTTGCCCAGACGCGGGCCCGGCGGGATCTGGATCTCCTCGAAGTCCAGCTTCCGCATCTTGTCGGCCTCGGCGGCCATCTCCTCGTAGCGCGCCAGACGCGCCTTGGACTTGGCCTGACGCCCCTTGGCGTTCGACCGCACCCACTCCAGCTCCTCCTTGAGGCGCTTGGCGCGCTTGGCGTCCTTCTGGCCCTCGACCTTGAGGCGGGAGGCCTTGGACTCCAGGTAGGTGGAGTAGTTGCCCTCGTAGCCGATGGCGCGGCCGCGGTCCAGCTCGAGGATCCAGCCGGCCACGTTGTCCAGGAAGTACCTGTCGTGGGTGACGGCGACGACGGTGCCCGCGTACTTCGCGAGGTGCTGCTCCAGCCACTGGACGGACTCGGCGTCCAGGTGGTTGGTGGGCTCGTCGAGCAGCAGCAGGTCGGGGGCCTCGATCAGCAGCTTGCACAGCGCGACGCGGCGCTTCTCGCCACCGGAGAGGTTGGTGACCGGCCAGTCGCCGGGCGGGCAGCCCAGGGCGTCCATGGCCTGCTCCAGCTGGGCGTCCAGGTCCCACGCGTTGGCGTGGTCCAGGTCGTCCTGGAGCTTGCCCATCTCCTCCATGAGCGCGTCCGAGTAGTCGGTCGCCATCAGCTCGGCGACCTCGTTGAAGCGCTTGAGCTTGCCCATGATCTCGGCGGCGCCGTCCTGCACGTTCTCCAGGACCGTCTTGGACTCGTCGAGCGGCGGCTCCTGCAGCAGCATCCCGACGGAGTAGCCGGGCGACAGGAACGCGTCGCCGTTGGACGGCTGCTCCAGCCCGGCCATGATCTTGAGAACGGTGGACTTACCGGCACCGTTCGGACCGACCACACCGATCTTCGCGCCGGGCAGGAAGCTCAGCGTCACGTCGTCAAGGATGACCTTGTCGCCGTGCGCCTTGCGCGTCTTGCGCATGGTGTAGATGTACTCAGCCAAGAGAAACCGTCCGGCAGCTTGAATTCTGGCAGTGGGCAGATACACCCCATCTTGCCGGACGGCTACCCCTGGGGGGAAACCCGATCGACCGTGAGGCTCTGACCTGGGGTTTCGTTGTAGACGGTGGTGTCCGCCGCGTCCCGGTCGGCCGTCGTCCCCGTCCCGGTCGGTCGTCGTCCGGTGACTCCGGGGCACGTCGGAGGGCCCGGGACGGCCCGCAACACGTCGTCACGGGGCAGCTCCAGCTGGAGCCTCGTCCGCCGACAGGGACGACAGGGACAGGGATCGGCACCGGCGGGCCCCTGAGGGGGCCGTGGGTGCCGCGGTGGGTGCCGGTCAGCCCCGCGCGTCGTTCTCCTTGCGGCCCACGAGGACCAGGACGGTGCCGCCGATGACGACCAGGCCGATCGCGGTGCCCGCGATCAGGGGGGTGACGTCGGAGCCGCCCGTCTGGGCGAGGTCGGTGCCCGAGGAGGCGGTGCCGCCCACCGTGGCCGGACTCGGTTCGGTGAGCGTCTGGGTGGCCAGGCCGGACTCGGCGGCTCTGGTGCGGCAGTCGAGGACGCCGGTGAAGCGGCTCTGGGTGCCCTGCGGGCCGGTGATGGTGAAGTCGTAGGCCTGATCCTCCTGGAGGGGGATCGTCACCGTCTGGGACGTGCCGGCGGGGATGCTGTGCCGCACACCCATCAGTTCGAAGGTGAAGGCCTGGTCGCCCTGGTTGGCCGCGATGAGATCGACGCCGTTCCTCGTGCAGTTCTTCGCCGCGGAAAGGGCCGGTACGGCGCCGGCCCCGGCCCAGGTCGCGGACGCCGTCGCGGAGACGGTCGATTCGCTGGAGCCGGCCAGGATCTGGGTCTGGCTGCGGCTCTCGGAGGTGAAGGCGCGGCCGACGGGGACGGTGGTGGAGGCCTGGACGGTCAGCTCCGCGGCGCCGGCCGCGGTGGCGGCGGGCACGTCGAAGAACAGCTCGCTGCCGTCCTGCGCGGAGGTGACGGGCTTGCCGTCCCTGCCGACGATCCGGACGCCGGTGGTGGCCGAGTTCAGCGGCGGTGACACCGTCACGGCGCTCGCGCCGGTCCGAACGGTGACCGGGCCGAGCAGTTCGCCGGGACGTCCGGAGACCGCGGCACCGTCAAGAGTCAGTGAGGCCTGGGGTTCCGCCACGGCACGGGCGGCTTTCTGGAGGTGGTCCGCGAGCCGTTCGGCCTGCGGGTCGACGGCCTCGACGTCCGCGCCGTCCGAGTAGCGCCAGATCGCCACCTGGGTCCCGGCCGCCGCGTCCTGCTCGGTGAGGCCCCCGGCGATACCGGCCTTCTTGGCCAGCGTCGCCAGGTTGTTGACCTGGGGGTAGGAGTTCTGCAGGATCCAGCGGATGCGGCCGGCGTCCTTGTTGACGGCCAGTGAGGTGCCGCTCCAGGGAGTCTCCTGGTACTTGGCGTCCTTCTGCGTGGGGTTGTGGAGGTCGACGC
Organism: Streptomyces sp. NPDC051051; assembly: GCF_040682975.1. Lineage (NCBI taxonomy): Bacteria > Bacillati > Actinomycetota > Actinomycetes > Kitasatosporales > Streptomycetaceae > Streptomyces > Streptomyces sp. NPDC051051. The sequence continues at coordinate 201,750 of NZ_JBFBCB010000007.1, forward strand.
AGTAGGTCTGGAGGGTTCCGCCGCCCTCGACGGACATCTCGAACAGGCCGGCCGAGACCTCCTGGTCCCCGCTCTCGTCGTGCAGCACGGCGGCTCCGTACGTCTTGAGGCCGCCTATCGTCGCCGTCGCTCCGCCCCGGGTCTGCGCCGTCGTCTCGGCGGCGGCCGGGCCCGCGGCGGCGAGGACCCCGGCGGCGACGAGCCCGGACACGAGCGTCCCCGCCGCGAGGCGCACCGCGCCCCGTCCGCGTCCGAACGGCGCGGAGAACGAAGAAATCACGTAATTTCCCTTCCAGCAGGACCCGTTGACGTGGGGGGATGGGTCCCACCAGCAGAATCAGAAGCCCCGTGAGCCACGTTCGGCATCCTAGAGAGGCGGGCGTACCGGCCTTCCCGGTCAGGTCGTCCGATGGGTGATCCGACTCGGAATCGTTATCCCCAAGATCGCGCCCGAGCAGGGCTTATCGACAAATCAACCCACCACGCAGGGTCGTATCCGCCGATAAGCCGCTGATCAGCCAGACCGGCACGCTCCCTGACATCAGGTCACGGCTGCCGGCTCGCGTCGCCGCGGTGATTCCGGCTCCGCCGGGGTCTGCCAGTCGGGTTCCGGCTGCGCGGGTGCGCCGGCCGCGGCGGCCGACTCGGGCCTGGCCGCGCGACGGAAGGCCGAGGTGCCGCGGGCGAGGTCGTGACCGATCGCCACGGCGTCGATGTCGGCCGACGTCCTGTTCTGTCCCTCGCGCGCTTCCGCGCGCACCTTCAGCCGACCCTGCACGATCACCGCTTCACCCACGTTCAGCGACGCGGCCACGTTCGCCGCCAGCTGCCGGTTGGCCCACACCGTGAAGAAGTTGGTGTGGCCGTCGGCCCAGGTGTTCTTCTCCCGGTCCCAGTAGCGCGAGGTCACCGCCAGCCGGAACCGCGCCGACGGTCCCGCCGACAGCTCCCGGTACACCGGCTGCGTCGCCACGTTCCCCACCGCGCAGACCATCGTCTCGTTCATCGAGGACCCCTCCCTCACCCGGGCGTCGGCGCCGGGCGGATACGCGTACGGGCCCGTCCCGTACGGCTGTGTCTGCCGGGGCGGCGGCGGCCGCGAGGCGTACGCCCCGAGCCGCTCACCGCCACCGTCGCCACGACCGCTTCGCCACGATCGCCGCGAAACCAGACTGCCTCCGCCGGGCCGAGCCCGCCGAGCGCTGTGGATCACCACCCGCCTGTGGAAAAAGCCGTCACCCGGACGGGGGTCCCGCGTCGCACCGCCCCCGGGCCGACGCCCCGGCCCGCGCCCGCACCTCCCCTTCTCACCTGGCCAGCGCCTGTGCGCCCATCACCCTGCCGTACTGCTCCCGCACCTCCCGGTACCGCAGCAGCTCGGCGGCCACGGGGTCCAGGACCCTCGCCCTGCCGCACCCGGCGGCGGCCTCTCGCAGGCGCCGTTCCGCGTCCTGGCCGTATCTGCGTGCGGGGCCGCGGGCCGCGATCCGGCAGCTCCACTCCACCAGCGGGCCGCCGATGATGCCGGCCACCATCAGCAGCACCGGCACTCCCAGGTTCGGCGACATGAACCCGGCGATCTGGCCGACCAGCCACAGTCCGCCGAGCACCTGCAGGACCGTCATGGACGCCTGCGCCAGCACGGCCACCGGCCACCAGCCCGGCCGCGGCGGGCGCCCCTCCGGCACCCCGGCCCGCGCGGTCAGCTCGTCCAGTGCCTCGGACAGCCCCTGCGCACCGCGTACGGCGGCCTCCCGTACCGCCTGCGCCCACGGCGCGGGCAGCCCCGCCGAGGCCCGCTCCGACACCGTGCGCACCGCCTGCTCCACGCGCTGCCGCGCGGTGGCCTCCTCGTCGGCCTGCGAGCGGACCCGGACGCTGCCGGTGGGAGGATCGCTGCGGTCCTGGCACCACCGCCACAGCCTCAGCCACGGCGTCCCGCACGCGCGGTTGGCGTTGCGCAGCCAGGCGCGTTCGGCGGCCTCGCCCGCGGCCGTGGCGCCCACCGCGTCCGCGAGGCGGGCGGCGAAGTCGTCCCGGGCCTCCTCGCTCAGGCCGGTGCACCGCGTCGTCGCGTAGACGGGCCGCAGCTGCCAACCGGCGGCGTCGACATCGGCCGAGATGCGCCGCGCCGCGGCACCGCGCTCCGCGACGAACTGACCGAGCAGTTCGCGCAGTTCCCCGATGCCGTCGCCGGTCAGCGCGGACAGCGCGAGGACGGTCGCGCCCGGTTCGCCGTACTCGCCGAGGGCGACGCCGTCCTCGTCCAGCAGCCGCCGCAGGTCGTCGAGGACCATCTCGGCGGCCTCGCCCGGCAGTCGGTCGATCTGGTTCAGGACGACGAACATGACCTCCGCGTGTCCCGCCATGGGCCGCAGGTAGCGCTCGTGGAGCACGGCGTCGGCGTACTTCTCCGGGTCGACGACCCAGATGACGGCGTCCACGAGGGCCAGGACCCGGTCGACCTGTTCACGGTGCTGCACGGCGGCCGAGTCGTGGTCGGGCAGGTCCACCAGGACGAGTCCGCGCAGCTGGGCCTCCGCGTCCGCGCTCTGCACCGGGCGGCGACGCAGCCGGCCCGGGATGCCGAGCCGGTCGATCAGGGTCGCCGCGCCGTCGCTCCAACTGCACGCGATGGGGGCGGCGGTGGTGGGCCGCCGTACGCCCGTCTCCGAGATGGTCACCCCGGCGAGGGCGTTGAACAACTGGGACTTGCCGCTGCCGGTGGCCCCGGCGATGGCGACCACGGTGTGCTGTCCGGAGAGCCTGCGCCGGGCAGCCGCCTCGTCGAGAACCCGGCCCGCCTCGGAGAGCGTCCTGTTGTCGAGCCGCGCGCGGGAAAGCCCCACCAGTTCCCGCAGCGCGTCGAGCCGGGAGCGCAGGTGGCCGTCGTAGGCCAGGGGGGCCGCGGCGGCCTGGGAGCTGCCGGACCGGACCTCCAGGGCGGCGGCCTGCTCGGCGGCGGTGGCCTCGCTCACGCGACGCGCGATGAGACCGTCGCCCCAGGGTTCACCGGAACCGGGGGCCTCCTGCGGGGGGTGGGCGCCGCGGTCCCTTCCCCGGCTGTCCTGGCCGCGTACGGGGGCCTGGGTCTCCGGCGGGTGTGCGGGACGGTCGCTGCCGGGCGAGCGTCGGGAGCGTTCGCCGTCCGGCACGCGCGCGGGGCTTTCCTCGCCCCCACGTGCGGGGCTGTCCTCGCCCCGCGACCTGTCCCGCACGCGCGTGTGAGGAACGGCTTCGGCCCTGGACCGATCGTGCGAGGACTCGGCCTCGGCCCTGGACCGGCCGCGTGAGGAGTCGTCGCCCTTCCGTGCGGATGCGGGACGATCCTTGTCCGGCACCCGCACGGAAGGGCCGTCGTCTTCTCGCGCGGCCGGGGACGACTCGGCTTCGGGCCCGGTCCCCGACCGGGCGCCCGCGGACTCGTCGGTCTCGTGCGCTCGCGCCGGACGGTCGTCCGCGTCGGCGGGCGTCGAGGAGCCGCCCTCCACCGCCTTCGCGGGAGGACCGCCTTCGCTCCCGTCCTCGGACACGGCTCCCTCGGCCGCACCGGCGGAGGGGCCTTCTCCCGCCGCCTCGGCGGAGCGCTCCCCCTCTGCCGTGCCTGGGGCCGGCCGCCCTTCGCCCACCTGCTCGTCCTGGGTGCCCTGGGGGTCCCGGGGTTCCTCCCGACCGCCCGAGGACGAGGCACCGTCTCCCTCGCATCCCGCCTGCATCGACCGCCCCTCACGCCCCTCACACTCGGCGAGTTCCATGTGATCCATGTGATCCATGTGATCCGTGCGGCCCGTGTGGTCGGTGTGGTCGGTGTGGTCCTGGTTCGTGACGGCGGTCACCGGTCACCTCTCCTTCTGTAGTACGGACAGCGCGGCGATGAGTTCGGCCTGGGGTTCGACGTGGACGTCGAGTCCGTCGAGCGGGGCGAGCCGGCGCTCGCGTTCGTTGTGCATGACACGGTCGAGGTGTTCGGTGAGCAGCCGCCCGCCCCGGTCGCGCAGCCGCAGCGCGCCGTGGGCGCCGATCCGCTCGGCGAGCCCCTCGCCCGCCGAGCGGGCCCTGCGACCGCCCAGCAGGACGGTGGCGACGAGGGCTGCGACGAGTTCGGGATCGGGTGCGGCGCCGCGTTCGAGGTGGCGCACCTCGTCCTCGGCATACTCCTCCAACTCGCGCCGCCAGCGCCGTACGGCCATGCCGATGCGGTGTTCGGCGGTCTCCAGGGAGGTGTCGCGGTCGAGCAGTTCGGGGGCACCAGCGGCCGGTTCGAGACGCCATGCCTCGTCGACCCGCTCGTCGGCCGCGGTGACGGCGCACAGCAGGAGCGCGGCCAGGCTCTCCACGAGGGCGTCGAGCAGTTCCCCGGCGGTGCAGTCCAGCGGGAAGGCCCGCCAGCGCTTGAGGGCGTCACCCGCGAGCACGGCGCCGCTCTGCAACCGGCCTCGCACGCGCGCGTATTCGCTGTCGTACGCCCCGTCGACGGCCGAGGTGAGCCGCAGTGCGGCCGCGTACTGCGCGGCCGCGGCGCCGGCCAGTTCGGGCATCCGGGAGTTGAGCGAGTCGAGGACGCCGTACGCCGTGCGGGCCATCACGTCGTGGCGGGCGGCCCGGTCCTGTGCGTGATGGATGAGCCAGGTGCGCAACGGTGCCACCGCTGTGGCCGGAAGCAGCCCTCCGCCCCAGGCGGACTCGGGCAGTTCGGGCACGGTGAAGCGCGGTACGTGACCCAGGCCGGCCTTGGTGAGCAGGGCGCCGTACTGGCGGGACACCTCGGAGACGACCTGGTGGGGTACGCGGTCGAGGACGCTCACGAGCGTCGCGTTGTACTCCTTGGCGGTGCGCAGGAGATGCCAGGGCACGGCGTCGGCGTACCGTGCGGCCGTGGTGACCATGACCCAGATGTCGGCGGCGCAGATGAGTTCGGCTGCCAGGACACGGTTGTCGGCGACCAGGGAGTCGACGTCGGGCGCGTCCAGGAGGGCGAGGCCGGGCGGAAGGGTCTCAGCGGTCTCGATGCGCAGCAGGCGTCTGCCGTCCTCGCCGGGCAGCAACAGGTCGTCCGCGGGCTCCTGATGGGGCACCCACACGCGTGTGAGGTCGGGCAGCACCCGCATGCCGCTGAACCAGTGATGGTCCTCCGGATGGCACACCAGTACCGGCGTCCGGGTCGTCGGCCGCAGCACTCCCGCTTCGCTGACTCTTCGCCCCACCAGGGAGTTGACGAGCGTCGACTTGCCGGCGCCGGTGGATCCGCCCACGACGGCCAGCAAGGGTGCTTCGGGCTGTCTCAGCCGGGGCACCAGATAGTCGTCGAGCTGGGCGAGGAGTTCGTCGCGGTTGGCACGCGCGCGTGGCGCCCCCGCCAGGGGCAGCGGGAAGCGTGCGGCGGCGACACGTTCGCGCAGGGCGGAGAGTGCGTTGAGCAGCTGAGGCCGTACGTCCAAGGTCACCACATGCGAAGAATGCCTAATTTCGGGGGATTTATGAAGCACATAGACATGCCTGCGCGCCGATGGGACACAAGGGACGGAAGGTGCGACCGGGACAGAGGTACAGCGCAGGCATAACGAGTGCACAACACCCGGCGCCCCAGACGCCAAAAGCGGTGCACGATTCGCACCTGCCTGCGATTATCAGGACCGCTTCACTGAACCTCCACATCGAGCCACGGAGGCGAAGCACGCAGGACAAGGAACCGGGAGCCCTATCCTTGTCCCCGGCAACGTCACGGATCGTCCCGCACCCGGGCACCGGGTACGAGGCCACCACAACCGGCCCCCGTAGCTCAGTGGATAGAGCAGGCGCCTTCTAAGCGCTTGGCCGCAGGTTCGAGTCCTGCCGGGGGCGCAAGTCTCCGCCCTCCCCTTGGGAGGGCATTTTTGCTGGCCGGAGCAGGTTTCACCCGAAACGACGAAGCCCCGGACGCTCTCCCGGCGATCATGGAGAGGGTCCGGGGCCGTCCGGTTGTCACCGGGTTTTTGCGGGTGGCTGTGTCGAATACGTGTCGAAGTTTTCGGCGGAGCTCTCGGTGCGGAGCCTCATCCCGTGCCGGGCGGTTCGGGGAGATCTCCCGCGGCCTCAAGGCGCCGTTTCAGATCGGGCAGCTGCCCCTCGACGCACCGCGCGTACGTGGCCGGCAGCACCGGCACGCTGTTCCCGGCCCATTCGGCCACCTGCGCGGGCGGGATCCCGTCGTTGAGCCATTTCGTGAGGCGCGTGTGCCGGTTGTCGTACACCCGCCTGCCGGTGGGCGACTCGAAGACGTGCGGAGGCAGGACGGCCTTACGCGCGCTGCGCCACGCCCGGCGGATGACCGAACCCGCGAGGACGCCTCCCGTCTCTCCCCGGAACAGCAGATCCCCCGGTTTGAGCCGCTCGTCCTCGATGTGCCGGCGCAGGATGCGCGTCAGGGCGGGGTGCCCCGGCGCGGCGCGCGTCTCGCCCTCGGCACGGCCCTTCAGGTCGCGTTCCTCGTGGATCTCCCCGGTGTCGGTCCACTGCCTGCCGACCTCCGGGGTCGCCGTGTGGATCAGCAGCTCACACCACTGGTCCTCGGCGCCGGGACCGGGAAGCGTCACGTCGTGCACGCGCATGGTTACGGCTTCCTCCGGCCGCAGGGCGCAGGGAGCAGGGCGCAGTAGTACAGCGTGGCGAAGAACGCGTGCAGCCGCGGTCCCCCGCGCGGCCGGCGCCGGATCCAGTCGAGGAGCGCCGCCGCCTGGTCCGCGTTCATCAGGGACCGCTTGTCCACGGCGTTGCCGGTCCTGGTGACGGCCGTCGACTCCTTTCCCTTTGAGCTCGTAACACGATCTTGTTGAGGTGCCCTGGTCGGGCGTGACCGATGTGACGATTCGGCCGTTCGGGAGAGTGTGAGTACTCGGCCATGGATGGTGGATGACGGCTTGTGGATGCTGATCGAGCCGCTGCTGCCGCCCTGACCTGAGCGATCACCGGGGCCGCAGCCGGTGACGGACCGGCTGTGTCTGCAGGGCATCCTGTACGTGCTCCACGACGACATAGCCTGGCAACTGCTGCCCCTGGAACCGGGGTTCGGCTCCGGACAGACCTGCTGGCGGCGTCTGGAGCGGTGGCAGCGGGCCGGGGTCTTCGACCGGCTGCACCGCATTCTGCTCGCCGAGCTGGATGCGGCCGGCGAACTCGACTGGTCCAGGGCGTGTGTGGACGACTCCCACATCCGTGCGAAAAAGGGGGAGCCGACACCGGTCCGTCGCCGGGCGGAGAGCTCCGATCGCGAGGTTTCTGCAGGCGGCCATCGCCCTGGGGGTGTTTCCGGTCCGCAACTGGGAGGCGTACTCGGCGAAGGTGACCTCCCTGACGTGGTGCAGGGCCTTGACGGTCCAGTGCCCTCGGATCAGTCGGGCGAGCCGAGCCGGGCCGGCCTGCTCAGCGGTGAGGCCGGTGACCGCGTAGCGGGACCAGCGGGTCGACGGCCGTGCCGAGCCGTTCGAGCAGGGCCGGCGGTGCGTCGGCCACCCATTCACTCACCGCGAGCAGGGATCACGCCCCGGCGAGGACCGCGCAGGCCGTCAGTGCCAGGGGCGTCACGAGAGGGTGCCGTCCTCCCCGCGGATCCCGCGGGCCCGGGACCTGCGCGAGGCGTTCCAGCAGATCCGGAAGATCGCTCCCGGACACTTCCGGATGCGGTCTGAGCTGTTCAAGGCAGGGGAGATCAGAGATGGTGCGTCGGCAGGCAGGGGCAGTCCAAGGTCACAGAGCGTAGAGAACTCCACGATCGCGGACGTCCGTGCCTGTTGTGTGCCGAACCCCGCCCAACATGACGAGACGTCAGCAACCGGGCGTCAGCCGACTACGTCGAAGTCCTGACCGAAGAGGGCGCAGCAGTACGCGACTTCCGGTTGGTTTCCGCTGCGCCCTTCGAGATGCACGACGAATGGATCGCCTTACCTCGCCGTCACCTCCCGAAGGAGATATGGGCGATATCTACTGTAAACTCTCTTTTAGTTCCTCTGCGCTACCCAACGCACCGAAATGCAACCGCCAGTTGATCCCCAACACCGTGACGAGGGAGACTATCTGGCGGATGCGTGTTCCCGACCGAGTGGCACTCGCTTCGGTATCCTCCCGTGCAGGCCATCGGAGGTCATTTACCCAAGGATTACTGGGCAGTTGACCTCAGGGTTTCGTGGTAGCGTCCTTGTTCGGAGGGACAGTGCAACCTGAAAGGGAAATCGTGAACACGGAGAAGATCGCCGCTCGCCGCCTCTCGCTGGAAGAGGTGACGAAGCTCGGCGTGAAGGACAGGATCTTCGTTTCCGCCGACACGGCAGAACTCAAGCTTCCCGACTGCTATGTCCCTGCTTTTCTGACCAAGTCCGGTGAGAATTTCGAGGGCGGCTCGATCACGGCGATAACCGTATTCCAGGAAGAGGTCTCCTGCCTTCCCGACGACGAGAATGAAGCCGGAATCTACTTGGCCGACGAGAACGGCTCGGTGACCATCGAGGTCCTCCAGTCCGCCGGTGTCGTGCTGGACCTGGCACTTTTCGTCCCCGGTGGGGACAAGGGGGCCCTCACGGCCCTTTACGCTGCGGCCCGGCAGGCGTTCGGCGCCGACATCGTGCAGATCTGGCGCCAGGGCCTCAAGGAGGTTCCCGACGTGAAGGTCGACATCTTCGAGGAGCAGATTCCCCGGGGGCGCAAGGGGAGCGACAGCCCCAAGCGTGACCGTCGCGCGATCGACACCTACCCCACCCGTGCGGACTTCATCGAGTTCTCCGCGGGGTGGAAGCCGGTCGTTGAGATTCACAGGCCGATTGTTGACGACACCCCGACCATCTGAGGCGGTGTTACCTCTCGTTCTCGGCCTGAGAGAACGCCGAGAACGCCTGCGCCGGACCCGGTCGACCCCTGAGCGGCCCAGGGAGCCGTCGGAAAATAACTCACGAACGCCGAAGTGCCGTTCCACTCGATGACCTCGCGAGACAGCCCGCCTGACCAAGGTCAAAGTCTGAAGTTATTCTGTGACAGCCCTCAGGGCTTCGGCGTAGTCGCGTGACGTCCGCCTCGCGCTCAGGCGAGGCCGAGGAGCGTGAGGGGTCGGCGGGCGTCACGCGCATTGCGGCGGCGGCCGGAGGCGATGTTCTTCGCGCCGTTCAGCCGTAGGGCCCCGACCGCGAGGTTGCGCCAGGTTGCCATAGCGCGGGGTGCGCTGTCGCTCCGCCATCGCGCACGCGGTCAGGTCGAGGAAGACGGTCGGCGCGTGCCGCACTCCTCGCAGCCGGATCATCTGCTATCAGCCAGAACGCCCAGCCCAGCCGCTCATCCCATGCACGAGCGTCGTCCGCATCTGCACCTGTCCTTCAGCCACGCAGGGGATCATCCCCCGGCACCGTCGGCCGGCTCCGCTCGACGGCGCCCGGAGACGCAGGCCACCGAGGCGCAATGGACATGAGACAGGAACCGTCCGCTCGCGCCCCCTTCACCGCAAGTGGTCACGAAACGGACGCCCGCCGGCTACGCCGAAGCCCTGGGGTGCCCGCGGTCTCAGCGGTAGCCGGCATAACGCCGCGGGGAGGGGAACCGAGTCGTCTTCGGGCTCCCTCCCCGGTTGAAACGGAGGGTCGTCGGCGGCAGGCGTTGCTTGCGGCCGCTGTTTCAGGAGCGGTGCGGTTCGCTCACTCCCAGAAGGTGACCGCGGCTGGTTGCGACGCGGAGCACGTCCCGGAGAGTCCCGGTCAGTTCCCCGGTCAACCGCCGCAGGTCCTCCGGGTCCGCGTCCTGGTCGTCAAGAGTGTCCGAGGCGTGCTCCAACAGGATCGCCGCCGTGTCGAGTTGGTCCGCTTCGATGTTGTCCGCCAGGCGGGACATGTAGCCGCCCTTGTCATCCGTGCTCAGGTAGCAGGGCTTGCCCTCCGGGCCCGACCACGGGAGCAGGCGAAGTTCGTTCCGTGCTGTCATCCTGGCGTCTGCCTCTCGTCGGGCATGTGGTGGGTGGTGAAGACCGCGTCGGCCCGATCCCCTGGGAAGACCAGCAGGCCCGCCTCGACCACTCGGCCGGTGAGGTCGGTCGCGACGCGCGTGATCGCCAGAACCGGCGTGACGGAGTTGGTCCGCAGGGTCGATGACTCGTCCGGCATCGGCGGACGGGCGCAGACCGTTTCCCGGACAGCAGCCGGCGGAGGGCCGAGTACGGCGAACCTCTTGGCCGCCTCCGGGCACGGGCATTCGTCGTCGAGCACCCCGGTCGGCACCAGGTCGCACGGGATGTAGATACGGGCCAGTCCGTGCGGTGACTCCCCCTCGTGGCTGACCAGAAGAACTCCGCGAGTGGGCTGCCGGTCGGCACCCTCAGCAAGGTCGTCAGGTGTCCGTCGGCTTGGACCGTGGCGGTGCGAACGGTGACACATAGGGCCGCTACATCGCCCGTCGCGGGGACCGCTTTGCGTACGACCGCCCAGAGGGTGCGGCCGTTCATGCTGGTGGCGAGGAGGCCGAAGCGGTCGGCTTCCGCCACCACGTCCAGGACCTCCCGCCATGACTCGGCGGAGAGCGCGTCCGGCACCTCCGCTTCCACCGACGTGTGCCGGGGGTGTTCCTCCACTCGCGTGAGCAGCCCGAGGGCGGACAGCCGGGCGGCGAGGGCCGCCGCGCTAACTCCCGAAGCGGGCACAGGACAGCCTCCGGCACCGGCGGAGATCGCGGCACGGCTGGGCATCGCCGAGGGCGAGCTGTGCGTCCGTACGACGTACGAGTTCCTGGCGGACGGCAGGCCCGTGCAGCTGTCGACGAGTTGGGAGCCGTACGACCTCACCGCCGGCACGCTCGTCGTCCTCCCCGAGGGAGGGCCGCACGCCGGGGCGGGCGTCGTGAACCGCATGGCCGCGCTCGTCACGCACATCCGGCGGACGTACTACAGCGACGAGAGGCGGCCCGTGGAGACGGCGGACATCGTGGTTCCCGCCGCCCACTGCGAGATCGTCTACGAGATCCCGATCAACCGTCCATAGCGGTCGGCCTGCGGGACCCGGGAAAGCAGGTCTGCGGGTGTCGCGCCTACCTTCAGCGTCGGATGTACCAACCCGCCACCAGCACGATGAGAATGGCAACCACGAAGGCCCACAGGGTCGTTGCTCCGTGATACGAGCGGTAGGCAATCAGAGCAAGCATGTTCAAGCGGATACCCCGGGCTTGTGGCTTCAGCCGACCCGCGTCGCCCGCCCCTGTGCCGAATGCGTGTCGAAGGCGCCGCAGATCCGCGGTCGTCAGCCGAAGAACGCGAGGTCAGAGGGCATGCGCCGGTGATCTCACCAAGCGCCTTCCAAGCGCTTGGCCGCAGGTTCGATTCCTGCCGGGGGCGCCCGTCTCCGCCCTCCCCTGGGGAGGGATTTTCGCTGTTCGCGGCGCGTTTCATCGGACGCGACGAAGCCCCGCCGACCCACGCTGTACTGTCCCCGCAGTCGCTCACGGGGAAGGCGGAAGGGGGAAGGATGATCGGACGGTGGCCGACGGCCCTGGGCGCCAACCTGCTGCTCGGCATCCCGGGGGTGGTGCCGATCTGGCTGCTGTGGTTCCTGGCGGCGAGCCGGTACGACCCGGAACCGACGGAGAACGACGGCATGGCCCTCTGGCTGGTGATCATCGCGCCCGTGGTCGGTCTCTACGTGCTGCTGTGGTGGACCGCCAACAGTGCTCTCGCCCGCCGGACCTCACTGTCCGCTCAGACCTACTGGCTGCTCAGCGGCGTCGGCACGTTCTTGCCCACCATCGCACTCGTCCTGCTCCACCCCTGATGCACGCCCGTGATGCACGCCCGGTGCGGGCCGCCGTCGGAGGACCGGCGTCAGAGGGCGGGCGTCAGAGGGCGGGATCCGCCTGTACGGCCACCCGCACGCCGCCCCCCGCCAGTACCGCGACGGCCGCCGTGTGCGTCCCCGCGACCGTCAGGTCCGTCAGGCTCGCCTCGGGGCGCCGGCCGAGCCGCCCGGGCCAGCCGAGGACGGCCGGCGCGGCGTCCGGCGCGGACAGCTCCAGCTCGCGCAAGGGCACATGGAGACCCACGCCGAGCGCCTTCAGCACGGCCTCCTTGCGGGTCCAGGTGCGCAGGAAGGCGGCACGGCGCGCGGCCGGCGGGCGGGCGTACAGAGCTCTCCGTTCGCCCTCACCGAGCGCGGTGCGCGCCGCCGCGTCCACGTCGAGATCGATGCCGTCGTCCTCCACGTCGAGCCCCACGGCGGCGCCCCGGCAGACCGCGACCCCGACCACCTCCCCGCTGTGGGTGACGGAGAAGTCGACGTCCGCGTACGGCGAGCGCTCCGGCACCGCCAGCTCCACCTTGCCGTGCGGCCCGCCGCAGCGCGGGCACACGCGGCGCAGGGGGACGTCGGCGGGAGGCACGCCGAGAAACCCGCCGAGGGCGACACGGCTGAGCGCGCACCCGACCAGGAAACGCGCCTTGTCGGCCGGCCGGGCGGTGGCCTCGTGGCGGGCGCGCTCGACGGCGTCGAGCAGGCCGAGGAGCGCGGGCCGGGCGTCGCCCGTCCGGGCCCACCACACCAGCACCTCGTGCTCCGCCACTGCCACGGCTCCTCAGCCCTTTCCGCCGATCCGCCGATCCGCCGATCCACAGGCACACCGGTCCGCAGGCACACCGGTACACCGGTACGCCCACGGCCCGAACCCCTGCCCGCCCCGCACGACAACGAAGAAAGCAGCCGAATGCGTCTGCACACGGGAGTGGGGGACGGGCGACCGTCTCGCCGTCCTCGTCCACGGCATCATGACCGGCCACCGCACCTGGCACGAGCCGGCGCCGGTCCTCACCGGTCGGGGCTACCGCGTGCTCGCGGTGGATCTGCGGGGTCACGGCGCCAGGGAGCGCGGGGCGTACGCGCCCACGCTCTTCGCCGAGGACCTCGTGGACACGCTCCCGCGTCACCCGGAACTGGCGCGGGGCCATTCGCTGGGGGCGCCGGCCCTGGCCCTGGCGGTGGAGGAGCCGGCGCGGGCCCGCGCTCCAATCGGAGCCGGCCTGGCGGCCGAGCGGGGCGGAGGGCGGGCCGGACCCGGCGTTCTCCACGCTGTTCAAGCGTTCTCCGGACCTGCCGACGAGTTCCTCCCGCCCACGGGACGGCGCCGAGGGCGGTGCGCGGCTCGCGGTCGAGCGGCAGGCCCTCGACGTCTGGGACGAGAACACGGCCCTCGCCCTGTCCGCCCACCGCCTCGCCGACCACACCCCGGAGAAGGCCGTCGTCCCCTCGCTGGTCCGGGTGTCGGACCCGAGCACGCTCGTCAGCGCGCGGGCGCGGGCGGAACTCGTGCGGCGGGGCTTCGAGGTGCGTACGGTGCCCGGCACGCCGCACGCCATCCACCGGGACCGGTTCGACGCGTTCGTCGACTCCCTCTCGGGGTGGCTGTGACGTCAGTACGGCGGGAAATCGGTGCGCCGTGAAATCGATACCCACGGAAAAGTGAAGCACCGCGGAATCGGAATCACGGCGTCGCGGATCGCGTCACGTCCGAGTCAGTGCACCGCACGCAGCATGCGCGTGACATTGATCTTCGTCGGCGAAAGACCGAGTTCCACACTCTGCATCATCCGCTCGCCGTTCAGCCGGCCATAGGCCAGCAGATCGACGTTGGCCAGGCTGAATTCCGGCCAGGTGTGAATGCTCAGGTGGGAGGCCGAAAGCAGCAGAATCGCGGTGACCGCACCATTGGGGAAAACGTGCGAGGACTCGCCGAGCACCTGGGCGTTCCCTTTTTCGGCGGCCGTGCGCAGCACCTGGAGGAGGCGCTCCTCGTCGGTCAGGATGCTGTGGTCGCTCACCCACACGTCTACGGCGTAGGAGCACAAATCATCGACGTTTATACCCTCGGTGGCGAGGCTTGCGGGGTTGGTCATGGGGAACCGGGGGTCGCGATCCGCTGCCCCCGTCTCCTTTCACATAGAGGTGCGCTGGTCCGCGCGTCCGAAGGGGAAGGCACCGAGGCCGAAAAACGACGCTCGATGAGGCCCAGCCTAGCATCCGGGTCGCTCTACGGCTCGCGCGCGCACGCCGTCAAGGGCTGCGGCGCCCCCCTCCTCGCCACCCTCCGAATATCGGCGAAACAATTCTTCGGGCGCCCGGAAAAGAGCTTTCCCATTCCCCCTCTATTTTTCCGCATTACCGGCGTCGCGGCCGGGTCCGGTCGACGCCGCGCCAGCCCGTATACTCGACAGTCCTGGATTCCATCAGCCCGCCCGGAGCAGCTTTGTGAAAAACGCGCCTCGACACCGCCGGAGCATCCCCGCCGATCGAGTGCTCACGGAAGTCGCGGACGCCGTCAGGCTTCAGGAGGGCCCGCCCGGAGTGCGCTCCGTGCTGCGAGCCCTGCGCCGCCTGGCCCCCGCCTCCACGAAGGACATCAGCCGGGCCACCGGCCTGCCCGTCCCGATCGTGGCCGCGCTGGGGAACGAGCTGCGCCGCCGCGATCTGCTCACCAAGGAGCGCCCCTCCCGGCTGACCCCGGCCGGCCTGGACCTGGTGGCCGAGCTGGGCATGGACCTCACGCTCGACGCGACCTGCGGCACCTGCGAGGGCCGCGAGCTGGTGATCCCGTCCGTCCTGGACGAGGCCGTACGACGACTGCGCGCCCTGATGGAGTCCGGTCCCGCCGCCGACATGGCGATCGACCAGTCCCACTGCACGCCCGAGACCAAGGTGCGCCGCGTCCTCGCGCTGCTCGCGGCGGGCGCGCTGCCCGGCGGATCCCTGCTGCTGATCGGGGACGACGACCTCGTCTCGCTGGCGGTCGCCGTCGTCGGGGACGTCCTCGGCGCCCCGATCGTCGAGCGCGTGACCGTCGTCGACATCTCCCCCGAGATCCTCGCCTACGTCCGGAAGGTGTCCGCGGGCCTGGGCACCCGCGTCGAGACGGTCGAGCACGACCTGCGCGAGCCGCTCCCCGCCGAGCTGCACGGCGGCTTCGACGTGGCGATGACCGACCCGCCGTACACCCCGGAGGGCGCCCGGCTGTTCCTGTCGCGCGCCGTGGAGGGCCTGCGCCCCGGCCCCGCACACAGCATCTTCTTCTCCTTCGGCGGCAAGAGCCCGGACGAGATGCTCGAGGTGCAGCGCGAGATCATGGCGCTCGGCCTGGTCACCAACGGCTACATCCGCAATTTCAACGAGTACGAGGGCAGCGGCATCCTCGGCGGGGTCGGCTTCTTCCAGCACCTGCTGACCACCACCTCGACGGCCTCCCGGCAGGGCGCCTACGAGGGTCCCCTCTACACGGGCGACAAGCGGACCCGGCAGCGCGAGTACGAGTGCGTGGCCTGCGGCACGAAGCTCCGTGTCGGACCGGGTGCCCGCTGGACGTCGGTCGCCGCCCTGCGCGCCGACGGCTGCCCCCGGTGCGGCAAGGGCCCTTTCCGCCCCGGCCGCCTGGTCCCGGCGGACGAACCCGGAACCACGGCACCCACCGCACCACCGGCGCCCGCCACCGCGCCGGTGCCGGCACCAGCACCAGCACCAGCACCGACCCAGGCTCAGGCACCTGTGCCGGCACAGGTGCCCGCCGCCGCGGGGCCCCCCCCCCCCCCCCCCCCACCCCCCCCGCCCCCCCCCCCCCCCCCCCCCCCCCCCCCCCCCCCGCCCGCGCCCCCCCCCCCCCCCCCCCCCCCCCCCCCCCCCCCCCCCCCCCGGGGGCCCCCCCCCCCCCACCCCCCCCCCCCCCCCCCCGCCCGGGGGGGGGGGGCGGGGGGTTAATATAAAACCAGGAAAAA